>DATJVT010000560.1:0-4590 GCA_035501695.1 Terriglobia bacterium | reverse complement strand
AACGAAAGACCCCATCCAGCACCGGACGATCCGTTAAAGTCAGATCAGAAATCGCGGATCATGAGAGGCAGCACCCGCTACACTTCTATTCATATTGCATTTGCACTTCTCCACCCATATACTACGCCCCCCAGAGAGCGGATTATGTACTGCCCCAAGTGCGGGACTGAAAACCACGACAATAATTTCAAATGTACCCGGTGTGGAGAAATCCTCCATCCCACGGGACCGCCGGTCGTCATCACCTCGGACGACACGCTGGGTGGGATGATCCCCAGCAAGAACGGCCCGGCCCTGGTTGCTTACTACCTCGGCGTTTTTTCCGCCATACCGGTGCTGGGTATTCCCATGGGAATTGCCGCCTTCATTTTGGGTATGAAAGGGCTACGCAAGGCGCGAGAGCATCCCGAGGTGAAGGGAAAGGTCCATGCCTGGGTGGGTATCGTCACCGGAGGGCTGTTCGCCTTGCTCTACTTGCTTCTCATCGCTGCACTGGTTCCGTTCCCCGGAAGGAGATGAACTCCAGTGATTTGTCCAAACTGCGGTGCGCCCAATGATGACAACGCCTGGAAGTGTGTCCAGTGCCAGACGGTCTTGCAGCAAACGCCGCCTGCGATCAACACCCCTCCGGAAGTCGTTCCGAATTACCTGTGGCAGGCGATTGTCTGCACGGTCTGTTGTTGTATTCCCCTGGGGATTCCAGCCATCGTTTATGCCGCCCAGGTAAATACCAAAGTCACTCAGGGGGACCTGGCAGGGGCGCGCCAGTCCTCGAAGAATGCCAAGATGTGGTGCTGGATTGCCTTCGGCTGCGGCCTCGCGGTCGGTTTGATTTACTTGGTGATGATGGTAGCAGCCATTGTAATCCCAAACCTCTTGCGCTCCAGGGTGGCTGCCAATCAAGCCTCCGCCGTCGGCTCGCTGCGGACCTTGAACACGGCGGCATTAACCTATGCATCGACTTATGACGGCGGCTTTGCTCCCAGCCTTGCGACGCTCGGACCGTCTCCGGCCAACGGAACGCCGGACGCTCACGCCGCAGGGCTGATCGATAGGATACTCGCCTCCGGGCAGAAGAGTGGCTACGTCTTCACATACACGGCCGGCGAACCGGATGCCGACGGACGCGTAAAGACATACGCCATCCATGCCGATCCCATAACGCCCGGCACCACGGGCGAAAATCATTACTTCACCGACCAGAGCGGAGTGATCCGGCAGGAACGGAACGGGCCGGCAACTGCGCAAAGCCCGCTGCTAAGGTAGCTGGGAGCATCGGGCGGTGGGCTGAATTGATGCCCCGTCGAGGTAGAAGAAATCCAGGCCATGGGGTGTTCCTCCGGAAGGAGATGAGCACAAGTGTACTGTCCAAAATGTGCTGCATCGAACGATGACAACGCCTGGAAATGCGTCCAATGCCAGTCGTTTTTGCACGAAGCTCCCCCACCCGCAACCAACCTCCCGCCGGAAGTCATCCCGAATTATTTGTGGCAGGCGATTGTCTCCACCGTCTGCTGCTGTTGGCCGCTGGGTATCCCGGCCATCGTTTATGCCGCCCAGGTGAACGGCAAAGTCGTGCAGGGTGACCTGGCGGGAGCGCGCCAGTCATCCCGGAACGCCCGATTGTGGTGCTGGATCGCCTTCGGCTCGGGGATCGTAGTCGGCCTGGTTTACGGTGTCTTCATGCTGGTCACGGTACTCATGCAAAATCGATGAGGAATACTTTTGCCAACCCTGCCTCATCAATTCGCCAACCCTCGTAGACGGCGCCTGTTTGTAGGGCTGTCGATGGTACTCGGGGCGCTCGCCATCATTGTCCTCAGAGTCTTCAACCCTGCCTCCACCTGGTTTTTCCCTCCCTGCCCGTTCCGGGCGCTGACGGGTTATCTCTGTCCCGGGTGCGGGACGCTGCGGGCGCTGCACGAATTGCTGCACGGCAACGTTATTGCCGCTCTCAGGCTGAATCCAGTGATGATGCTGCTCCTGCCGTACGTCAGCTATTGTGGAGTCTCTGAGATTGGAGAGGTGATCCTGGGGCGGCCGTTGCCGCAATTGTTCCTGCGGCCGATACTCATCTGGATCCTGCTGGCCGTGATTCTTGTCTTTTGGGTTCTGCGTAACCTTCCGCTGATTTACCCTGCCTGATTTTCGTACCATTTCACGTTGCCGGTGGAGGCTCCGATGGCCACTACGTCGAGGCGGCCGTCGCCGTTGATATCCGCGATGGCGACGCCCGAAGCGGCCATCTCCGCATCGACGACCTGCTTTTCCCAATTCCGCGCGGAAGCCTCGGCGGCGTAGTAGACGCACAGGCTGGTTCCCGGCCCGCGAAAACCCGCCACAATCTCGTCGTTGCCGTCGCCGTCCAGGTCGGCGCAGGCCAGCGCATGCCCTTCGTGAAAGTCGGGGTCAATCACTTGTCGCGTCCACAATTCTCCCGCCTTGGCTTCCGTATAAACTACCACCTGGTCGCCGTGCCAGGGTTCGATGGTGGCGAGGAAGCGCTTTCCGGCAACCTTCCCCACTCCGATTTCACTCGCCCCGCGCCGGGGCCGGGACTGCTGGTCGCCCCCGCCCAGGTGCGTGCGAGTCCACGTAAGATCCGTGCCGATACCGGAGGAATGAAACAGGTGCACACCCTCGAAGCTCGCAGTGAGAATCTCGTCGCGACCGTCGCCATCCCAGTCCAGTACGTTCAGGCCGTGCACCACGGTTAGAGTCTTATCGATGAGGTGGGAACGCCACTCGGCAGCCAACGGTTCCTGAGCGGAAGAGTGCCCACGCGTCAGGATTTCCGGCATCTCGAACCATGTGAGCGGGGCAGGGACGCGGTAATCGGGGGCCACAGCGCCCGATCCCAGCAGTGGCGCGTCAACCAAACACCGGCGCCCGCTGCCGTCCAGATTGGCCCAGCGCAGGCGATGGGAAGTGGGAATCTTGCCCAGCGGGCGGAGGCGCCATTCGCGGTCCCAGTCCGCCGCAGGATTGGCCCACCATAGGCTGCCGCCGTGGGTGCTGTCATCAAGCGCAAAATCACTGGCCAGAGCCATGCCGCGCGCCGGATATCCCGGATGAAACAAGGGCGCCAGGCTGATGTTTCTGTGCGTCGTGGTGGTGACCGGCCGCGCTTTCCACCGGGGATTCTCGTACCACTCGACGATGCTTTCCTCGGAACTCAGCGCGAGGATGTCCAGCCGGCCGTCACCGTTCACATCCGCTACCGCTACCTGATAGCCTGACGGGATTTTCGCGACCTCGTGGACTTGCCAGGAGACCATGTTGCGTTTGATCACCACGTTGCTCCTGCCGGCGGCATGAATGGGTGCCGCCAACGCCGTACCCATTCCCAGCGCGCTCTGCAAAAAGCGCCGGCGCGTCGGGCGCGTACCCGCTCCAAGTTTAAGCTCCCGGGACTTCACGGAGCGTAGTGTAGCGCACTTGCTGGCTCCAGGCCATGGCCGGGAGGTGCATGTGACGGGAGGTGCATGATGGAAGGCTGCGAGGGAGAGGTGTCCCTGTGCCGGTTGTGAATGACCGGCCGGACCGAGCATTCGGCAAAAGCCGGAGATATCTCGACGCCCCGCTGAACAAGGGCGAGAAGGAGGACGTGGAGGACAGACACAACACCACGCGTCGTTATGCCAGGCGCACCGCGTGACATCAGAAGCCGTCGCATGCGGCGAGCGGACAAACCTCCGCTTCCTGTGGCGTTCCGCCCGTCCCGCTTACGACTTACTACGCCCTGCTGGACTTACACTCGTTCGACGTTCGCCGCTTGCAAACCCTTGGGGCCTTTCTTAACTTCAAAGCTCACCCGGGCTCCCTCTTCGAGCGACCGATACCCATCACCCTGGATGGCTGAGAAGTGCACGAACACATCTTCGCCGCTTTCGCGCTGGATGAATCCGTAACCTTTGGCGGCGTTGAACCACTTTACCGTTCCTTGTTCCTTCATACCTAAAGCACCTGATCGTGTGATTTTGGCAATTTGTCGAATTGGCAACGGGGCAAACCCAACCGCTCCTGTAATATCTCGTCGCGCAATTCCTGAAGCCCGCGATAGTGCACTGCTCAGGGTTGCATGGGGACGAAAATTACTGCAACAAACTGCGGCGTAGACCATACCATTTTTTTTGACGCAGTGCTACGCGAAAAGCGGCCTAAAACATTCAATCCAGACAATTTGTCTGAACTTATACACATTTTTTCTCCCCTTCGGGGCGTGGTGACCCGCGTTTAACGACCGGCGGAAAACTCATGGTTCGCGACATTACGGGGACTTCGCATCCCCGTGGCGGGTTTAACCCACCGCTACAATTTTCTCCCCAGTCTCTTTAGCTTCGCGCGTGGATGTGCCCAAGGCGCGAACGTGGCCGAGCGCCTCTTATTAACTGTTTGTAACGAGGAAGCGCTTCGCGCCTACTTCTCTGCTGCCTCGCTGCCGTATTGGCGCGAGGGAACAGGATGAGGTGGCACGGGTTCGCGGCAGGAAGCGGAGGGTAGGATCAGACGCACCATGCGCTCAAACAGGAAGTAGTCCCATGCCCAGTTGATGAGCACGATGAGGCGATTGCGGAAGCCGATCAATTT
>DATJVT010000559.1:0-4079 GCA_035501695.1 Terriglobia bacterium | reverse complement strand
TCCAGAACCACGCCGCAATACTGGCAGGAGCTCGAATCGCGGATGGCGATGTTGCGGCGCGTCATCGGAACCTTCAGCCGCAGCTTCCGGCTGATGTGGTTCCGCAGCTTGATGACGCGCGGCATCCCCATCTCGAAGGAGAGCGAGCGGAGGACGCGTTTCGCATCCTCCGCGACCACCACGGCGCGGTCCTGCCATTGCAGATTGACGGCCCGCTGCCAGGAGACAAAGGCCACCGGGAAACCCAGAGTGTCGAGAACCAGAGTGTCAGACATAACACCTCTTCGAGACCTGGACGGAGCGCCGGGATTTCAACCCGGATTCTCCGCTTGGAAGGCGGGCGCCCCTCTCGATGACAACCTTTGTGAGCGGGCCGTGAAGAAGGCCATTTTGCATCGCAAGAACAGTCTGTTTTATAAGACCGAGAATGGCGCCCATGTGGGCGATCTCTACACGAGCTTGATCCATACTTGCGAATTGAATGACACCAATCCTTTCCATTACCTCACCGAGCTGCAGAAGCACGCCACGGAACTGGCCCGGAATCCCGCAGCCTGGATGCCGTGGAACTGCCGGGAGACCCTGCAACCGGCCGGGACAACTCAAACTTCCACTTAAATCCCTTTGGAGTAGAATACGTTTGACCTGGCCGAAAACGATCGATTGCGGTCGCCAGGATCCACCTCTTCAAAATGAGCTCAAAACGCGCAAGGTCGGGACCAAAATCCGGTGCGGTATTTGGCGAGCCCGGCCAAAGCAATGTTTGGTGTTGCAGATTTAAAGAGGGTGTCCCTGCCATGTCAGATCCACTTTGCACCTCAACCAAACCACTCCGGGAAATCGTGGAGCAATCCGCGTTCTTAGAGGAGCGTCTCGGGGATGACTTCGTCCCAGTGGCTCGCGCCGGGAATTCGGAAGTGATCGATCAGCGGATGATTGTATGGCGGTCAAATTGTGCCAAGGGCGACGGGCGAGTCTTTCGCAAGCGTCTGCAATGGGATGGGTTGGATTTCGATCGTGCCCGGAGCCTGGTGGGTCGAGTCCGGTGGGCAAACCCCAAGAGGAAGTTGCCATCATGGGCACAATTTTTGGGGCATATGATTGAGTCGTCCCGGAAACCCTGGGACGAATCCCTGCTTAAGAACGATCTCGCTTCTGTTCGGGGAGAGCAGCCCGTCGCCTTTGAAGAACTTTTTTATCCCTTCCTAAGGCTCGCCCGAGAAACCCTGCGGAAGGAGTCCGGGGCCGCCTATTCCCTGTTGGCGGAGGCGGCCCATCGGCAATGGGAGCGGTCCCTGTTGCTTTCCTGGGAGGCGATCGCGGGAGACACTCTCGACCTTGAATTTACCGATTTCCGTGCCGAGCACCCGACTTCCCACGCCGTAGCTCCATCGGGGTCGGGATCGCTTCCCGGCACTTCCTCCCGACGAATCTACGAGTCCTTCCTCCGCTCTCTGCAAGGAGAGGGACTCCTCCGCCTCTTTCTGGAATATCCGGTGGTGGCAAGATACCTGGCCACCCGGCTCTCCCAGTGGGTGGATGCGGCCCGGGAGTTTCTCCTTCGCCTGGAAGCTGACCAGGCGGAATTGGAAAGGCGCTTCAACCAATGCGAGTCGCTGGGGCCTGTCATCAAGCTGGACCCGGGCTTGTCGGACGGTCACCGGGCAGGACGCACGGCGTTTCGGGTGCATTTCGCCGCCGGCGTCAGGCTGATTTACAAGCCCAAGATGATCACGGTCGAGACCGCCTATTGGGATTTGCTCGATTGGATCAACCGTAACGCCGGGCTGCTCCCACTCCGGACCGTCCAGGTCCTGGCCCGCAGCGCCTACGGATGGGTGGAAGAGGTCAAGCCTGCTTCGTGCCAAACCCCGCGGGAGGTCGAGGCGTTCTATTACCGCGCGGGGATGCTCGTGAGCTTGATTTATGCTCTCATGGGAAGCGATTGCCATCAAGAGAACCTCATCGCTGCGGGGGAGCATCCGGTACTCATTGACCATGAAACCCTGCTCCAGCCGCGCATCCGGTACATCGGATCTGCGGGGAGCGAGGGACCACTGTCCCGTGCCGACCGGTTCTTCTATGAGGACTCAGTGTTCCGCACCGGCATGCTCCCGCGTTGGGAAATCAGGCCTTCGGGTGAGAGCTACGATGTCAGCGGGCTGGGCGGAACCGAGGTGCAACTGACCCACCGGCGGCGAAAAACCTGGGAGCATGTTAATACCGATGCCATGCAGCTTGGATTGGCACCGATTTTCTCCCGGCCAACCGACAATGTTGTGATCCTGAATGGGGAGAAAGTACAGGCAGCCCTCTACGTCAAGCAGATGGCCGCCGGGTTCGAGCAGATGTATCGTTTTCTCCAGGCGCGCGGGCCCGAGATGGTGGGGCCCAACGGTCTTCTCCGCAACTGGTCGGGGCTGCGATTCGTGTTCAGGGACACAGCGATTTACGGCTCGATGCTGAAGCGGCTGTATTCTCCCCGCTGCCTCCGGCATGGCATGGACGCGAGCATCGAACTGGAGTTGTTTAGCCGCCCCTTGCTCTATGCCCAGGACCGGCCCCCCGCTTGGCCGATTTTAGCTGATGAGCGCAGGAGCCTCCTGCAAGGGGATATCCCCTTATTCCACTATGCGGCGGAGGGCGACGGTCTGCATCTCGAAGGGGGTGGCGCGATCCCTGAGTTCTTTCGGGAATCCGGGTTTTCCCAGGTTCAGAGGCGTTTCGCGGCTTTGAGCGCGGAAGATTTGGCTCGCCAATTGAGCTTCTTGCGCGCTTCGTTCGAGTTGCAACAAGGCGAGCCGGAGAGGATGGGCAACGTCGTATCCGGGGCCTCCACGGTCACGCGGGAAGACGACGCGGGGCCGCAGGATTTTCTGGCAGAAGCGCTTCGCATCGCCCGGCAGATTCGCCAGGCTTCCCTTTCATTCCAGGGAGGTGTCAGTTGGAACACGCTCGCCTACTACGCCCAGGCGCGGCGCTGGCAATTGGAGCCGATGACCCCACGCTTCTACGACGGTCTTTGCGGCGTGGCGTTGTTCCTGGCGGCGGTGCAAAAGCTGGTGCACGAACCGGAATTGGCTGACTTGGCTCGCTCCACTCTGGCCACGGTTGTCCGGGAGGCGGTGCGGCCCGACTATGTACGCGTGCTCTTCGAGCAGGGCATCGGTGCCGGGCTGGGCCAATCCTCCGTAATATACGCGCTGGTCCGCGCGAGTGAGTCCCTGGGGGAAGAGGAATGGCTCCACCATGCCCGGCGTTTTGCCGAAATGCTCGATGCCGAACGCATTCGGTCGGACCGCAAATTCGACCTGCTGAGTGGAGCGGCGGGAGCGGCGCTGGCTCTGTTGGCACTCTATCGGGCGACGCGCCTTCCGGGGGCTCTCGATAAGGCCGTCCTGTGCGGGGAGCATCTCTTGCAGCATCGGTCGCCCAGCCCGCAGGGACCGAGGGCCTGGAAAACGCTAGGGGAAGAGATACTGACCGGGTTCTCGCATGGCGCCGCCGGGATCGCTTATGCACTGCTCAAGCTATATGATGCAAGCGGCGAGAGTTCCTTCCTGGAAGCGGCACTGGAGGCTGAGGCCTATGAAAGCAGCGTTTTTATGCCCGAGGTTTCCAACTGGCCCGATTTCCGCGTTCCACCTACCGAGCAGGGTTATGCCCATCAGACAACCTGGTGCCACGGGGCTTCAGGGATCGTTTTGAGCCGGCTGGCCGCGCTCCCCATTCTCGATACTCCGCAGGTCCGTCAGGACATTTCCCACGGCTTGCGGGCCACCCGGCTACCTGGAACGGAGGAGCCGGACACGGTATGCTGCGGGGCAATGGGGCGCGTCGAGGCGTTTGTGGTGGCGGCCAAAGAGCTCGGCGATCCGGCTTACCTCCAGCAGGCCCAAAAGACGGCGTCTTCCGTCCTGCGGTGTTCCCGCCAAGACGGGCGCTACGACTTGGGCTGGGAAAAAGTCCCCTACCTCGCGTCGTTTCACCAGGGGATGTCCGGTATCGGCTACGAATTCTTGCGGCTTGCGGCCCCTGGTTCCTTGCCGTCGCTCTTGCTTTGGGAATGAAAGGTCAAA
>DATJVT010000558.1:0-9670 GCA_035501695.1 Terriglobia bacterium | reverse complement strand
CTCCAAATCCACCACCGCCAAATCCGCCCCCACCGAAGCCGCCTCCACCTCCTGGTCCGCCGCCACCGCCAAAGGGACTTCCATTGCCTCCGCCGGGGCCTCCCTCAAATCCACCCATTCCCCCCAAGCCGCGACCAAATCGGCCGCCCCTTCCCCCCGCACCCGGGGTGGCCGCCTCCCCCATGCCACCCCCCAGCAAGAACGAGTTGTTGGCGCTTGTAGAAGAGATGTCGGCCTCCTCCGTTTGTGCCTCCGCAGAAGCAGGACCCTCTGCGCCATTGCCCTCGATGCGGAGCGCGCCACCTGCGCCACCTCCTCCAACTCCCGCACCCGATGCCATCCCAACGCTGGCCAAACCGGAGCTGCGGCTGCGGCCGCCTCCCGGAGGGTTCGCCCGATTGGCGTTGGAGCGCGGCGCAGCCTCGGCAGACTGGGGCGTGGCACCTTCCGGGACCGCGACAACCATGGCCACATTGACCTTCAGGGTTCCGCCGGAGGCCACGGGCAGCGGTTCGCGCGAGTCAGGCCGGAACCCCACCAGCGAGACATCCAGGCGATAAGTACCGGGTACCAGCCCAGTGAAGGCATAATTGCCTGCTTCGTCGGTCCACGTTTCTTTTCGTTCGCCGGATTGCGGATTGATCAACTGTACGGTTGCGCCCGGTATCGAAATGCCTCCGGGGCCGCGCACGTGCCCCGTCACTGTTCCTGTGGAGTTCGTGGGCGTCTGACCAAGGATCAGCGCCGACCCGAGGAGCATGCCCCCGGCCAGCAGGCGCATGGACTTAGCGCGTCTTGTAAAAATTGTAAACCGCACGCGTCTATAACTCCAGAGAATGAAAGAGCTTACAAGGAGTGAGTACGATTCTCAAGCGCCGCAGGTTACAGGTAACCGCGTGGCCACTGGAGCCGTCAAAATAAAACGGAGGAATCTATGATCAGAAAACCCATGCTCGGTTTAGCTGTGCTTTTGGCACTTATACTCGCTGGAACGATGATAGCACAGGAGGAGGCTCCGCCCACGGTGCAAGAACCGCCCCGTCGTGGTATGGGTGGCCCCCCGCTGTTGGGCACCATCACCTCCGTGGGAGTCGATCGCTTCGAGATCAAGACGCCAGGCGGCACAGCCCAAACTATTCTGGTGAATCAGGGAACACACTACCGAGTGTGGGGGCAGCAGCAGGCACAGGAGATCCAGTTGGAAGACCTGAAAGTTGGCGACTACGTCGCGGTGCGTGGCACCCCTAATGGTGACAAGCCGATGGTCGCCATGGGTGTGGGGCGACTCACCAAGGAACAATTCGAGAGGTTCCAGGCGGGCGGCGGGCCAGGTGGAGGGCCGGGTGGCCAGGGCCAGCGAGGTGGATGGGGACAAGGGGGCAGGCAATTTGCGGGCGGCCAGATTATCTCAATCCAGGGCAATCAGATCAAAGTGCAAGGCCGCCGCGGCGAAAGAACCATTCTGATCAATGAAAAGACGACCTTGTCCAAAGAGGGTCAGCCCG
Organism: Terriglobia bacterium; assembly: GCA_035501695.1. GTDB lineage: Bacteria > Acidobacteriota > Terriglobia > UBA7540 > UBA7540 > Bog-366. The sequence continues at coordinate 8,165 of DATJVT010000558.1, read as the reverse complement.
CCACCATGAAGGATTTCAAAGTCGGTGATCGGATCTTTGCCTTGGGCGAAGAGGCGAACGGCCAGCTTGTGGCCAAAGAAATCCGCACCGGCCGTCCCGAAGGTCCTGGAGGTCCGGGTAGCCCCGGTGGTCAAGTCGGGCCTGGAACCCACCAGAACCCGACAGAGAACTCGCCCAACTCAAATTAGTGTTGCGTTACGAACCCTTGCTCCTCGCTCCCGTCAGGTTTCAGGGATTCTTCAAACCCCGATATCTCGGCTGTCAAAATGTCATTTCCTGCCGGCAGGAAAAAAGTGGCAGGTTTAGATTAGCACTACTTCAAGAAGTGGGGAATTCCGAAGACGGCAACGGCTTCGCAGCCGAGGTTGAGTAGGGCGTCTTGTAAGACATGACCGTAATGTACCATGCTGCGATCCATCCGCGCGCGGGCGATCAATCCCACAATCCCAACGATGAAACCAATTGCGAATGCGCGCAGACACAGCAGGAAACCCTGGCGGTCCCGGATGGCCAGCGCCAGAGAAATGAAGGCGGCAATAGAGCGCAACCCTGCGAGAAAGACAAAATCGACCGGCATGCTATCCCCGGGAGTACGCTTTCGCGCTCCGGACTAAAGGAGGGAGCATCTCCCCCTTCGTTGACCTCCCGCCCGCCCTATGGTATCAAAACTGTTCAACTCCATCTCGGGAGAAACTATTGGAACAGCCCAGAGTCTTCATTACACGACCGCTGCCGCCCGCGGCGGTGGAACGGATTGCAGCGCATTGTTCAGTGACCATGAATCCGGAGGACATTCGCCTCCCTCCCGCGCAAGTGGCGGAAGCTTGCCGGGAAGTCGAAGGCTTGGTGGCCTCTGGAACGCAAGTCACGGCGGAGGTAGTGGAGCAGGCTCCCCGCTTGCGCGTAGTCTCCACCGTGGGGGTCGGCTACGACAACATTGACGTGCCCGCTTGCACGCGCCGCGGCATCCTGGTGACCAACACTCCCGGCGTAGTCACCGAAGCCACGGCGGATTTGGCCTTTGGGCTCCTGATGTGCGTGGCGCGCCGCCTGGTGGAGGCTGACCGCTACGTGCGCGAGGGGCACTGGCGCCATTGGACCTGGGGATGCATGTGGGGCACGGACCTGGTAGGCAAAACTCTGGGCATCCTGGGCCTTGGACGCATTGGCCAGGCGGTCGCGCGCCGCGCCCGGGGTTTCTCCATGCGCACCCTCTATTATTCCCTCGACCGTCCCACGCCGGAACGGGAACGCGAGTTGGGCGCGCAGTACGTGGACCGGGAAACGCTCCTGCGCGAGGCCGATTTCCTCAGCCTCCACGTTCCCCTGACCCCCCTCACGCATCATCTGGTCAGCTCCGCCGAGCTCAACTTGATGAAGCCCACCGCATTCCTCATCAACACCTCGCGCGGGAAAGTGGTGGAGGAAGCCGCACTGGTGGAAGCACTCCAGTCGAAGCGCATCGCGGGCGCGGGGTTGGATGTCTTCGAGTTTGAACCGCAGATTCACTCCTCGCTTCTCGCCCTTCCCAATGTTGTCGTCACCCCGCACATGGGAACCGCCACCGGCGAAACGCGTTTGGCGATGGCGATGTTGGCGGCCGAGAACCTGCTCGCAGGACTCGAGGGCCGCCGCCCTCCCAACCTGGTCAACCCCGAGGTGGAAATCAGACCATGACGTCAGATGCGGATGGCCGCCGGTACCAGGAAGCAATAAACCCCCGCCTCCTCGGCGTGCTTTGTATTCTGCTTGCAGCCGGACTCCTAGGGGTGGGGCTATGGCCCTTTCATTCCCCCTGGAATCAGGTGACTTGGCGCGCGGATGGAAGGGGGGTCCGCTTTGGCGATCATGGGACCATTCTGAGTCCCAGCTATTTGCATGCGCCGCATGCCCAGGAGGGCGGCCCGTGCAGCCTGGAGCTCTGGGTAGAACCGCAGTTGAACTCTTCCTCCAGCGCTATTGTGGCGTTCTACCAGCCGGACCGTTCCCGGCAGTTTTCCCTCCGTCAATCCCTTTCCGACCTGGAATTGCACGTCGAATTTCACGAGCCGTGGCGGCGGACTCGTACTACGCGGCTCTATGTGAGTGATATTCTGCGCGCGAGAAAGACGACTTTCCTGACGATCACCGCGAACGGCGAACGAACGTCGGTCTATGTGGACGGCGCGCCGCTCCGGCTCGACCGCGGATTCCGGCTTTCCAGCCAGGATTTGGAGGGCACCCTCATCATTGCAGCCTCCCCCTCCAGCAACGATAGCTGGTCCGGTGATATGCTCGGACTCGCTCTTTATGATCGACAACTCAATGCCTCGGAGGTTCTGCGCCATTACCAGACCTGGAATGACAAGGGGCGGCCGGAAACTGCCGCCGGGGAGGGCATGGTTGCTCTTTACCTTTTTAACGAGGGCGCGGGCCGAGCTATTCATAATCAGATAACATCCGGAGCGGATTTATATGTTCCGGATCGTTACATGCTTGTGAATGCGGCCTTCCTGGAACCCTTCTGGGATGCATTCGACAACGAACGGGGCTACTGGGAAGACGTCCTGGAAAACATTGGGGGCTTTGTCCCCTTCGGTTTCCTTGTATACGCCTACCTCTCGCTGTCGGGCAGGATCAGGAGGGTGGCGCTGGTTGCCATCCTTCTCGGTTTCGCGATCAGCTTGACCATCGAAACCCTTCAGGTATTCCTGCCCACCCGCGATTCCGACACCACGGACCTCATCACCGATACCCTGGGGACGTGCCTGGGAGCCGGGTTGTATCGACTCAACTTTTGCCGTTTACTGTTTGCGAGGATTTGGACGCTGTTCTTCCAGCGGCTGGTGGTATGGAGGCCCCCGGTTTGAGAACGGCCCCTCCTTCGCCTGATGAGGCCAGCGAGCTCGCGCAAGGCGAAGCGGTAGCAAGCTACCGCAGTCCAGAGGCGAGCCCCGCCAAGGAGCTACGTTCCGGTGCTGCTGTAATTGGCGACCCCGCGATTCCAAATCACGATCGCCAGCGTCCCGAATATGGCCGCAACCACGGGCACCAGGTGGAAGTAAATCGCGAAAGCCTCGCGCCGCAGGAAATGTGTGGTGGGGTAAAAAGTAGCGAATCCGAAGGGGATAATCCAACTCAGCATGAACTGAATGAAGACATTGTAAATGGTCAAGGGGTAGCGGCCAAAAGTGAGCATATTGAAGACCGGCGGGACGACGCCCACTCGATCTTCGAACCAGAACGACACCGCCGTCAAGATCAGGAAGACGGACATGTAGATGATGGCGCCGCAAACGATCATTAACCCGAACCAGAGAAAATCCGGAATTCCCAGCGTGATGTGCAGGCGGTGGAGGCACAGGCTGACCACGGCAATGCCGGTCACGACCTCTTGCAGCGACTCCAGCCGGAACTTCTCAAAAATCACCTGGAAGAGGGTGGAAACGGGGCGCAGGAGCACGCGGTCGAACTTCCCCTCGATGACGTAAATCTCACTGAAGTCATAGAGATTCCAACTGACCACGTTGAAGAAGCCCAGGGGAATAAGCGAGAACCCGTAGAGGAACATGACCTCGTTGAACGACCAGTCCTGCAAGTGGGGTATTTTTGTAAAGAGCACCAGAACGAAACCAAACCCCAGGACCGTGGCGGCCATGGAGGAAAAGAAGGCAATGAGGAAGTCCGCCTTGTACGCCAGGCGAACTTTCGCGTATTGGGCGAAATACTGAGCGAACAATCGGAAGTGTCGTTTCATTGCGTCTTCAACCGCCCTGGATGATCACCTTCCGGGTCGACCATCGCCACAAGCCGTCCCCGATCGCGATAAGAATCGCCACCCACAAGACCTGGATGGCGATGGCGCGCCCCAGGCCGCCTCCGTGCAATTTGCCCAGGTAAATCAGCATCGGCACGTAGCTGATGTATTGGAAGGGCAGCACGCTGAAGATTTTCTGGAAAACCTGGGGAAAGAAACTGATCGGCAGGAGGAGGCCGGAAAAGAGTTCGAGCAGAAAAAACTTGGCGCGCAGTAGTCCCAGAATCGAGTGCAGGCGCAGGGCGAAAGTGCCCACCGCAAAATTGATGGCGGCGACGATCAGGAAGCTCAAGACAACGCTGATCAGAAACAATCCCGCAAGTCCAGGGCTTGCAGGTGCGCGCAACGGGTATACCAGAAACAGCACCAACGCGGTGGGTATGGTCAGCAAAGCCAGGCGGAACACCGATTCCCCGGCCGCCCGCGCCACATACATCACCTGGATGTTCACGGGCTTGATCAGGTCCATCGCCAGGCGCCCCTCCATCACCTGGTACGCCAACTCCTGGTCAATGTTGTTGAAATAGAAGGAGCGGATGATCCATCCCACGCCGATGTAGGTAAGCAGGTGGGAAAAGTCAAAGCCTTCAATCGACGCGCTGTGCGCGTAAATGGCCTTCCAGATGAAGTAATACACGGATACATAGAGGAAGTAGGTGACGATCCCCATGTAGTAACGCAGCCGGTAGGCGAGGGTGTTGACGAACCCCACGCGCGCGAAGGCCCAATAGAGTTGCAGCTCTTTCCGGACTGCCGGCCAGGCCTTTTTGCCCGGAAGCGGGTTGGTGACGTCAGCCGGCAAAATCAACCCACCTCGCCGCTGGTGTAAATACGCTTCACGATTTCTTCGATGGGCTCTTCCTCTACCAGCAGGTCGCGCACCTTCAGGGTGTTCACGATTTGACGGATCACGTCGGCGCTGGAATGTTGCTCGCGGTCAAACCGGATCAGGTAAGTCAGTTCGTCAACGCGCTCGCAGTGAATTCCATCCGTTTCAATCTGTGCCAGGGCTGCCACCTGCGAGCGGTCCTTCAGGAAGAACTTCACCTGGTTGTATTTTGCCAGGCGTTTTTTCATTTGCTCCAGGTCGCCGTCAAAGAGAATGCGTCCCTTATCGATAATAATGATGCGCTTGGAGAGCTCTTCGATATCGGAGAGGTCGTGGGTGGTCAGCAGCACGGTGGTCCCTTCGGTGCGGTTGATCTCTTTCAGGAATTCGCGGATGCGCTCCTTGGCCACCACGTCCAGGCCGATGGTGGGCTCGTCCAGGAAAAGCAAGGGCGGGTTGTGGAGCAATGAGGCGGCCAGGTCGCAGCGCATGCGCTCACCCAGGCTCAGCTTGCGCACTGGCGTGTGGAGATATTCCTTGAGGTTGAGCATTTCGCAGAATGTATCAAGGCGCCGCTGGTAGTCAGATGCGGGGATTTCGTAAATCTCTTTGAGCAATTTGAAGGATTCGATGACCGCGATATCCCACCAAAGTTGGGTCCGTTGGCCGAAAACCACGCCGATGTGTTTGGTATAATGTCGGCGCTCGCGGTAGGGGACGAACCCGTTGGCAACTACCCGCCCACTCGTGGGCACGAGGATTCCAGTGAGGATTTTGATGGTGGTCGATTTCCCTGCCCCATTGGCGCCGATATAACCCACCATCTCGCCCCGCCCGATCGCGAAACTCACGTGGTCCACGGCATGGACGGTCAGGTATTCCCGAACAAAGAGGTTTTGCAAAGCGCCGAGGACGCCTTCGCGCCGGCGGAAAGTGCGGAATTCCTTGTTGAGGTCTTGGACCTCGACCATCGGAGTCATGTCCTGTGATTCTAGCAGGTTTAAAGAATTCCGTTGGCGATTGTCCGTGGTGTCCAAGGGTTGCGTCAAAGGTTTGGCTCTTCCAACATTCATTTCTCTTTGAGTTTCAGCTTGAATTGACTTACCTTACTAAAATTGCAAACGACAGGCACTTCAAGAGATGGAGGGTATCTCTCCAATGCGAAAGCATGAACCAAAATGGGTGCTGATGTACCTGCTGGGGCTGGCGCTTGCGGCGCCGGCAGCGGCTCAGGATGTCGCATCATTCGAAAAGAGAATCACACTCAAGGTTCTCCCCAATGGCCTCACCGTCTTGATTTGTGAACGGCCCGAGGCCCCCGTGTTCTCTTTCTTCACCCACGTGGATGTGGGAGGCGACCGTGAGTATCCGGGGATTACCGGCTTGGCGCATATGTTTGAGCACATGGCGTTCAAGGGTACGGACAAAATCGGAACCAGGGACTACGCCAAGGAGAAACCGGCGCTTGTTCAGGTGGAACAGGCCTACCAGGCCTACGACCGCGAGCGGCGGCGCGAAACCGGCAGGGACGAGGAGAAGGTCGCCCAACTGGAGAAAGCCTGGAAAGACGCAATGGCCGCAGCAGAACAGTATGTGGTAACGAACCAATTCGGAGAGATCGTCGAGCGCAGCGGCGGCACCGGGCTCAACGCCTTCACCAGCAATGAGGAGACCGCCTATCACTACTCCTTCCCTTCCAACCAGGTGGAACTTTGGGCGTATTTGGAATCGGAGCGCTTTTTGCACCCTGTCTTTCGCGAGTTTTACAAGGAGCGTGACGTCGTTCATGAAGAGCGCCGTCTGAGTGAAAGCCAGCCCTTCGGGCGGCTGTTCGAGCAGTTCTCGGGTGCGGCCTTTATCGCCCATCCCTATGGGAGACCCGTGCTGGGCTGGCCGTCTGACCTGGAGTCGTTTTCCGAGACCGACGCTGAGAACTTCTACAAAAAGTACTACGTCCCCTCCAACATGGTGGTGACCTTGGTGGGTGACGTAAAAGCGGGCGAAGTCCTGCCGATCGTGGAGGAGTATTTCGGCCGCCTGCCCGCCGGGCCGAAGCCCGAACCCCTGCGCACTGTGGAACCGCCCCAGATCGCCGAGCGGACGGTGATCCTGCACGAGACGTCGCAGCCGATCTTCATCGAGGGCTATCACAAGCCGGGCGCGCGGGACAAGGACGATGCGGTCTACGACGCGCTCCAGGATCTGATGTCGAACGGCCGCACATCGCGGCTTTACCGCTCGCTGGTGCGGGACAAAAAGATCGCCGCTTTCTCGGGCGGCTTCAACGGGTATCCGGGCGTGAAGTATCCGAACTTGTTCGTTTTCTTCGCGGTGTCCACGCCGGGCCACACGCCGGAGGAGATTCGCGATGCCATCCACACCGAGATCGACCGCGTCAAAAAAGAGGACATCAGCGATAACGAATTGCAGATGATCAAGACGCGGGCCAAGGCAGATTTAATCCGCGGTCTGGGAGACAACGAAGGGCTGGCATTTCAACTGGGAACTGCCCAGTCGCTATACGGCGACTGGCGCGGTCTTTTCCGCCATGTGGACGAAATCGGCCAAGTCAGCAAAGCGGACATCCGCCGCGTGGCCAATGCGACTTTCGTGGACAACAATCGGACCGTCGGCATGATCGAATCTACCCAGCTTGCGCAGGCCCCGGCGGCTGGAAAGGAGACTCCACAATGAAGGGGCAAACTGGTTTGATTGTGTTCGCACTGATGGCCCTTGCTCCGCTGGCTTTCGCACCGTCCCTGCGCGGGCAAGCGACCGATTGGAAGCAGATCCAGGCGCCGCCGCTGCACCCCTTTCATCCTCAGCAGCCGCGCCGGGTGGAACTACCCAACGGTATGGTGATTTTTCTCCAAGAGGACCACGAGCTGCCCCTTATCCGCGGCACGGCTCGAATTCGTGGGGGCTCGCACCTGGAACCGGCGGCGAAGATTGGCATGGTCAGTATCTATGGCCAGGTCTGGCGCACCGGCGGCACCAAAAGCAAGACCGGCGATCAACTCGACGACTATCTGGAAGCGCGCGCGGCCAAAGTCGAAACCAGCGGCGGCGGGGATTTCACCACCGTCACCTGGGACTGCCTCAAAGACAACTTTGATGAGGTCTTTGGCGTATTCATCGAACTCCTGCGCGAGCCGGAGTTCCGCGATGACAAGTTGCCCCTCGCCAAGAATCAATTGAACACTTCCATCTCCCGCCGGAATGACCAGCCTTTCGGAATTGCATTTCGCGAAGCGGCGAAACTGGTGTACGGTGCGGACTCACCCTACGCGCGCGTGCCGGAGTACGCCACGGTGGCGGCGGTTACACGCGACGACCTGCTAAATTGGCACCGGCGGTTCGTCCACCCCAATAACATCATCCTGGGAGTGGTGGGCGATTTTGATTCCTCCCAAATGGAAGCAAAGCTGCGCAGCGCTTTTGAATCCTGGCCTCGGGGTGAAGCGGCCCCCAAGCTGGAAGCCTCGTTCAAGGGACCCAAGCCGGGCATTTACTTTGCGGAAAAGGGCGACGTAACCGCCA
>DATJVT010000557.1:0-3435 GCA_035501695.1 Terriglobia bacterium | reverse complement strand
GGGGCCGGGGGGGCGGGAGGGATCACCATTCGGACTTTGAGCACGGTGCGCTGATTGGCCTCTAAGACTTCAAAGGTCAATCCGTGACTCTCCACCTTTTCGCCGGCAACAGGAAGGTGTCCGAGTTGATTCATAACCAGCCCCGCCACGGTGGAGTAATCATCTCCCTCCAGGGGAACTTGCACCTCGCCGGCCACTTCCGCCAGGTCCGCATGCCCCGCCAGAATGTAGCTTGACTCTGATTCTTTGATGATGTCGCGTGCATGGGGCTCCACTTCATCGCGAATATCCCCGACAATCTGCTCCACCAGGTCCTCAATGGTAATCAACCCGGTGACGCTGCCGTACTCGTCAATGACAATCGCCATCTGCGTGGTGGACTGCTGCAACTCCTTCAACAGGTCCTGAAGAGGTTTGGTTTCCGGCACAAATGGAACGGGCCGGAGTAAGGCGCGGAGCGTGGTGCGCTTCTGCTCCTCCGGCGAAAGCTCCATTAAGTCACGCACACTGACGAATCCCTCAATGTGATCCATCTGGCCGGAGTAAACCGGGTAGCGGGTTAATCGCTTGGTGCGAAACAGCCCGCGCAGGTCCTCCACGGAGGAATTGATATCGAGGGCGGCGATTTCCGGCCGGGGCGTCATGACCTCACGCACCACCTTGTCGCCGAATTTCACGACCGATTGCAGCAGTTCCCGGTCCCCCTTCTCAATCAGGCCTTCCTGCTCCCCGGTGTTAATCAATTCCACCAGATTCTCCTCCGGCGAGGGTGGCTCAGGTTCGGGATCAGTGGATTCCAGCAAGCGCGCGACCGTGGTGGAAATCAAGATAGGGAAAGTAAGCGGCAGGGCTCCCAGAACGGCGCGCCGCATCGCGACTTCCCAGCGCGCCAGGATCACCTCCGGCTCGTCGTGCCGCGCCACCAGCATGAATGGAATCAACTGGTCGGCGATGGCCACGGCGGCGAGCACAATGATGAAAGCAGTACCCAGGGCGCTCCAAAGATGGTCGGGACTCCGCCAGATCAGCAAACCGGTCAAACCCACCGCGAACAGGTGCATGGCGGCCCCGTGCAGCGCGGATATAGATACTCCGACGCGTTCACGATTGGGACGGCTGAGCCCCTTCTCGCTGGGGCCAAAGACTTTCCGCGCCCCCACGGGAGTCAACCGCCGCATCAAGAGCCGCAGGTAAGAAGCCACGGAGCCTAATGTCAGCAGGACCGCCAGCACCGCCACCCAGGCGACTGTTAAGAGCAATTTCTGATCCATGAGTATTTCGATCCAGGCGTCAAGATACCAGGACGTGGCCGCTTGGGCTTTTATTGTCGCGTTTTGCGTGGCGGCCTTGATTTCATTTTTCTTCTGTCACCCGCCAAACCCAATTGCTCGCGCAACGCCAGTTCCAGTGATGTCATCTCTCCGCGGTCACATTCATGGTCATACCCCAGCAAGTGCAGGACACCGTGTAGAATCAACCATCGAACTTCATGCAGGGTTGAATGCCCCTCGGCTTGGGCATTGCGACGCGCCGTTGGGACGGAAATAACCACGTCTCCCAGAAAGCTCCGGATCCCCCAGCGTTCCCTTCGGGAAGATCCATCCCGCCCTTTCGCTCCCGGGGGTTCATCCGTGACGATCCAGGGAAAGGAAAGAACGTCAGTCGCTTTATCCTTGCCCCGGTAGGCATGGTTCAGGCGACGTATCGTCTTATCGTCCACCAGGCAGACATTGAATTCCCGCTTCCCCAGCCGCAACCGCGCCGCCAACTGCCGCACAAAGTCCGACAGCGAAGCTACACGCACCACGTAACGTTTCTGGAGGTTGACAAGCACCCCCGGCTACCCCTGCGACTTCGGTTCCCCATTCGCCCGGGTGGCGCGGGACTGGTCATATTCTTCGTAGGCGCGAATGATCCTCTGCACCAGGCTGTGGCGCACTACGTCCCGTTCGTTGAAATAGATCATGCTGATGCCGTTCACTTTGCCGACCACTTCCACCGCCTCCACCAAACCGGAGCGCCGGCCGGTGGGGAGGTCGATCTGGGTAACGTCACCCGTCACCACCGCCTTGGAATTGAAACCCAGGCGGGTCAGGAACATCTTCATTTGCTCGCTGGTGGTGTTCTGGGCTTCGTCCAGAATCACAAACGCGTCGTTCAGTGTTCGCCCGCGCATAAAGGCGATGGGAGCAATCTCAATGATACTCTTTTCGATGTAGCGGTCCACGCGGTCGGGGTCCAGGACGTCGTAGAGGGCGTCGTACAGCGGGCGCAGGTAGGGGTTCACCTTCTCCTGAAGCGTCCCGGGCAAATATCCCAGCCGTTCGCCCGCTTCCACCGCCGGCCGCGCCAGGATGATCCGGCTGACCTCCTTAGAAAGCAGCGCGTCCACCGCCATGGCAACGGCCAGGTAGGTCTTTCCCGTGCCGGACGGCCCGATGCCAAAAACCATGTCGTGACGTTCCATGGCATCGACATACAACCTCTGGTTCAATCCCTTGGGGGCAATCGACTTCTTTCCAAAGGTGCGCGGGCGGCCGGCCTCCGCCAATCCTTTCAAGCTGGCATCCGGGTCTTCGCTGATGATGCGCAGGAAGCCTTCAATTTCCGCATTCTCAAAGCGCGTCCCGCTCTCCACCAGGCTGGCGTACTCCTCCACCATCCGCTGCGCGCGGCGCACGTTCCCTTCCTCGCCTTCGATCTCCATCGACTCGTTACCAAGTTGCGCCGAAACCTGGAAACACCGCTCGAAGAGCTTCAGGTTCCCATCGTAGGTGCCCACCAGGGCAGGAACTCCCTTTCGAATTTTGACACTGGCAATCATAGGCTCCGAGGTTTAAAACAAGTCTTCATTCTCAAGATATGCACATGGCGCGGGATTCGGTGAAAGGCCGCCGGTTGGCATTTGTAGGAACGGGATGGCTGTTCATTAGCGCCTGTTGATGCTAAACGAGGGAGCATCCAAAGTCAAGACGGAGGCCTGATTTCGACAGCACCGGGCGTCCCAAACCCGTCCCTCGGTGCAGTCTGCTTCACCCTGGACTTCCGCTGATCGCGGATCTAGGTTCCGCCCACATCCACCAAGGGCCACAGGCCATTGAACCAGAAGTCTGCTTCGCCCATCCGGACTCATTCTAAGCAACTTATCCGGATATCCCTGCGTTTTAACATTTCTTTGCCCCGATCGCAGAGCAACGACCCACGCCAGCCACCAAGGGCCGCCACGTATTGAACCGCACGGCTGTCTTACTGCTTTTGCTGATTCTAAACAACTTATCCGGATATCCTTGCACTTTAGCATCTTTCTATACAGGACGACATAAGTTCCTGCGCATTGCCCGTAGCGGCGCTCTCTGCGCGCCCGGATTGTAGCGTCGATCTCCGATCGACCGCGGCGGTCTGAGACCGCCGCTACAACCGAATGCGCAAGCATTT
>DATJVT010000556.1:0-5025 GCA_035501695.1 Terriglobia bacterium | reverse complement strand
CCTGGCCGACGATCCTCGCAACCTGCCGGCGTATATCGACCTGGCGCGTTCGGATATGGGGTTGCGCCACTATCTCGTCGGCACGAACCAGCTCAAGACGGTGCTGGCGCTCGACCCGCGCAACGTCGAGGCGGAGGAGTTGCTCGGCGAAATCTGGTTGGCCGTGGGCGACCTGGAACGGGCCGAGGCGGAGTTTCACCAACTGCTTACCTTGGCACCTCAGGACCCCGACGCGCACCGCGAACTGGGCCTGGTGCTGGCGAGAAAGGGCGACCCCGGCGCGGCGACGGGGGAGTACCGCCTTGCGCTCCGCTTGAACCCTAACGACGAGATTGCCCACCTGAACCTGGGACTGGCGCTGTCGAGTCAGGGCGATTGGGATGGCGCGATCGTCGAGGAACGTGCCGCGCTGCGCCTGGCCCCCAGGGACGACACGGCTCACGTGTATCTCGGCGCTATGCTGGGCCAAAAGGGTGACCGCGACGGGGCCATGGCGGAGTACCGCGAGGCGTTACGCTTGAACCCCGCCAACCACCTGGCGCATTACAATCTCGGCGTGGCGTTGGAGAAGACCGGCGACCGCCAGGGCGCCCTGCGGGAATATCGCGCCGCCCACGAACTCAATCCCGACGCAGCCCCCTACCGGCAAGCATACGAACGCCTGGCCCAGCCGGACAAGCCGAAAAGCCAACAGCCTTGACGTAACGTGTTCGCGCAGGGTATCTTAGACGTTTGACTGTATCGCAGGAAATCCAAGCGGGGAGCATTGCGTCTTGAAACGAACCTTTCAACCCAACCGCCGGCGCCGCGCCAAAACGCACGGCTTTCGGATTCGCATGAGAACTCCGGGGGGGCGCAATGTGTTGCGGCGCCGCCGTCAGAAGAGCCGTCATCGCTTGATTCCCTAAAGAGCTCGTTTGACCTCTCAAGCTTTCCCCAAGACTTTTCGGCTGCTGCGCCGAAGCGAGTTTCGGCGGGTTTACGACGAAGGGCAGCGCCGTAGCGCGTCACTATGCACGGTCTTTTGCCGGCCCAACGGCTTACCGCATTCACGCCTGGGAATCACCACGCCACGGCGCCTGGGGGGCGCGGTCCGGCGCAATCGCCTACGCCGGCGCATTCGGGAAGTGTTCCGACTGAATCGGGCCAACCTTCCGGGGGGATGGGATATTCTCGTCAACCCGCGAGAGGCGGTCGGCAAGGTCTCGTTCCAGACTCTACAACGGGAATTGTTGCGATTGTTCCCGCAGCAGCCTCCAGCAGCGAGGTTATAGGGGACAGGGGACAGGTTACAGAAAGCAGGACGCGATTCGGCGTCCGCAGCTTTTCTATGACCCGCAACTTGTCGCCTGTAACCTTCGCGAGATTTATCGCATTAGGACTGATTCGCTTTTATCAAGCTTGCATCTCCCCGGCCATGCCCTTGTCCTGTCGGTATTACCCCTCCTGCTCGGCTTATGCGTACGAGGCGGTGGAAAAATGGGGGCTGGGGAGGGGCGTCGTGCTGGCGGCCCGGCGGTTGGTCAGTTGCCGGCCGTGGGGGCGATTCGGCTACGATCCGGTGCCGGAAAGAGAGGGGACAGGTGACAGGAAACAGGTTGTAGACTAGCAGCTACCGGTTCCCTGTCACCTGTCCCCTATAACCTAACCTATGAACTTAGACCAAGAAAAGCGCGTAATGCTGGCATTTACGCTGTCGATCGCTGTATTCATTCTGTTTCGGGTCTTTTTCCTTAAGGAACCGCCCCCCGAACCCAAGAAAGCCTCACCTGCGGCCACGGCGGCCACCAATGCCCCAAAGGCTGAGGCTAAGCCGTTAGGCATTTCCGCTCCCGCCGCGCTGCCGGTCCTTCAAGGTGCCAAGCCGGAAGAGATTGTGGTGGAGAGCAAGCTGTATCGCATCAAGTTTTCCACTCAGGGAGCGGTGATCAAGAGTTGGGTACTGAAGAAATACCTTGACGCCAGTGACCAGCCGCTCGATACGGTAAATGGCCCGGCGTGCGAGAGTCTGGGCTTTCCCATGAGCGTGGACATGCCCAATGCCACCCTCAAGTCTCAGCTCAACCAGGGGATCTATGTGCCAGAAGCCTTGGAACCCGGCAAGGGCGGTGCGGCCTTCAACCCCGTGGAGAGCAAGCTTGCCCCACCCGTGTCCCTCACCTTCACTTATAGTGACGGGAAGATTCAGGCCAAGAAGCGATTTTCATTTGGCGCCGACTACACGGTGAAAGCGGATGTCAGAGTTTCCGAAGGCCAGCAGTATGTTCCCGTGACGGTCACCTGGCCGGGCGGATTCGGCGATCACACGCTTTCGCCCGCCCTCATTGAATCGGCCCGCCTGGCGGTGTATGGCTCCACGGACCATCTTTCGACCACCGCGCAGAGCAAAGTCAAGGAGGAAACGACGCTTCCCGGCCCGCTGCAACTGGCGGGTATGGAGGACAAGTATTTCGCCGGCATCTTTCTTCCCGATAACCCCGATCAGGTTGCCTTCCGCCTGGCCCGGCAGGAATGGTCTCCGCCGAATTGGACGGAGAAGGAAAAACCGCGGCCGCTGATAGCCGGGTTGGTGGGAATGCAGCCCGCACCGCTGGACTTCCGCATGGTGGTTGCTCCCAAGTCCCTGGAGGTGCTGAAGGCCGTGAGCCCGCCACTCGATTCCATTGTGGATTTCGGCTGGTTCAGCATGATCGCCAAGCCCCTCTTTATTCCCCTGCGCTATATTTACGAGCACTGGATCCACAACTGGGGCTGGGCCATCGTCATATTGACGATTCTGATCAATTCGGCCATGTTGCCGCTGCGGCTCAAGAGCCTGAAGTCCGCGCAAGAGATGCAAAAGGTCGCTCCCATCATCAAAGGCATCCAGGACAAGTACAAGAGCGTTAAGCTCAACGATCCCCGCAAACAGAAGATGAACGAAGAGATCATGAAGGTCTACAGCGAACACGGCATCAACCCCCTGGGGAGCTGCGTGCCCATGCTTTTGCAGATGCCCTTCCTGATTGGCTTCTACCGCATGCTCGACGTGGCCATTGAACTCCGGCACGCGCACTGGATCCTGTGGGTCACAGACCTTTCCGCGCCCGACCGGCTAGTGGTAGCGGGCGTGGGCATACCGGTACTGGTGATCCTGATGACGGTGGCCACCTTCTTCATGCAGAAGATGACGCCCATGGCCACGGTTGACCCGTCCCAACAGCGCATGATGATGATGATGCCGCTGTTCTATGCATTTCTTTTCTATCGCCTGGCTAGCGGCATGGTCCTGTACTGGCTTACCAGTAGCCTGGTGCAGATTGTGCAGCAGTATTTCATTAACCGGCACATGCCCCCGTCGGCCGCTCTTCCCGTTCAACGCAAGGCCGCTGAGGCCAAGGGGTGAGAAATGAACTCCGACAACCCGGTGGTTGAACATCCTATCGATAAGTACCTGCCCTTAGTAGAATCGTTCCTCCACGCCTTCATCCAGGCCAGCCCCTTCAAGCTGACTTTTTCCATCCGGAAGGCTGAGGCAGATGCCAGCGATCCCGAGGCGCCGGAGTACGTTGTGGATTTTGCCGGCGCGGACGCCGATCTGCTCCTCGAGAAGAATGCGACTTTTCTACACGCCCTGGAGTACGTGGCGCTTAAGGCTGTCCGGCTGGATGACGATCACCTCCGCCGCATCGCGTTCGACTGCAACGATTGGCGGCGGATGCGCATGGGAGAGTTGCAGTTGATGGCCCAGGTGGCGGCGGACCGCGTCGTCGATATGGGCACCCCCTTCGCCTTGAGCCCCATGAACGCGCGCGAGCGCCGCATCGTCCACCTGGCACTCAGAGACCGGCCGGAAGTCCGGACCGAGAGTGAAGGAATGGGGCCTGAGCGGAAGGTCGTGATTCGCCCCGCCAGGTGATAGGATGATCGGACGGCGTGGAAGACCAACTCCGATTTTCCACTTTTTAGGTTGCACTGGCGTTGCCTGATGTGGTAACAGACCTCCTATGGGACGGGTTTCCGAAGCGAAACAGAATCTCCGCGAAATCTGCCGCATCGCGGCGCGCGTATTCTACGCCAAGAGCTACGATGGCGCCTCGATGCAGGATATCGCTGAGGCGGTGGGACTCACCAAGGCGGGTCTCTACCATCACGTGGGCAGCAAGGACCGCCTGCTGTACGAAATCCAGAACTACGGCATGGATATCCTGGACGAGACGGTGGTGGCTCCCATCAAGGATATCGCCGACCCCCGCGAAAAACTCCGCCAGACTATCATCGGCCATATCGACCTGATCGTGCGCGCACGCGACCAGGAAATCACCGTCATTCTCCATGAGAACCGCTCGCTGAGCGGCCCCTTGCGCAAGAAGCTCAACGCCCGCAAACGCGCCTATATCGAATATATTGTCGATTTGATCCGCCGCGTCCAGGAAGCGAACGGACGCCCGCCCCACATTTCACCCCACCTCGCCGCTTTTGCCCTTCTGGGAATGATCAACTGGCTCTACCAGTGGTACAACCCCGCGGGACAGGTCAAGCAGGACGAACTCGGACAACTCTATACCGACTTCTTCTTTCGGGGGCTCCTGGGGACGACCTAAGCCAACGCTAGATTAACATTCTCAATGGCCTCGTCGATCCCGGCCGTCCTCTTGTAGCCAACCGTCACGGCGCCCTTCCGTTTCAAAAACAACGGTACCTGCACCGTTCGCTCCCCTGACACCGTTCGCTCCTTGGGGCGCGGTCAGCAAGCTTCAGAACGGCTGTGTGCCGTCCGGCTCCTTCTCGATTGGCCAGGAAACCTACTTTTACAACAAACGCTTGCAGATGGCGGTGGGGGAACTGGGAACATCCACCGGCACCAACTGGGCATCTTCCTGTCGGGAGTACAGCTATCATGAAGAGACGGTCCCCAGCGTTTGCTCGGAGCAATCGTCCAATTGGCCCACCGGCAGCAACGACAACGGCAACGTGGGGGGTTACTACCATGTGGACAACGCCAATAGTGGCAGCCTCAGCCACAATGCCACCTACCACTACGAC
>DATJVT010000555.1:0-10598 GCA_035501695.1 Terriglobia bacterium | reverse complement strand
CTGCCGCAAAGGCAAGGGTTGCCAACACGGTGATGATCGTTCGTTTCATATTTCCTCCTGAGATTTGAATTCGTACTACCCACAGCAAATGGCGTCACTATACACAATGCGACTTTCCTTCGCAAGTCCAAACACGTGGCATCCACAAAAGTTGCGGTTCTCAAGGCGCCGCTGGATACCGCAAGGTGTCCAGCGGCAGGGTGCTGGAAGTCGGTAATGCTGCTAGAATGGCGTGGACGCATTCATTTCCGGGAGGTCTATCATGAAGGTAGCCGCGGTGCAGATGGATGTCAGGATACTCGAGAGAGAACGCAATCTTGAAGCTGTGCTTGGCCACCTGGACACTGTTGGACGGGCGGGCGCCAAGCTCGCGCTCTTCCCGGAGTGCGTTTTGACCGGCTACTGCTTTGCCAGCCTTGGCGAAGCCGCGCCGGTGGCGGAGGAAGTTCCCGGTCCCTCGACCGAACGCATCCTGGCAGCCGCACGGGCGCTCGATTGCACGGTCGTCGTGGGCCTGCTGGAACGCGCGGGCGACCGGATTTTCAACGCCGCCGCCGTGGTCACTCCCCAGGGCATCCTGGGAACTTATCGCAAGCTGCATCTCCCTTGCGTGGGCGTTGATTGGCACGCGGCACTGGGCGACACGCCCTTTCCTGTCTTCGCCACACCCCACGCCCGGATCGGGATCAGCATCTGTTACGATTGCAGCTTTCCTGAAAGCGGCCGCATTCTCAAGTTAAAGGGGGCGCAGATCCTCGCCATCCCGACGAACTGGCCGCTCGGGTCCGATACCTGGCAGCACACTCCGCCGGTGCGCGCCACGGAGAATCACATGCACGTCATTGCCTGCGACCGGGTGGGGGAGGAGAGAGGCTACCGGTTTGCCGGGCACTCCCAGATTGTAGATTGTAACGGCACCAAGCTGGCCGAAGCGGGCGAGACCGAGGAAACGATTCTCTATGCCGACATTGATCCTGCCATTGCCGACCGCAATCGTGTGATCCGCCAACCAGGCAAGTGGGAGTTCGACCGTATCGCCGCCCGCCGGCCAGAGATTTACGGCGCCCTTATCGAGCGGCCCGGAAAGGCATAGCCGCAGAAAACTGCCCGCCCCCCCTCAGGGTAGAAGGCCATACACGTCCACTTCGCTAGCCGTCCCGACGTACACCTTCCCGTTGGCAACCGTGGGAACCACGAACTTCACCGCCGGACCGGCTTGGTCGCGTTGGCTGGGAGCCTGTCCGCTGTTGTAAAGCTCAGTGCCAACGTTGGTGGCGTCAAAGGCGTGCAGAACTGCCGGTCCGCCAGACCTGAAGGCGTCAGATTCCACTAACCAGACTATGCCATTGTTTGATCCACTGGCAGAAACCGTGGGCGGCGCATCCGGATACTGGCACTGAAATGACGCAACGATGGGTGACTGCGCCCTGCCGTTCTGCAAAGGAAGCTGATTCAGGAAGGAACCTACTTCCTGGAGGTACACATTACCATTCCAGTAGGTTGCCCCGCCGAACAGACCGCTACCCAGTCCTGAGATCACCTGGACCTCTCCCGCGTCATTGCTTTGTATATGACCCAGGTTGTCACGATTGAGCAGCCAGACCCGGCCGTCCTTGCCGCCCGTGACCATCAGGTGGGCGAAAGAGCCGGGCTGATCGGAAAGGATCAGGGCGGGGGACGACCCCAGGTCAAGATCCTGCTGAGCCAGGTAAAGTTGATTGTCGGGAGTAAAGTAATCCACGACCTGGAACCGGCCGGACTGAAGTTGGAGTTTTAGCACACTGTCGCCGTAATTTGTTCCCCCCGCATTGGCGTCGAAGGTTCCGTTGGCCGTGACTAGGTAGATGTTCCCGTTCGCATCTGCCGAAATGCCGCCCCCCGACTGCCAGATGGCGCCCTGTTCACCATTAGGCGTGACATTGAAAACCCCCGCCTGCTGAAGGGTGGTGGTGTCGTAGGCCAGCAACCAACCATGGTAAGGGTCAACGTCCCCATGGGAACCAAATCCGATGTATAGCGTGCCGTTCAGCAACAGCAGTCCCGGGCGTTGCAGGTGGCGCAAGGGCAGAAAGGTGATGGCGCCATTGACGTTGTCATATCCATCACCCGGGATAGTCGCCACAATAGCCACGGGGCCGCCGAACTTCTCCGCTCCCGTGGCGATATCGAGTGCGTGCAGGCGGTAGAAATAGTTGTATACGCAGTTTGAGGCGCAGGAGGGATCCTGCGCCTCCTTGGTTTTGGCGGTGACGTAGAGGGTGCCGCCTGCCGGGTCTATGACGGGAGTGGAAGTAATTCCAATCTCAGGGTTGATGTCAGCACTTCCCACATCCTGAGCCGGGACGGTGGTAACGCCGGCAGCGGGATTGATGAAACTCTCCTGCCAGAGAGCGGTGGTGGATTGGCCATCGGCGTCGAAAGCAAACACGCTGTCGTGTTCCGTCGCAACGTATAGAACGTTGTGCACCCCTTGGTTGGGAATCGCGACGTTCTCCACATACAGCGGCTGCGCATAGACCTGTCCATCCACTGGGAGCGAGAACAGTTTCCCGAAGTCGTTGACCGTCACGTTGGATGGGGTTAAGAGTGTTTCCTGGGTGTTCTGTCCGGAACGGCCATTGTCGTACCGCTGGGTGAACACGCCTGCAAAGGGGCCGCTGCCGGTCCCTGTCAAGCTGACGGTTTGCGCGGTACTGGTGGCGGAGGTGGCGATGGAGAGACCCCCGCTGCGCGTCCCGGCGGCCGCCGGCGCAAATACAACCTGGATGCTGCAACTGGAAGAGGCTACCAGAGAGCTGGGGCAATTGTTGCTTTGGGTGAAGTCGCCGCTGATGTCTATACCTGTAACGTCGATCGCTGCCGTTCCGATATTGGTCAAGGTCACGGTCTGTGCCGCGCTCGGCGTACCCAGGGGTTGCCCCAAGAACGTCAGGGCCTGGGGCGCAACCTCCGCCCACGGGACCCCCGTCCCCGTCAGGCCAACGGGCGGGACGGCGGTCGTGGACGAAGTAGCGATGGTCAATGTCCCGGTGCGTACACCCGTTGTCACAGGTGTGAATGCGACTTGAATGGTGCAATTTGCGCCGGAGGCAAGGGAGGCGGGGCAGTTGTTGGTCTGCGAAAAGTCGCCGGTGATGCTGACCCCGTTGACACTGATCGCACCCGTTCCAGTATTCGTCAAGATGGTGGATTGCGCGGGACTGACTACCCCCAGGCCCTGGTTCGCAAAGGTCAGGCTTGCCGGTGAAACCTGCGCGGAGTAGGAGACTCCCGTGCCGGTCAGGCTGACCGTCTGCGGGGTGGTCGACGCTGTGGTGGTGATCGACAGCGTGCCCGTGCGGGATCCGGCGGCGGTGGGAGTGAATACGACTTGATAGCTGCAATTCGAACCGGCGCCCAATGAGGCCGGACAATTGTTGGTTTGCGCGAAGTCCGCGGCGACGCTAACGGCTGAAATGGCAATCGCCCCCTCCCCAGTGTTCGTGAGGGTCACAGCCTGGGCGGCACTGCTGGTTCCTACGGTCTGGCTGCCAAACGTTAAGCTCCCGGGGGAAACTTGCACGGAAAGTTGAACGGCGGGCGGGGTCGTCGCCGGGGATCCTCCACCGCCACAGCATGCCATGCCGATGGCCGACAGGACCAAAATTAAGAGGCGCGCTCTGGCACGGAGCGGCAAATGGCCTTGACCCGGGAGCACAAAATTGTCCCGCGGGACGGGGTATGGTAGTCGGGTACTTGGTTCTTGAACGCAGTGAGTCATTGAACAGTCCAGTTTGCTCTCCTGTTAACAACGATTCGCCCCAGATCGTGGCCGTATTCAAATCAGCAGATTTTCAAGGGCGAGGAATATGGAGGCTTTACCCTTCTCCCAAAGTATAAACCATATCCGAGGTCTAAAGTCGAGATGAGGTTTTGTTTCTCGGCAACGTGCGGACCTCTGACAGCCCTCACGACCTTTTTCTTGGCCACTGACGCTCCGGTGTATACTCTCGACATGCAGAACCGGTTCTACCTTTGGCTTTACAGTTGTGCGAAGCCTGTGCAGCTCGATTGGAATCACTTGCCTCCCGATCTCCCGGCCACCGACCTGCGATATTTTCTTGGTATCTTCAAGCACCTCGACCACCTGCTAACAGGTGCCGGGATGACCTTCGTTTTAACCTGGCACCTGGATGCGTTTCATGAAGTCATGCAGGATGCTGTCATTTTCCTGATTGGCGATGAGCAGTACCAGATGCCATCCTATCTGCGCCACGTGCGCGCGCTATTCAAAACTGGGGGATTACAGCCTAATCCGTTGCGGGACACGCTTGGGCTTCCCTGGCCGGTGGCGTGGCGCGCCCTGCTCCGGGACGCCCGCAACCTAGGTACCCGAATGCGGCGGCGGTGGCGGTATGGGCCGTCTGGGAAGGTGGCAACCCTTCAAGGTGAACTACCTCTCGGATACTTCCAACTGTGCGACGCTGAACCAAAGCCAGTCAACCAACGGCCCGTGGATGTGTTCTTTGCAGGCGTTCAGGCGGCCTCGGGATGGACCTTGCGCGCTTCCGTGGCTGCCCGGAAGCAGATGGCCGCCGGACTGGCGGCCGCGCAGGCAGCTTTACCCCAATACCGGTTCGAATCATGGCTGGCTGCCTTTGCTTCCGGCCGGAGATTGAATCCGGAGGAGTACACGCAAGCGCTCTCCAACGCCAAGATCGCTTTGGCACCCCGGGGTAATTTCGATGAGACGTTTCGGCTGTTTGAAGCGGCCAAGTTGGGTTGCGTGATCGTGAGCGACCCGCTGCCCCGCAGGTGGTACTATCAAAACTGCCCATTGGTTTCCATTCACAAATGGTCCGCGCTGCCGGATGTTTTGAAGGACCTGCTGGCTGACCCCGCAAAACTCGCAGAATTGTCCCTGCGCACGCGCCAATGGTGGGACACCGTTCTTTCCAAAGACGCAGTGGCAAAATACATCATTGAGCAATTGACCAATGGGAAACCCGCCGCGATGCGCAAATGTATATCCTCATCGGCGGGCCCATGAAAGGCGTTCCAACGCAGAACTCGTTGCCACGGAGGAGGCGCGTCCCTCATGGAGTCTTATTGAAGCGTCACCTTAACAATCCGGGATTAGAATCGCTTTCCAAGGGGGGCGGCCCAAGTAATTGATGAAGCACTGATTGTTTCCGCGTATACAGCAAGTCTATCTCTATGCCCTTGTTCGAGTCCTTGCGTCGCCTGAGCACCTCCTCGACGGTTGCGATCTCCAATTGGCGCCGTTCATCGTCGATGATTGCCACATCAAATCTCAACCTGTTGAGCGTCCCCACGACGGCGCGTGCCGTGTCAGAATGTGTATAGAGGGGGTTATCGCTAGAATCTGTTGCGCCTGGCCAAGTGAGCCCACAGAAGATGTTCGGTGGGTACCCTTACGGTGACTCTTCGCATCTTCCGGTGGAGCGCCATAACGTAGGCTACAATCGGGGCGCTCAGCAGCCAGGCAGCGGAAAAGTAGGCAAACGTCGATTCCGCCCAGGAAGAAATGGTTACAAAAAGAAAAACTGCCGGAATCTCAGGTGGAATCAATGACTTATCACGTGGCTGATGAATGAAAAAGTACTCGATAAGATACCACCAGACGATCGCCAGCCCAAAAAGAATCGCCACCCCCCCCAGCAGCCCGGACTGGATCAGAACGTGGAGGAAGGCATTGTGCATATGTTCTCCCAAGAAATACCGGTCCGCCTGGAAGCCGAAACCCACCCAAGGGGACTGCCAGAGAAGGCGCAATCCCTCCTCCCAGGTTACCGTACGCCCGCTCATGGTTGTATCGACATGCCCAGTCCGGGTGATAAACAAAAAGAATCCGGAGAAGAACCCCTTTAAGCCTAGGAGGATAGCTGCCGCGAGAGCCACCAGGATGTTGACCGTCCGCTTGGCCTTCTCCGCCACCAAGATCAACGCCACACCGCCGACAAAGGCCAGGGTTTCCGTGCGGCCATTGGCAATAACCAGGGCGTAAATCGAAGCCGCGAAGATGACACCCCATATGATTCGGACGCTAAGTTTTCCCTTTCTCAAAACCGTCGGGAGCGCCACCAGAGCTGAGATGGCCGCATAGCGGGCAAACCCGGTGTTGCGCGTACCAGTCATCCCCCCTATCAGTCCCGCGCTGCCATAAGCGCGAAAACCTACCGGTGTGCCTTCCGTCTCAATCATCGCCTGCGAGCCCAGGAAGGGAAGGGCGCCCAGCAGGCTGATCGTGGTCAGCGTGCCCCAAATCCAGGTGAGGTTCAACACATTGCGAAGATCCGGGATGGGGTCCTCCACCAGCACAATGGCCAGCAGCACCAACACGATCGCCAGGTAATTGAATCCATAATACAATGCGAAGAGCGGGTCGGGCGACTCGATGGCGGACGAAATCAGCCCCATGAGTGCGTACATCAGCATCAAGCCAAGAGGGCCCATGATCCAGTAGAACAGCCGGTTGGGCCTACGGAAGATAATGAGAAGGGCAACCCACCCCGCCAGCATGGGAAAAAAAGCCCTGACCCCATGAATGAAATCCATGGAGGTAGCGGGGAAATCGGGACTCATTACGTAACCCGGACCGGTGTTGTAGCCCAACCAAAGGAGCAGCCACAGGGTCATAGCCAGCAGGCCCTTTGGTCTTGCTTTTCGCTTAGTTACAGGGGACCAATCAGCCGGCGCCGACCGGTCCGTCCAGCGCCTCAGCCGTAAGGGTCTTGCCACTCCGACGCCCATTAGTGCCCCTCGACAGGGTCCTCTCAGTTAAAAGGCGCGGCGAGACGGGAGCACAGGGAGTTGCCTGCTTTCTGCCGTCATACCGCTGACCATTCTCGCCATTGGCTTCATTGGGACCTGTCCGCTGCCAACGCCGGGGGCGCGTCGGATCCGGATTCAGAGTTGGCATCCGGAGCGCCGTTCCTTGCTTGCCGCCACTTCAGCAGCTTTTCCCGTACCGCGATCTGATGATCTCTTCGGAGGCGGCGATCCAATGCTAAGACGTATGCAACGATCGGGGCACTGAGCAACCAAGCGGCTGAGAAATATGCGAAAGTAGACTCCAGTACGGAGGAAATCATCACGAACAGAAACACCGCGGGAATTTCTGCGGGAACCATAGACTTGTCGGATGGCTGTCTAAAGATAAAGTATTTAATGAGATAAAACCACGTGATCATGAGGGCAATCAGTATTGCCCCGCCTCCCAGGAAGCCGGACTGAAGGAAAACATGCAGGAAACCGTTGTGCATATGCTGCCCTAGTAAATAGCGGTCGGCTTGGAAGCCATAGCCAATCCAGGGAGAATGCCACAACACGTGCCATCCCCCTTCCCAGGTCATAGTGCGCCCAGTCATAGTGAAGTCAAGATGACCCGTGCGAGTGATATACAGGAAAAACGAGGAGTAGAATCCCCGAAATCCCAGTAAGAGCGCGCTGGCGGTTACCACCAGAATGTTAATAGTGCGTGTAGTTCTTTCTGCCATCAAAAGAAACACCAACCCACCGACGAACGCCACGGTCTCGGTTCGCCCATTGGCAACGATCAGCGCATACAATGAGGTGGCGAAGAAAATACCCCAGATGCATCGAACGATACGATTGCCTCTTCTCAACACACCAGCAAGCGCCACCAGAGTAGAAATTGCCGCGTACCGGGCAAACCCAGTGTTACGCGCTCCAGCCATTCCCAGCAACGGCAAAACCCGGTCGTATGCTCGAATCCCCAGGGGGCTGATACTCGTCTCAGTTATTGCTTCCGAACCCAGAAATGGAATAAGACCCAATAAGCTGAGGGTGAGGAGGTTACCCAGAACCCAGGTAAACGTCAGCACTTTGCGAAGGTCAGCGAGAGGATCATCAACCAGAGCGACGGCCAGGAGAACCAGGACAAGCGCCAGATAATTGGCCCCGTAATATAGAGCATAGGTCGGCTGGGGTGAATAGATTGCGGATGAGATCAAACCCGTGACCGCATACAACAGCACCAACCCAAGAGGGCTCAGGATCCATGAGAGGACCCGGGCTGATCGAGTGGCGATCAAAGCACAGGCGAGCCACCCGGAGAGAATCGGGAGAAAGGCTCTCGATCCATGAATTAAATCGGAAAAATCGGCAGGGAAACCCGGGGCCATGAAATACCCCGGACCAGTGTTATAGCCGAGCCAGAGAAGCGACCACAGCCCTATCCCGATTAAGGCGTTCGTGCCCAGCTTCTGCTTCGCCTTCGATGCTCGCTCCAGGGGACCCAGCCGGCCGGCTTCCCGCTTCAATCGTAAAGGACCAGCTACATCTACGCCCATTTAAACCTCTGAAGAGCGTGTTGGAAGGACCTCTTCGTATGTCTTCAACAGCCTCTCCCCCAAATGATCCCAGCTATACACTTGTTCCGCGCGCACCCGAGCCGCTTGCCCCATCTTAACGCTGAGTAGGCGATGCTGGTAAAGCCGTTCCAACGCCTCGGTCATCAGTCCAATCGCCTCCGCCGGCGACCGAGCTGGAATCTTGATACCACAATCCGCCGTCACGTGCATGCCGGGCCCGGCGAGGTCCATGCAAATGACGGGCTTCCCTGCTGCCATGGCCTCTACCACGACGGCGCCTCCGCCGTCTCGAAGGCTGGGAAATACGAAAGTGTCGCATTGGCGCATCAACGCCAGCAGTTCCTGGCGGGGCATCCACCTCCTCAAGTGGACCTGCTTCTCCACTCCCAAATCCCGAATTAAACGCTCCAGACGACCTTCCTCGGGGCCATCGCCCACGAGTGTGAACTCCACGTCCGAATGACCCTGGGCGAACGGGGCGAAGGCTCGTATGGCCAATGAGTATCCCTTGAGGCTCAGCAGTTTTCCCGCCGAAAGCACATGAAAAACCCCTTGGGGCATCTCCACGCGGTTCCGCGCAGAGATGTCTTCGGCGCCTCCCCCATTAAATATCCGCAAATCTTCGGCGGAAATGCCGTTTACCGGGAACCATTGTACTTTAGTCTTGTGGCGGGAAGGAACGGCGTCCGCAGCTTCCCGGTTGCAGAGCAGGAGCACCCGCGCCCGGCTCTGGCCGCGCAAGAAGACGGGATCGTGTCGCAGCACCCACTGACCGAAGCTGCGAAAGGCCTCCCAGAAGCGCGCCCTGAACGAATATTCTCCCAGGAACGCCTTCGGAGTCCGGTGCGCCCCACCCCCTGGTCCGCGCACATACGGAATCGGCAACAACGCCCCGATATAACTTGCCATCCAGTCATTGGCGTAGGTGAGATGGTGGAACGCGTCAAACCTTACCTTTGGGTGGAGCTTCCTCGCCACCCAATATGCCTTAACCTGCCAAAGGTAAGCATAGAATTGAATTCCTCCTAGAAAGGTCAGGAAGGGGCGAAGCCAGCGCGGCAGTTCGATATACACAAAGGTTAGATTTGGTGCGGGCCGGCGTTGCAACGCGGCCTCAATCCCTGGCTGGTTGGAAGCTGAGGTGAGTACCCACACTTGATGAAAGCGCCCGATCTGTTGGACCATGTTCCACCCCAAGACGGCCTCGCCACCGGCGACGGGTGATCCTTCTTCCAATACGCAGGCGTAGGCGCAGGTCAGTACACGGAGTTTTCTCATCTCACTCACTCTGTGCCGCAAAAATATACATGATTATTCCTCACCATCCTGAACGAATGAGGCTCTGATGATCGCTATCCACGATCCAGAATTCCCTGCCGGGATCCTCCCGCCGCACCTCGGTAGAGATCTCTCGGGCATACCTTAGCGCCGTCGCAGGCTTGATCATACAACGCCTGGTGGCTGATGGCGCAGGCCCCGTCTTGGCCGCAGGCTGCGCAAGGCAGCAAGCACGCCGTCTGTAGCACGGTCGAAATTCCACTCGTGAACGATAGGTATGGAAGCCTCGCCCATTTTACGGCAGAGGCTGGGGTTTTCTGCCATCCGGCGTAACAACCCGGCCAAGCTAGTCGTGTCTCCAGGCTCGAACCGAAATCCGTTAACACCTTCTTTCACTAGATCATCGGCGGCGCCCACTTGCCGGGAGGCAAGTATCGGTAATGCAAAGTTCATCGCCTCATTTAAAACCACAGCCCAGGGTTCGCTCTTTGACGGCAGCACGAATACGTCCGCAAGGGCGTAAAATGCAGCTATCTCCTCATAGCTTTTCGATCCTACGAAATGAACGCGCTGCAAGTGATTTGAGGCCACGAAATCCTTAAGCTGCACACCTAGGGGGCCATCCCCGACTAAAACCAAATGCGCTCGCGTGGCCGCCAACTCCTTGAATGCCGCCAGCAGATCTGGTAGGCCCTTCTCGGTGACGAACCGTCCAACGAAAAGAATTGTGCACTCCTGCGGGCGGATGCCTAGTTGTTGTCGCAACAAGGGCCTTTGCGGTGCGAGCCGTGCGGCTTCACGGGTCAGATAATCGTTGTCCACAGCGAGAGGTGTCAGGAACATTTTCGAGTCGGGTATCCCATGCTGCCGGTAGAAGGCGGCGTTGCGTTCCCCGATGACGAGAAAGGCTGAAACAGGCCGGAAAAGCCAATTCAATACCCACTTGCGCCAGCCGGATGAATGCTCCACCATGGAGTTACGGTC
>DATJVT010000554.1:0-11465 GCA_035501695.1 Terriglobia bacterium | reverse complement strand
CGGGCCTCGCGGCTCAAACCCTGAAGCTGATAAAGCTCCGCCAGCTTGAGAAGAGTGTCGACGGAATTGGTATCGAGCTTGGAAATCTTCCTATAGATCGCAATGGCTTTGACGTTGAAACCTTCGCGAACATATGCCTCCGCCAGCTTCTGGAATTGCTTCAATCCTTCAGGGACATTACGATCGCGAATGTAAAGATCTCCGACCGTGTTGAGCAGGGACACGTCGGCGGGGTCCTTATCAAGGATCTCCTGGTATTGCTTAATGGCCTGGGCACTCTTGCCTTGAGATACTAGCTTCTCAGCCTCTTGCAGCGCCCGGGCTTTTTGAAAAGCCATTTACCCGCTCCAGCAGGTGCTTAATGGTGTGGTCAATCCGGTAAACGTAGCACACGCCCCCATTCAAGTCAACGCAATGAAGGCAGATCACGCTTGAGCATCTTCTTCCTGAGCGATCGTGAGTCAACGATTTCAGGCGGGCTTGGGAGAAGGTGGCGGCAGCGTCCGCGCTTCTATCTGCGACTGAAAATTCATCTTGCGGTGCGCGCCGTCGCAAAAGGGTTTGTTTTCCGAGTGCCCACAGCGGCAAAGGCCAATAGCAGTCCGGCCGGACAAATCAAAGGTGTTCCCGGCCGCGTCGCAGATTGTGAATTCTCCTTCTACCCGGATCGATCCATTGTTGTTGATAGTGATTTTTGCCAATTTATCCTCCTTGGTTGGATGAGCTCAGCCCTGGTTATGCGAGGTTTCTCCCCCGGCCACCGGGGCCGGGTTAGTCCCCATCTGCGCCTGCCCGCGGCTGGAGCGAAAGGGCTTGACGAACACCAGAATCAGAATTGCCAGGAATAAGAGGGAAATAGCGCCGTGCAGGACCATACATTCGCGGTGACGCATCTCGATCTTCCCATCCTGGAACGCCCTCGCTCGAAAGGTAAGACGCAGATCCAGTGCCACCAGGATGACCACCAGAAGCAGTTTGGCGTGCAACCAGCGTTCCTGAAGAAAACCCGGGTGTTCGTATACCAGCAAGAAACCTGTGACCACCATGATGGCCGCTCCGGGATGCGCCAAGCCCTTCAGGAGTTTGGACTCCAGCCGCCCCAGGGCGGCGCGGCTATCGGGCAATGATTCTTCTGTGTGGATTCCCAGAATTTGGGTAACGACCAGGAGACTTCCCAGCCAGAAGACCAAGCCAACAATGTGAAAAACCAGCAACCAGGCTACCATAGCACCTCGCGGAAAATGGTTGAACGTCCCTCCAACAGAGTAACATTATAAGAGACACGGACACTAACCCGTCAAAAAACCATGCAGTCTTATCAAGTTGGCACGTTAAGGAACCACCCCCGCCGTGGCTTCCTGCCGAGCGACCAGACGGATGGGGCCGGTCAACCCTGACGGGACCGCTCGGATCAGGTTGTTTCCCTGGTCCTCGAATCTCTGGCCGTATCGCGCGTTAAGTTGCGACCGGTCCGGCAAGGGCTTCCCCGCCATGGAGTTGACGGCCAGGTTGCCGACCATGATGCGGAACTCGTTTACGCCCGGTCGGAGAAGCGCGGCGACATCCAGCTCAAAGGGTGGATGCCAAATCACCCCGGCTCGGCGGCCATTCACGTAGACTTCCGCCGCTTCCCGCACCGGGCTGCTCAGCCACACTTGGAAGTACTCGCTCTTTTGAACCAGAAGGGGAGTCCCCTCCCCGACATCCAGTCGTGCACGCACTCCCTCCTGAAGAAAACCAGCAGGAACATTGACTTTCTTCAGGTACGCCGCGCGGCCGGAGTAGTATTGCATGCCTTCGAGTTCGGTCCAGGAGCGCAGAGTCTCCATGGAGACCTCTTTCCCGTTCCCCTCGAACGTGACTTGCCAGCCGCGACTGATGTCCAAGGGCTCCGGGAGGTTGGGGACCTTTGTGGCCGGCTTTTCCGCCAACTTCCGGTCGCTTAATACCACGAGCCGCGAGCCGTAGGGTTCCAGATCGAGAATCAAAGGGGCATCGGGCCCGGATCGTGCCGGCACGGTCCTGACTTCACCGGTGAAGAGGTCCCAGTATTCGGCGTTCTTCCCCTTGACGTGAAAGGTTGCCGTGCCCTGATAACGCCGATTCGAAGTGTTGGCGATGAAATAGATCTCGGCCGATTCAGTATGGCGGTGGATGAAGCCCACATCCTGCGAACGGGGAGAAAAAGCTACATCTGGAGGGTAGAGGCGATTTAATTCATGCTGAAGTGATTGATTCTCCTTGGGAACAAAGTGCCCCGGCCCCGATGGGTTTGTGAAAATCCGCTCCACCAATCGCGGCACTTCCTCGCTGGCGACGAGTTGCGGATGGAGTCCCGGCTGTAACTGCGGCAGTCGCCGCGTGGCAACCAAGATCCCTCCGCTTTTGGCGAACTCACCCAGCTTTGACAGAGATTCAGGCGGGATGCGTTCGATGCCTGGCATTACCACAATCGAGAAATCCTGACCGGGGAGCATCAGCTTGCCTTTTTCGACGCGGCCCTGCTGTGCCAGGGTCTCGTCGTCGATAAAATCCAAATTGTAGCCAGCCTCCAGCAGGGTGGGCAGAAGGCTCGGTCCGAGCTTTCGCCAAATCGCCTCCCACAAATTCACGTTACCGGGAGTCAAATCCGCCCAGGCGTCGTGCGTCGGCAAATAGACGGCCACATCATTGGCGGGCCTGCCCTGACGCAACATGAAGCTGGCGCGTTGCAAATATAGCGCAAGGTCCGGCATGGCGAACCACCATGGGTTATGCGGATTGAGAGCCCCGGCGGCGTACAAGTGCCAGCCCGGTTCCGGCACGCCGGGGGGCGAATAAGGCCAGCCATGGCCAATCAGTTGATTGATCCCCTCCAGAAAATAGTGATCGGAGTAAGCTTTGAAATCGAGGGGCGTGGCGCGAAAAGGAAGCCAGTGAATCCAGGTCCAAGCCTCGGCGGAAATCACCGGCACGCCATAGAGATGCCCGGCGGAGGATGCCCAGCGCGATGCCGTGAAGTGGTTCCAATGACCGGCCTCATCACCTTGTTCGCCTTCCGGGAGATCGGCAAATCGGTAGCTTGAAAGCTGCGCCGGCGGGGTGCCGTAGGCTTGCACTCGAGCAAGAATGTGATGCTCCCGGCACCATGACTGGTAAGGCGCCAGGAAGTTCTGATCAAAAAGTTCGGTAAGCGTCTCTCCCCAGTCGTGTCGCACGGCCGCAGTTTGCGGTCCGGGTTCGGCAAACAGGGCGGGCAAAAAGGGCTTCAAGTCGTAGCCGCGCCGCCGTTGGAATTCGCTTAGGAAACCAGGAGTCCAGTCCGACCCGTACACTTCCAGACTATCGCAAAACATGGCGCGGAGGTTTCCATTGCCGGCTGCCGCCAGGGGTGCGCCGACGGCCTCCAAATGTTTCTCTGCCGCCGCGCGAGCGTAGTGGTCAAGGACATTTCCTTCCGCTCCCACCGCGGCACGCTTGACCTGCTGACCGGTGAGGGCTGCCACGAAAATCAGCAGTACACGTGGCCCGCCGGGAGAAGGCGGAAGCTGGAAGCTCCCATCCTCCTCCGGTGCGATGAGCTGCGCCGATTGGGCGTCGAAGTGGTTCGGGCTTCCACCCGCCACAAACGCCGCAAGGAATCGCTGGCCCTCTTGAAAGGGCGGGCCTGGGATCGACGGCCTTCCGGCGGGGATGGGGATACGTAGACACCGCAAGCCTTCGGCGGCCAGGTCCGGGGTTATGTGCGGCCCACCATAGGGCCACCCGCTGCCCATGGTCATATCCATGCGCAAACCCAATTCATGTGCCCGTCGCGCCGCGAAACCGACCGCCGTAAGGTGTTCTGGAGAGAGAAATCGGAGATTTATCAGCCCTTTGCCGGGATCATCGACGGCAAGGGGGTATACCGTCGCCACTTCAAACCCACCGATTCCCGCGTCCTTCATAGCCTGCATTTCGCGATCGAGTTCTTCCGTCGTCACCGCCGGCCCAAACCACCACCACCGCACCATGATCTTCGAGTCTTCGGGAGGAAAACGGAAGTTCGCTTCCAAAGTCGAAATCGCAGATCCCTCGGTGGACTCCGAGGTCTGGGACGGGGAATGTCCCGGCCCGAACCGGCAAAGCCCTGCGCCGGATACGAACAGCACCCCGAGCACTAAGAGCTCTGCACGTTTCAGTCTCTGGCGATGCATAAGTCTCCCTGGTGTCGATGAAATACCGTGCTGCCCGCATGCTCTTCATGCTTGAGTCAGAGGGAGATGCCGAGCCGTGCCATCCAGTGCCGGCCGGCGAAGTGGACGCAGAGGTCCCCACTAACGCAGCAGGCGCACTCGTAAAATCTTTGATTGTTCCGGCAGTTGCACGTGCAATTCGTCCCCGTTCAAGCGGCGAGCTGGCACCCAGTGCTCATCTTCAAAGGTACCCTCTTCCAGCGAGAGAATCGGAGCGTCCCGTGGCGGGCCCTCCATTTCACGAAAACCACATTTGAATCCTGACCCGGCAACCACAAAGTCGTCCGGCCCTAATTCGACAATCAACCCCTGTCCCCGCCCCTTTTCAGGATCGTACTTGGCCGTAAACTCCACACTTGCAGCGAGTTTGCCGCCCAGCGGAACACCGTAGGCCCATTCTTCCCCTTGCGCGATGCCCTGCAAGAGGGGATGCAGCTTGCCGGTGTACTGGTAACGGGCGATCACCGGCAGCAGTGGGCGAAGCACCCTGTAAAGGTCTTCCAATTCCGCCGCTTGGGGAGCCACGGCACCGTTCTCGACAAAGTTGTCGATACCAAAGGGGCTGAAGCCGATGCCGTTGAAATAGGCGAAAGTTAGAAGGGCATTGGCGGCGAAATAGGGGAGCGAATTCGTCTCCGGGACAAACAGGGGATTGTCAGGCCGGGTGAATTGGGCGGCCGCATCAAAGAACTTTGGATAGTAGATGTCCGGCGCCAGGATGTCGATGTGAGGGGCGGCCGCCTTCCAGATATCGAGAACGTGGATGGTCGGCCCGCCACTGGGCCAGTCCCCGGCTCGCGTAGCACTACCTTCCACCAGCCAGTTGTTGACATAGAGCGGCAGGGGATAGGCTTGCTTTCCTGCCGCCGCGACGACCTCGACATATCGCGCCACGTGCCAGGCACTGAATGCCTCCGCGGCGAGTTCGCCAAAGACTTCCGTCCAAGTCCCGGCGGCCCGGAAGTTTGTCCCCGCCCACGCGGCTCGGAGGCTCGATGCCAAGTTGTCGCGATTCTTGCCGAGGTAGGCCATCAACTCCGCGGGCACGGGGCCATGAAACAGGCGCGTGGCCTCCTCCGAATAATCGCGGTCTGTGCCGAATAGCCCGGTTTCATTTTCCACCTGGACCATGATCACCGTGCGCTCTGTCGTGTCGATGTTGCGAATGTGTCCCATCAGGGCGCGGAAAGCACGGGCGTCGGCGTCGCGCGCCCGGTCGCACAATGGGGAGATGATCCACATCTCCTCGCCGCCCGCCCCCACCACGCGCTTGTAGGTGGTATGGTCGCGCTTCAACCATTCCGGGGTGTAGTCCATGTTGCCGTTTTTCCACGTGCCAAACCACAGGAACACCAGGCGCAACCCGTTCCGCCGCGCCCCGGCGACAATTTCATCGACAAGGTGGAAATCGTATTTCCCGGGCTGAGGTTCGAGAAGTTCCCAGTAGAGCGGCACTTCCGCTGTATTGGCATGAATCCCCACCAGCGATTTCCAAAAAGGTTCAAGATCCTGCGCGACGCTGGCGCTGGAGTTGTGGGCTTGGCCGCCCAGCATGAGGAAAGGCTTGCCATCAACCAAGAGATGATATTGATTCCCCGCCCGATCAAGGTGCGGAAGCGGGGGCCCGCTCTGCGCCAAAACCCAGGGGACGAAAAACAACAGAGCAAACGGAAACATAATCCTGCCGCGCGTTAGCATAGAATTGCCTCCGAGGTGAAAGGATTCTAACACGCGGGTTGATGGCCTGAACGGCAATGTGTGGAACAAAAGGCATTTGACCTGGGGAAGAGTGGACTTCCCTCCCATTCTTGTTAAAACAGTTGCTCCACCCCACTTGGGGCCCAACCACTTTCGCATTGACCCCGCAATCTTGGGCTGAGTAGAATTCAGGTGATGTTCCCTGAGGTGCGGGGAGCAGGCAAGCGCCCGCGTGCTAGAGATTTGCGGAGGGATGGCTTTTGATAAAACGATGGGGGGTCTGCCTGGCTGGCGCAGTAGTTGTCCTGAGCGGCTGTGCCACGACCGAGAAGCACCCGGCAGTGGTGCAGGCTCCGGCTCCGCCTCCGCCTCCCAAGGCGTTGCCTCTTACCCCCGCCCCTTCTGTCCTCTCCCCCGTGGTCGCCCCTCCTCCCGATTACGCGGACCTGCTCATAAAGAAGGTGGAAGCATTTTATTCCAGTGGAATGAGCGAGTTCCGAGCAGGAAACCTGGAACAATCGAAGCAGCAATTTGACCAGGCGCTGGCCACGCTGCTGCAATCGGGACAGGACATCCGCGGCGATGAGCGGTTAAGCTCCGAGTTCGACAAGATCGTCGAGAATGTCTACGCCGTTGAGGCGGCATCGCTGGAGCGCGGCGGCGCTTTGAGTCTGCATAATACCGAGCCGACCCCCCTGGAGTCCTTTTCCGGTTTGACCTTCCCCGTCGATCCTCGCACCAAGCAGCGTGTGCAGGAAGAACTGAAATCGGTTCACTCGGACCTGCCGCTGCTTTCCAACGATGCGGTAGACGGCGTCATTGCCTTTCTGCAGAATCATGCCCGCAGTTACATTGAAAACGTCATCCGCGGAGCGGGAAGGTACGGCGAAATCATCGGCGAGGCTTTGCGGAAGGAGGGGGTGCCGCAGGACCTGATCTACCTGGCGGCAGGGGAGAGCGCCTTCAACCCCAACGCCGTTTCCAACAAGCAATGTGTGGGCATCTGGCAGTTCTACCTCGCAACGGGAAACCTCTATGGGTTAAAGAGAGACCGCTGGGTGGACGACCGCAAGGACCCCTACAAATCCTCGGCCGCTGCGGCACGGCATCTCAGGGATCTATATGCGACTTTCGGGGACTGGTTTCTGGTAATGGCGGCTTACGATAGCGGGCCCCTGACGGTGCAACGCGCCATCGAGAGAACCGGCTATGCGGATTATTGGGAGTTGCGCAGATTGCACGCCTTGCCGGCCGAAACCGAAAATTATGTCCCCATTTTCCTGGCCACCGCCCTCATCGCCAAGGACCCCAAGTCATATGGGTTCGATACCCCCCCCGATCCCCCTCTGGCGGTCGACCGCGTGCGAGTCGACACCCCGACGGACCTGCGCCTGATTGCCCAGCTCATAGACCGCCCAGTGGATGACGTGATGAAGCTCAATCCCAGCTTGCTGCGTTGGACGACCCCCGGCAACGACCCCGAGTTTATTCTGACCTTGCCGCTGGGGACGAAGGACTTGTACGAGCAGAATATCGCCGCGATTCCCCCTGAAAAACGCATCTGGTGGCGAGCGCACAAGGTACAAGAAGGCGAGACGCTGGCCGCGATTGCCAAGCAGTACCAAATATCTCCCGTTGCCTTGGCGCAAGCCAACCAACTGACAGCCTATTCATCCCCCGTAATTGGTACGCACCTGGTGGTTCCTATGGCCCCGGGTAACGATGCCTCGCTGGCGAGGTTTCGAGAGCCGGTTCCCCATAAGCTCGCCTACTATCGCGTGCGGCAGGGTGACACCATCGACCTTATCGCCGACCGGTTTAACGTTACGTCTTACCAAATTCGGCGCTGGAATGGCTTGAAGTCGTCGCGGTTGACAGCGGGCCGAACCTTGCACCTGTATGTCGAGGCGCCTGCCGCCGCGACTTCCCACACATCCCACACGCACGCCACCACGACCGCGAAGCATCAACCGGCCAAGACCGCCTCCGCGCAAAAGAAGCCCACCGCCTCCACTACCCACGCCGCCCCAGCGACCGCATTGAATGCTCACTGAGGACTAAGCCTTTGCGACGACCTTGACCTTTCGCCGGCTAAGCGTCGGTGTTGTTCCGGGTGTTCGTTTGGCATCCGCGACGGCCTTCAGGATGAACTCGCCCTGGGACGTTGGAATTCCCAAATCGAACCTGTAGGTTTGTTGTCCCAGCGCAGGAACCCGCAGCGACTTCTCTTCGTGGACGACGGCATTCCCCTCCGGGGTCTCCAGGGACAGAGTCAGTTTGCCAACAGCCTCCTGATACTCGTCATTGATGACGCTGACCATAAAGCGCCGTTTGGAGCCGGCTTCCAGGGTTGGTTGCCAGAAGTTGATGTAGACGCCCAAAGGCTTGAACGCTTCGCTGACGTAGTCCTTGAAATTCGGCTCCAGCCGCAGGCTCTTAACATCCTGGAAATGGTCGCTGGTAAAAGCTCCGGGGAATGAACAGGTGAGATAAACGAAGTGCAGTATTCCGGCATAATTGCGATAGGCCCGCCAGAATTCGGTCAACCCGCCGAGCAGATAGCCGTCCATCGCCAGCCGCTGCTCGCCCGTGGCATCCGGCCCCAACAGGTTATCGTAGACCTCTTTGGTGAGCTTGGTGGGTGAGCCGTCGCGGTTCAGCCACAACCAGCCATACTCGTTGAGGATCATGGCGTGTGCTTGCAGAGGCCGGACGGAATTGGGGGGAGGACCGTACATGGTTTCCAGGTCCGTCATCTTGAAGGGCTTCCCCTCCTCCTTGAACAGGTGCGTGATGAAGAGATAGGGGTGATCCTCCACCGGGTCGTTGGGAGCGCACGGCCCGTTGTAGCTGTTTTCCCAGGCGCGGTTGGAAAGATCCAGGGTTCGAACGGCCGGGATGACTTTGTCGGCAAACACGTCGTCCAAGGTCTCATTGTTGGCATCCCAAATGGCCACGCTGGGATGGTTCCAGTTGTCTCTCACCCACTCTTTGTATTCCCGGATCAGTTCGTCTACGTCCCAATTCCGGCCGTGGTACAAATCCGACCAGCTCGGGTGGCCCGTCCAAAGGAAGAACTCGTTCTGGATCAAAAGGCCCGCTTCGTCCGCGATATCCAGCCACTGATCGGGGACCGGACCAATGCAAAAACGGAAGGAGTTCCAGTTCATCTGCTTGGGAATGTCCACCAGAAGGATGCGCAGCCACTTCTCGTCCCAGGGCAACGTGCCGGAATCGGGATCTTCAAAGAAGCGATGCAGGGTGATGTTGGACCCGCGAAGGAAGTAGATCTTCCCGTTTAGAATGGCGCGCTTGGTGGCGGTGTCAAAGCGGATCTCCCTCATCCCGAAGCGAGCCTCGGAACTGTCCCCACCCGTGCTGGTCGCCAGCACATAGAGAAAGGGCGTTTCGGGGGTCCAGAGTTTGGCTCCGGGGACGCGAATCGTCTGGGTGACCACCTTGGACTCACCGGGCTTCAGTTCCATCGCGGGTTGAGTCGCGGCCGCCACTTCCTTCTGGTCTTTCCAGGGGGTCACGCGATAGCTCAGGTTGCATGTCTGAACCTGATGGCTGTAGTTCTTCACACCAACCTGCACGAGGATCTCAGAAGTCGCAGGGCGGGGAGCCACCTGCACGGTCTCAATGACCGGGTTATCGCTCAACATCAGGGAGACGGAGTCGTAAATTCCCGGGGTCCACATCCTCTTCTCAAAGTCCGTCCCCCCCGGCACCCCCTGGGGCAGCACGCCGGGATGGGCGCCGACTCTTACCACGAGCTGATTCTCGCCATCCCACTTGATTGCCGGGGTGACGTCGAAAATGGCGGCCGTGTAACACCCAATGTGCTCGCCGACCTTCTTACCGTTCAACCATACGGCCGTGCCGAATTGTGCCTTGTTTATCTTCAGAATGGCTACTTCCCGGCGCCCGGCGAGACGGAACTGCTTGCGATACCAAAAGTAATTCCTTTCCTGCTTGGAGATGCCTGCACCGTCCTCACCCAGGGAGACAAACGCGGACTCCGGCTCCTCGCCAAACCGGGTCAAGTTCCATAGGTTCTCACGGCTCTGAAACTTGTCCACATCCGGAAATGGCGGGGTTGCAGAGTG
Organism: Terriglobia bacterium; assembly: GCA_035501695.1. Classification (GTDB taxonomy): domain Bacteria; phylum Acidobacteriota; class Terriglobia; order UBA7540; family UBA7540; genus Bog-366. The sequence continues at coordinate 1,444 of DATJVT010000554.1, read as the reverse complement.
CGCCAGGCCGGGTACGGGGACGCGGTGATGGAAAGCCTCCGGCATCCGATCGGCCGACAAGCTGTCGTCAATTTCCCATTCCCCGTTCAGCGACAACGTCTGCCTGCCTTTTCCATGCGGCGCTTCCTCGGGAAGCCCATTGGCCATTGCGCCGGCGCCGTTGCTCGGGAGCTGCCCAGCCCCTAAGGCGGCAATTGAACCTTGCAGAAACCTGCGGCGTCCTAGCGGTTTATGGTTTGTCATTGGTCCTCACCCCATGCAGGGGATTTAACCTCGGCCGGAGCGGAATGCTCAATCCAGGAGACTCACGCATTTGCTCACCGGGCAGGCGGAAGTCTAAGCTTCGCGCCAGCCAGCGTCAAGTTCCAAAATGTCCGCGGGGGTAGCCCGGAATGACATCAAAGCAGGAATGGCCTCGCGCGACCTCAACGCAACCTCTGCGGGGGCAGGTTGTCTGCTTCAGGCGCGGGCGAAAACCCCTCGCATCGGTTGGTGCGCGGCGGTGGTGTTGACAGACCATGGTGGGGGGCATAACATCAAGACATACTTTTCGCAGGTGGACTGCCATGGGCCACAACCAGCATCGTTCGATCTCAATTTGGGCCGCTTGCGTCCCCCTGACGCTTCTCGCCATCCTGACACTTCCCTTGATAGCGGAAGGCCCGCGGGGTACGGTTCCCCGCAGCGCCGCGGAGAAATACCCGGCGCACGACCGCGTGGGTGCTGCTGCCCTTGGCGCCACGCTCCTTACTCCCAAAGAGATGGGCAAGGCCTTTACCACGGACCTTTCCCGTTGCTGCCTTGTGGTGGAAGCAGCCCTATATCCCGCCAAGGACAAAGCGATCGACATTTCCCTCGAGGATTTTGTCCTGCGGCTTGCCGGCACGGAAACAGCGGTTAGACCCTACAGTGCCCGGCTACTCGCCGCGGAGATCGAGAAGGAGAAAGAACACTCCAAGGAAGTGAATTCCGTTGCCGAGGCCCATGTTGGATACGAATCAGGGGTCGACCCGCGGACCGGTCAGCGGGTGCACGGAGTAGATTATGGGGTAGGCGTGGGCGCCAGCATCGGCCAGAACCCCTCCGCGGATCCCGGTTCGGCCAATCGTGAACTTGACCGGATGGAAATGGAACTCTCTGCCAAGGCGCTGCCTGAGGATACGGTATCGGCTCCCGTCGCCGGCTATCTCTACTTCCCCGTTCCCAAGGGGAACAAAAAGGGAAATCACCAACTTGAGTACACCCTGAACGGCCAGAAGGTGCTGCTGAAACTCGACTAACCCACCGGGACGATCCCTGGCCCTCTAAGATCCATACTTCTTCACCACGTAATTCGCCACTTCCTGCTCGAAACTCGGGTAACTCATTCTGATCTCGTATTGCAGAATCGTGTTGAAATCGGAGGATGGCATCTGGCGTAACATGCGGCGGACCTCGCCCATGC
>DATJVT010000553.1:0-3505 GCA_035501695.1 Terriglobia bacterium | reverse complement strand
GACGTGACCCTGGAAGGGCGCATCGATCAGATCAATCCCCTCGATGGCAATGCCGTGGAGTTGGTGGATTACAAGACCGGCCGGCCGCCCTCGCAGAAAGACGCGGATAAGAGCCTGCAACTCTCAGTCTATGCGCTGGCGGCGCGTGATCAGATGCATTTGAACCCCGCCCGGATTACCTTTTACAGCCTGACCAACAATGAACCGGTGCGCACCGTGCGCACTCCCAAGGACCTAGAGAAGGTGGTCGGCGAAATCCACGAGGTGGCCGCGCAAATCCGCCAACAGGCGTTTCCACCCAAGCCGGGCTTCGCCTGCAAGTATTGCGATTACGTGCTGATCTGCCCGGCGCACGAACAGACCTTCTAATCGGGGACTACGCGGCGGTGGAGAAGAACGTTCGGCGCAGAAGGGTGCAACCCATCGGCTCGAGGGTAGCGGATTCGGGCCGGTTGTTGGCGCCGATCAATTCGCCTTCCAACGCCAGCGGCGAGCGGTCCCAGGGACGGAGCGGGTCGGCTTCGCTTCTCGGGACGACGCGGAATCCCAATCCCGGTTTGCCGGCCTGAAGTTCAAGCGGCCGTTTGGCAGAGGCCAAGTCCGCAGGATCGTACTGATATCCGAAGAAGCCATGCAAGCCTTCTGCTTCCGCCTCGGGAAACCGTTCGACGATCTCCGCTTTCTCCGGGATGGGCAACGAAAAAACCAGCGGTCCATACGCCAGGGCGGTGGTGCCGTTCACCGCCTTTTCGCCGTGGATGGCGGGTTTTAACGTCACCCGCACCGTGTCGCCGTTCTTCCACGTTTTGCTGACCACCAGGAAGCCGCGCTTGTCCCGGTCGATTTGGGCGCCGGCCGCGACCACCGCCGGTTCCCCTGACCAGGCCGGCACGCGAAACCGCAGCGGGAACGCCACCGGTTGCGCGGCCTGGAGGGAGAACTCCACGTCGAACGAAAACGGGTATCCGGTGCGCTCGGTCACGGTGACGGGCACGCCGCTAATCCGGGTGCTCACGCGGTTCGGCCCGTAAAGGGTTGCTGCCAGGCCGTCGCCGTCCGGGCCGCGACTCCGCATCCATAGCGCCGAGACGGCATAGGGACTCACCCGCGCACCGGAGTTGTGGCAGCAGGCGGGAAAGAAGGCTGCCGTGTAGATGAAGCGCATATTGGGCCGGCCCTCAGGGGGATGCACCCGCACCCAGAGGCGCTCGTCGGCGGAATAGTAGGTCAGCGCCTTGCCGTCGGCGAATCGAGCCCCCTGCGCGGCATTGAACATCGCCCGCTCAAACATGTCGCCATAGCGCGCTTCGCCGGTTTTCTGCATGGCCCAGACTAGCGAGTGCAGCAGGTAGAAAGTGGAGCAGTACTCGTAAGGCATGTCGGGCGACTGGCCCTGAGCTTTGACCTCCTCGTCCTGGCCGGATAAGGGCGAGCCTCCCGCGCCCAGGTGGCGCTGGATTTTGGCGACAAAGTTCTCATACGCTTCGCGGTACTTGGGATCGCCGGTCAGGTAGTAGCAAAGCAGCGGCGCGCGCAGGTCTCCCATCACGTCCGGACCGTGTCCGGCCAAGGGGATCTGCATGTCGAGCAGATGCGCCAGCTTCACGTCCCCGTCCTGCACCGCAGACGAAGCGTTGAAATCGCCGTAAAGAAACAGCGCGGCGCGGCGATACTCCTCGTCGCCGGTCAGGCGGTCGAGCCACTCGAGGACGTCCAGAAACATCAAGCCGTGGGACACGCTGGACTGGCCTTGCCCGGGGTTGCCAAAATAGCTTTTCCCCGGCCCGTATTGACGAATGGTCAGCTTGACGGCGCGCTCGACGGCCCGCAGCACGTCTTGCCGGCCGGTGAATTCGTAATAGGCCAGGAGTCCCAGTAGAACGCAGCGCTGGGTCCACAGCTCACCGTCCACCCCACGAAAATGAAACCGGTAGCCCGGGCGGTAGATGCCGATGTAGCCATCTTCGTCCTGCGACTTGAGGATGTCGTTCACAAAGCGGTCGGCCTTGGCGCGCGCGGCGGGATCTCCCGTCAGAAACGCGGTGCGAATCAAGGCGTCGTGCCAGTCGCCAATCAGTTCGCCGTCCCACCAGGAACGCACCCCGGGCGGAATGACGTAACCCTCCGCGTCGACGCGGCAATCCTTATTGTCGGCGCGGGTTACAAAGTCGTTGTTCTCGGGCTTGAGAAGAAACTTCTTCGAGTCGGGATCCTGAAGCAGGGAGTCCAAATGACCGGTAAATCCCGAGACCACGTCACGCTCCAACTGCGCGCGCAGCCAGCCCTCCGGCATGATCTCCCCCAGACGCAGCGGGACAAATGCCTCAGCGACGCGCCCCGCGGGCGGTTGCGATTGACCCGTGCTACTCCACGTCCGGCCGGCCGCTGCCACTGCGCCTGCCGTCGCCAGAAATTGCCGACGTGTAAGTGGGGAATTACTTTTCATGGGTTTGGACCTCCGGGAAACGGGAATGACTGCTGCGAGCCGCGGGCATTATAGCACCGCGTGGCTGGTCAAGCTGGGGAGGTGCTGCAAGATTCGAGGATTCCGAGGAGTTCCTCTGCTTCGGCAACCTTCGCGTCGATGGCCTCCTGGGGGAACAACGTTCTGCCCCATTCGGTCGAAAGCTTGAGGCCGCTGAGGAAGGGTTTCTGCTGCTTGAGGACTTCCGCCGGAGTCAGCCGCCCTTCGGCAGCCAGGCCGAAGACAACTTGCTGAATCCAGACCGGGGTCAGAGCCTGGGCGAGGTCGGCGTCGCGAAGAATCTGGGCGAGCAGTTCCACGCCCTCGGAATACTGCTTATAGGGATATTCGGTGGAGCGAACCAGCCCGGCGATCTCCGCAAAGTGCGGGCGGTCTTCGGGAAGAATATGCTTTTCGAGGCCGCGGATGGCCAGCGCGATGTTCACGTCGTCGTTGCCCATGAGGCCCGTGTGGTCGAAGTCGTGGAAGATGGCCGCGATAAGAAGGTTCCGGAACGGCCGGGGAGCCAGGGAATAGAAGATTCCCGCCTGGTAGCAGAGCCAGACGACGTGAAACATATGCCGGAAGTTGTGGTAAGGGTTATTCATGTTATGCGCGTAGTAAAACGCGGAGCAGAAATATCGCGTAAGATCACCCTCGTAGAGGTTCTTCTTGTTCTGGACAATCTCGGGGAGGCTTCCCTGAACCCCTGATGGAATGTCTGTCATATTCAATTCCCTCCCTTCGTCCGCCGCGGCTTCCCTCGGGGGGAGTATATCAACGTCGCCGCATGACTTCCAACGCCAGTGGCGACAATACCAGTGGCGCGAGGGTAGTGGTTAAAGGGCGGCTACCTATCTTTCCTGACATCTGAGATCTGCCACCTGACACCGGACCCCTTACCTCCCCCCCGAAAACTGCTTCCTCATCGCACATTTCAGTTATCATCAATCCCCGATGAATTGAGGAGCTCTGCATGAATACGATCCTGCTGATCCTGTTGGGTATGGCGTTGGGGGGTGTGGTGGGATGGCTGCTGAC
>DATJVT010000552.1:0-4484 GCA_035501695.1 Terriglobia bacterium | reverse complement strand
CGAGAAGGAAATGGTCCTGGCATTCCTCAAAAAGCAGCATGCCTTCAACCGGAACCTGATCTTCAATGGCAACGATGCCGCCGACGCGGTGAAGGTGTTGGGGACCGGATGGGCAGGCGGTGCACCCTATACCGTCCTCATCGGCACGAACGGCGAGGTCCTGTACAAGGTTCAGGGCGAAATGAACGCTCTGGAAGTCCGGCGAGCCATTCTGAAAAATGTGGCCGACGACCTATACCTCGGCCAGCACGCCTATTGGAACAGCACCTTCTGAATCGAAAGGGCGCAACGTAGGGGCCGGCCTCGTGCCAACACTCCTTGATCGGCAGGGCCGATGAGAGGGCACCCACGACCCGCCGTCCGAAGACGGCTTTGGGTTGCAGGGCGAGGGGTGCCCTTACTACTCATGCTTCCTGACTCATGGCTCCTGACTCCTGATCCCCCGCGTATTCTGGCCTTGCCTCGCCCCCGGTGGGCAGGCTAAAATCAGCCCGCATCCAGCCTGTGTGAACCCCGGCCAAGGCGACCGTGTCGCGGTCCCTCCCTGGCCGGGACGGCCGCGTACGGAGATCGCCCCATGTTTCGCCGCCGTCATACTCTCATCCCAGCATTTCACCTTCGTCCGGCATATCTGCGGCTGACACCGGTTGGCGCGATGGATGACCTGGAGGCCGACCAAGCCTGAGGGAGGATTTATGTTGAGCACTCATATTCATGCGCGCGGGCCGCATCCGCGATTGCCCTCGCCATTGCTGGCCATACCGCTGGCCGCCCTGGCGTTCTTCACCCCCGGCATGCTCAAGGCGCAAACGACGAATCCACCGGAAATTTCCTCTCGCGACGTCGAACCTGCCTTCACGCTGAAAACGGAACGCAATCTGGTGATGGTTCGCGTGACGGTTCGCGATGCCAAGGGCTCCTCAGTGGAAACGCTTCGCAAGGAAGATTTCCAGCTCTTCGATCGCGGCAAGCCGCAGACCGTTCTGAGCATGTCGCTAGAGAAGCCGGCGGCCAACGCGGCCTCCAACCTTGCGGAAGGCTCGGAGGCAGTCCCAGCGCCGGGGGAAGCCCCCGGCAAACCGATGGCCTCGCCACTTCGAGTCCTGGGGCTGTACTTTGACGACGTGCACACCTCGGTCGAAGGTCTCCAGCGCACGCGGGATGCCGCGGACCATTACCTTGCCGGCGCCGTTCAGCCAGGAGATCGGGTGGGAGTGTTTACCGCGTCCGGTCAGCAGCAGTTGGACTTTACGGCCGACCTCAAGCAGGTCCATCAGGCCCTCTTTGCCCTCCGGCCCCGCCCCGTTGCACCCGGGACAAAGCGTTGCGTTGACATCCCCCCCTATGAAGCCTATTTGATTTACTACCAGCATGACAGCCAGGCGCTCGATGTGGCCGCGAACGACGCCTACGCCGCATGCTTTGCAAGCCAGGATGACGGCGGGAAAATGGCCCTGCAGGAAGCGCAGGATGAAGCCGCCGAATCGTTCCACGTGGCGGAAGACGAGTCGCGCACCGCCCTGCGCCAGATCGATGGACTCATCCGCCACATGGCGATGTTTCCCGGCCCGCGCAGCGTCATCATTGTCTCCGACGGGTTCCTGACCGAGACGCTTACCTTTGAGCTCAGTCAACTCGTGGACCGGGCGTTGCGCGTGCACGTCGTCCTCAACGCCATGGATGCGCGCGGCCTTTACACCGACCGGGGGATCCCGAGTGCGTCCGAGAGCGGTCCCGCGACTTTCAACGGAGGGCAGCGCGGGCCGGCAACCAGCGCCACCCTGCAGGCCAGGGGCAGTATGCTGCGCACCGGCGCCATGCTGGAGGCCAGCGCCATGTCGAGCCTCGCCGCCGAAACCGGAGGCGTCTTCTTCCAAAACAGCAATGATTATGAATCCGGATTCCGCCAAACCGCGGGGCTGCCCGATCCGTACTATATCCTGGTGTTCTCGCCTCAAAATTTGAAGTTCGACGGCGGCTTCCACGCGCTCAGTGTGAAACTCGCGGCGCCCTCCGGACTCACCGTGCAAGCGCGCAAAGGCTACTACGCGCCCCGCCAGCCCAGCGACCCGGGCGCGCAGGAAAAGGAAGAGATTCGCGAAGCGGTCTTTTCCCAGGAAGAGGTGCAGGAGATTCCCATCGACGTCCACACCCGATTCTTCATGAAGACGGAGTCCGACGCGCGCATCACGGTCCTGACCCGTCTCGACGCGCACGCCTTGCGTTTCCGCAAAGAGGGGGACAAAAGCATTGATACGCTGACGTTTGTGACGGTGCTCTTTGACCGCGATGGGCGCTTGGTGAGCGGCCAGCAAAAATCCGTGGATTTGAGCCTGCGCGACCTCGGCGTGGAGAGACTTCTGCAAACCGGCATCACCATGCAGGCCCTCTTTGACGCCAAGCCCGGAACCTATATGGTGCGCGCGGTCGTCCGGGACACCGCCAGCGGAGAAATCTCCAGCCTGAACCGCACGGTGGAGATTCCGTTCTAAAACCGGGAAAAAACGTCGTAGCGGTTGTTTTGTCACTCCCCGCCCTTCCTAGATTCTGGGTGGCACTTGGTTCGACTTCCGGCCAGGGGTCTTCCTAACACATGAACGGCAGAGAGCCCGTTCGCCACGGTTATTCCGTCTGAAATCGCTGGGGAATTTGCAGTACTTGTTTATTTCATAGGGCTCGATGCATGCGATGGCGGAGTGCCGGGCTTGGCAGAACGGTCAAGCCGGTCACACCCCTCATCTCGGTCAGGGCGGTAAATCTAACCCCGGGAGGCAAGGAAATATGGGCATGAGAGCGGGGGGGCGGGCATTACTACTGACATTAGTGAAGCAGGTGAACGTCAGCGCCGAGGAATTACCCAAGTAACACATTCCCTCTGGGAGGCGAAGTCATCCTCACCCGCGGGTTGCCCCCCGCCGATTCTATGCGCAACTACACCGGTACCAGCAATCTGAGCTTGATTAATATCGCGTCAAGCTTCCCCGAGCCGGATGCCTTCATGGGGGCATTCTGGCTCTCCAGGCCGCGATTTCTCTGACCAACGCCAATCTGGACGGTCAAGTGTTCGGGGGTGACTGCTCCGGCATGCAAATCGTCTCCGGCACCACGATAAATGCGTCCGTGGTTCCCGAGCCGGCGACACTCGTTTTGCTGCCCACGCTCTTGCTGGCCGCGGCCTTCACCCTAGGTCGGCAGCTTCGGGGGGGCGCAGGCCAAAAAAGACGGCATTTTCTCAGCAGGTAGCGCCCAAGTATGCGAGTTGTTCGTACCTGGGTGGCTCCTCCTCGCAGCCCCTCGAGGACCGGAGAGTCGGCCCTTATCCATGGTGGTCAATACCTGCGGCGTACAACCTGCGGAGCCCCGCCCTATTTTTGATCCGGCGGGTCTGGAACCAGCTTTGTCCCCTTAGGAAGAAGAGGGAAAACGTCACCGGGAAGCTTGCCGATACATGACTTGCCGCAATCCTCACCCGCTGTCCGGAATACTTCCTTGTCCTCAGCGTGCCCGGCCACGAACTGACGAAGTTGTTCTGTGCCGGCCCCCGCCACCGACTCCTTGTCCAGGGCGATTTCTTTGGCCAATCCTTCCGGCAGAAACAATAAATCCCACCTGGCCAGCCGGGGAATTCCTTTGTCCATTATCACCTGAAAAACAACATGCCGGCTGGGGCGTGCGCCCAGCCGAGTGAGATCCAGGAAGAGATGACCCTGCAGGCGGACAAGGAAGCCTCGCATCATGATGTTGAGAATCTTCTCCTTGGGCGGCGTTCCGGGTGGACTGTGGAAGGCAAGTTCATACTCGCCGGTTTCACGATGCGCCTCAATTTGCATATTAACGGGTAGAGGAGATGCGATAATTCCCATATCTAAAACAAAAAACGTGGGCCAATTGCCGAGCAAGCGCTCCTCGACGGGGTGCTTTTTTTTGGGTAGCCACAACGGATGGATCGCAGCACTCCCCGCATCGATCGAATCAAGCCCGCCGGCCCAGCCGACGGAGCCCAGCAAAAACGTCGCAGTCGCCATCAAAACCACGCGCTCGATTCTCGGCGGTGCTCGCATGTCTCACCTCGCAACGGGGAATCCTCCGGCGTAGCAAAGGCTGTTTTGATCGCGGGCAGTAATATGCAAAAAAGCCTTCAGCCTGCTTGTTGGGATCCATGCTTCTTTCGACTAACAAAGGCCGACAGGATTGTACGCCCACTCGACGGTTCCCAATCGGCGCAAAGGGACTTTCCTGCGAGTCTTTTCCTAGTCGGTTGATCGAGAGCGGCTCCGCGCAAGGTGAATGAACCGCGGCATACCGGCGCACCCAGCGGGACTTTACTTAGAAGGTGGCTATTCCAAGCGACTGACTATCGCCAAATTTTTGACTGCAAAGGTAGTTCGCCCGCAGTTTCCCGCCTTCAAGTCGTATGACCCTATTACATTGGTCTTTTGATAATCGATCAGTACTGTCCGGTAAAAGTTTTCTTGATTCGTTCT
>DATJVT010000551.1:0-6028 GCA_035501695.1 Terriglobia bacterium | reverse complement strand
TGTTCGCCGGCATCGCCACCCCGCAGCAGGCCGAACGCATGGTCAAGGAACATCTGCTTAATCCACGGGAGTTCTGGGGAAAATATGTCACCCCAACCATCGCCCGAAATGACCCGGTCTTCCCGGACCAGTTTTACTGGCGCGGGGACATTTGGGGGCCGACCAATTACATGGTCTACGAAGGCCTCAATCGCTACCGGTTCGACCAGGAGGCGCTGGAGTACGCGCAGAAAAATTACGACCTGTTCATGGATGATTGGCGGAGCAACCAGCACGACAACGAGCAGTACTACGCCTGGGGAGGCACGGCCGGCGGCGACACTCACTACACCTGGGGAGTGCTACTGTGCCTGATGCCGCTGGAGCAATACATCGACTTGAATCCGTGGGAAGGCTTGCGCTTCGGCGCTCTCAATCCAGCGGTCGAGGGAGATTTTCAACGCGCTGTCTGGGGCAATCACACGTTTGCCGTAAGCGTTGGGCCCAACCGGACAGCCCTAACACGCGATAAAGCGCTGCGCTTTGAAGTCAATGGGGGCGTTGTAGTGCGGGATTACCAGCTCTCAGGACCACTTTTGACTTTTAGCTTGAACGCCCCGCGCGCGGTGACCGTCGTCACGCAGGAGTTTGAAGACGGTGAGTTGAAGCTTAAAATCGACGACAAGCCGGCGGGCCAGGTACCGGTAAGGCAGGGGAGAGGGCAGTTTGAAGTGCCCGCAGGCGAGCACAAGGTGGAGTTGGGGAGAAACAACTGATTCAGAGGGGTTGCGAGCACGCCCGGGTCATTGCCCATCCCCCCGAGCCGCATTTGGACCAGGTGGCTCGGCCATCCGCCCCAGGGCGTGGGGGACGTATTTCTCACTTGTTATGCTGCTGCCTTTATGGTACCAATAGTCCGCTTGTCGATAGTCAGTAGCTTCCTCACAGCGAGCGGAAAACCTGGATTGAAATTATGGGCCGGATGGGTGGGCCGACGTTGAGATAGGGATTCCACGGGTTCCGCTAAAGGAGACATGGATATGGCGTTCTGTGCGAAGTGCGGTGCTCAGATGGCCGAGGGTACGACGTTCTGTGGTGCGTGTGGCGCTCCTGTGGGTGGTGCGGCGCCCGTTGCGGCGCCGGTTGCAGCCCCCCCAGCGGCGAATGCCGGACTAACCTCAAATGTGGCCGGGTGTCTGGCATACGTCTTAGGGTTCATTACAGGGATCATCTTCCTGATCCTGGACCCTTACAAGAACGACAAGTTCGTCCGGTTCCACGCGTTTCAGTCTATTTTCTTTAACGTCGTGGTGATCGGATTCGCCATCGTCTGGGCGATTCTGGCCGGAATTTTGGGGCTGATTTCGATGGGTTTCCTGGCGGGGATCATGTTCCTGATCAGTTTCGTCATTGACCTGGCGTTCCTGGCCATATGGATCTTCTTCATGTACAAGGCCTACCAGAACGAGTATTTCAAAGCGCCGATTATTGGTGAACTGGCGGCGAAGCAAGCCGGCCTTTAATGGCGGTGGGTGCCTGCGAATTCGGAATCAGCCAGGGGGCGGCAAACATCATTGTCGCCCCCCAGGTTTCGCCTCAGCGTTCTTGGCGAGCGGCCGAGCGGACGGTCCCCGTGAAACCCTAAAGCATGACTCTGGCGCCTGCTTCGTGACGTGATCGCGAAGCGTTTCGGTTGACGCACCCTTAATCTCTTGCCTCAATCATCGCTTCCCTGCACATTTTCACTTGACAATTATAGCCAGCGAGGGCAAGTTAGGGAGTTTCGCTCGCGTTGGTGAGGCCGGGCGTGTGGGGAACGGGTTGCCCTCACCCTTATAACCTATGACAGTTCTAGTCTGTTTTCACGATCGGTGCTTCGACGGGGTCTGTTCCGCAGCGCTATTTACACGCTTTTACCGGCAGTGCATTGACCCCAAGGCGGAGTTTCGCTACCACGGCCTTGTGCACCGGGCCGGACAGTTGTTTGACGCCGGGCTCTTCAGCGCCGATGAAAACGTCATTGTCGATTTCAAGTACTCCAGCTCCGACCGCCTCACGTGGTGGTTTGACCATCACCAGAGCGCCTTTCTTTCGGAAGCGGATGCCGAACATTTCCGCCGGGACCATAGTGGCAAGAAGTTCTACGGGCCGGATTACCGCTCGTGCACGAAATTCATCACCGAATCCACGGCCAGGAACTTCGGTTTCAAGGCTCCCGACCTTGATGAACTCGTATACTGGGCAGATCTGATCGATGGCGCCCAATACGCGGACATCCAAACGGCAGTGGAAATGCGCGAGCCCGCCACTCAACTGACCCTGGTGATCGAGGGAAGTTGCCGACCGGATTTCTGCGTGCGCCTTATTCCGCTGCTTCTCTCCCAGCCACTCAAGGAGATCATCGCCCTGCCCCACATCCGGTCCGCGTTTGAGGAGCTCTATGCGCGGCATTTGAAGTCCATGGAACTGATTCGGGCGCGCGCCGAATTAAAGGACGGCGTCATTTACTTTGATATAGCCGACCAGGACGCGGAGGGCTTCAACAAGTTCATTCCGTATTATCTCTTCCCCAACGCGGTCTATTGCGTGGGACTCAGTTCGTCAAAAGAGCGCATCAAGATTGCCGTTGGCAGCAACCCGTGGAGCAGCGCTCCCAAGGATGCCAACCTCGCGAGCATTTGCGAGCGATATGGGGGCGGAGGGCACCAGAAGGTGGCGGCGATCTCCCTTCCCCCTCAAGATATGGACGGTGCACGGCGAGTGGCGGCGCAGATCGTCCAGGAACTGCGCACCCGCCGGGGTTAGGGAATAGGGGTTCGGGATTCGGGATTAGGGCCGAGAGACGGATGTAAGACACTGGCGCCCAGGGAACTACCAAGAAGTTTTGGAACGGGCTCGGGAATTCGGAGATTGCACTCGAATCCCGAATCCCTAACCCCGAATCCCTAATCCGATTCACTTGCTACCCGGCTGGGGGTATGGTAAGAAGGAACAGTCAATTCAATCCACCAGAGTCAGCACCCTGGGAAACAGGTTATGGGTGGCAGTCTAGCTAGGCCCTTGGGACGAATGTGGAAAGCCTCCGGGGCCGAGGTGTGCCGGATTTTGAATCATTGAACGTATTTGCAACGAGTAGTTTCACTGAGGCTGCGGTCGAAGAAGTCCGCGGCCCGGGGGAAGGTGAGGGTTGTGGCCGAGACAACGGATAGTAGCGGAAAGGCCATTCGTGTGACCTTGTTTGGGATGTCGGACATGGGTCGCGTCCGAAAGAACAACGAAGACAACTTCGTCATTTGCGATCTTACAACCGGAGAAGCTGGCGTGCCACCGGCAGTCCGCGATCATGACGTAGGCCCCTTCGGTTCCTTGTTTATGGTGGCAGACGGAATGGGGGGTGAGGCGAGCGGCGAAGTCGCCAGCCAACTCGCGGCTGTCACGGTACCGAAGCGCCTCTATGATAACCTGAAGTCGCTCGGATCGGTGAGCGAAGCCAACTTCGTGATTCTTCTGCGCGAGGCCATTGAGTTCGCCAATCAGATCATTTATCAGAAAGCTCTAGCCAACCCCGCCTACCGCGGAATGGGAACTACCACCACTGCCTCAGCCCTTTTCGCGCGCCATCTATTTGTCGGGCAAGTGGGGGATTCCCGCTGCTATCTGATCCGCAACAAAAAGATCAGCCAGTTGACGCACGACCAGACGTTCCTGAACTACTTGAAAGAGATTGGCGCTGAGATGCCAGCCGATCCGGAAAAGGACAGCCGGAAGAGTATTCTGACCCAGGCGGTAGGAAGCAGCGAGACCCTGGACGTCAAAGTGACATACATCCGGGTCATGCAAGGCGACAGAATCCTGCTCTGCAGCGATGGCTTATACAACATGGTGCCGGAGGCTGACCTGCTGGAAATCGGCGGCCGCGGGAACGGGCTCGCCGACAACTGCAAAGCCCTCATCGAGAAGGCCAACGCGAATGGCGGGGGAGACAACATCACGGTGATCCTGGCGGAGTTCTCCGGGCAGGGACTTCCCCCCCTGGACGCCGAGGTCGCTGTCGATTGCAAGGAATTCGACGAAGACGAGTTTAAACCGCAAACGTAGGTAGTTATCAGTTATCAGTCATCAGTTGTCACATGGACTGGCGGCCCGGAAGGCAAGCTAGCGACGGCTGAGAACTGAAGGCTGAATCCCGAGGACTCCACCATGAAATGCCCAACGTGCGGGGAAGTGAATGAAGGGGGGTATCGATTCTGCAGGGTTTGCGGGCATCCGATTAGTGTGGAGCAGGAACCCGGCCCTACCGTGGCCGTTCCCCCGGGTGCGATGCGCAGTGAGGAAAGCATTGCCACTATGGCCGTCGCCCCTCCCCCCTCCGCTCCGGCCGTTTTCCGGTTAGTTGCCACCTCCGGATTGCTTTCCGGGCGTACCTTCACAATTACCGCCAAGGGCTTGGTAGTGGGCCGGGACCAGACCAAGTGCCAAATTGTCCTCGCCGATGACCAAATCTCGCGCCAGCAAGCCTGGATTGGCCTCAATGAGTCCGGGGAAGTGGTGCTCCGCGACCGCGATTCGGCCAATGGGTCGTTCGTCAATCAGACGCGCGTCCAGGAAGCAGTTTTGAAGGTCAATGATGAGGTTTCTTTTGGCGCTGGCCGGAAGCATCTTTTTCGTATGGAATCGTTTGCCCCCGCTCCGGCCGCGGTAGCTCAACGAAAGATGGCCCCCGGCGCGGAGGAGGGAGGCGTCCATACTTCCGTCGTCAGCCAGGCGGAAATCGCCGCGGCGCAGCAGGCCGACCGTTCCGGCGGCGGCACGGTGGCAATCAAACTCACCGACGTCATGGCCCGCCCCCACCTTGACCTGATCGTGGACAAGTTCGCCGTGAAGAGTGAGGACATTCCGGACCAGGGCTTGACCGTCGGCCGCGACCCGGCGCGCTGCAAAATGGTGATGGAGCACGCCTCCGTATCCTCCGTACATGCGCAGTTTGCGATCAAGGGGGACCACGTCGAGGTGATCGACCAGTCGGCCAATGGGACCTTTGTTAACGGCATCCGTGTAAAGACCGCCGAGCTCCACGATGGCGATTACATCACTTTCGGCCGCTATAGCGGCAAGTCCCTGATCTTTCGCTCCGGGCTGGAACCGCAGCTCAAGATGGAGAATATCGACCTGGCCAAGGATCACCTGGTCATCGGGCGCGATCCGAGCTGCGATGTGGTCATTGCTCATCCCGTCGTATCCAAGAAACACGCCGAGATTATCAAACAGAATGGCAAGAGCCTGATTGTCGATCTGGGATCGGTCAATGGGACCTTCGTGAACGGCATTCGGGTGAAGCGGCACGAACTCCAGGAACTGGACCGCGTGGTGATCGGTCCCTCGGAGCTTCACTTTCATGGTGGCGCCCTCACCCATGTTCCCGACCGGCGGGTGGTGCGGCTGGATTCCGTGCACTTGAACTTCCAGGTGACAGACCGTAATACCGGCCAACCCAAGTTGCTGCTGGACGATTTATCGCTCGTCGTCAAGCCCAAGGAACTGATCGGCCTGCTGGGTCCGAGTGGCGCGGGCAAAACCACATTGATGAATGCCCTGAACGGGTTTGTCAAACCCACTTCCGGCAAAGTGCTCTACAACGGGGCGGATTTGTACCAGAACCTGGACGCAATGAAATCCACGATCGGGTTTGTCCCCCAGGAAGACATCATGCACCGGCAGTTGACAGTGCGTCGCTGCCTCTACTACGCGGCAAAACTGCGCTTGTCCGATGATATTTCCGACGACGAGATCAACCACCGCGTGGAAGAAATGCTGGAAACATTGAAACTCGACTCCCAGCGGTGGGACAACCCCGTGGCCACGCTGAGTGGCGGCCAGCGCAAGCGCGTTAGCCTGGGGATCGAGTTGCTGCCCAAGCCGGGCGTGCTCTTCCTGGATGAGCCCACGGCCGGCTTGGACCCGCGCACCGAGACGCTGATGATGATGCTGTTCCGGCAGCTCGCCAATCAAGGCTCCACGATCATCATCACCACCCACTTGCTGGGGTCCT
>DATJVT010000550.1:0-7796 GCA_035501695.1 Terriglobia bacterium | reverse complement strand
CGTTGGTCATGATCTTCTGATCGAGTTCGAGCACAGCCTAGGCCAGGCGCTCATGTTCGGAGCGGTGCGCCGCCCAATCCGGGTAGCCGCTGCCGCGCAGGACCTTCTCCTCGGCGGCAAAGTGGAACTGGGTATGGCGGGTGGGGTCGTCGAGGATTTTGCCGGCGGCCGCCTTCCCCCGGCGCTCCACCAATGCCTGGTGGAGCCGATTGACAAGGTCCGCAAGCTCCTGGGGTTGCGTGAAGCGGCGCCAACTGTCCGCTCTTCTACTCGCGATCGAACACCAGGATATTCGGTTTGTTATGACCCGGGCGGTGCACGGTCATCGTCAGGGTTTTGAGATCTGAAGAAAGGTCGATCCGCTTGGTGGCCACGACGCTGCCGTTGATCTTGTCGGTTATTTCCAATGCATGGGTGCTCAACCGGCGCCCCGAGGACGCCGCGCCGCGCGGTACATTGGGGCCCACCGCGGGATAATCTTTCCCATCGAACTTCATGCTTTGGGTCTCATGCTCCGCGGGGGTAATGAAGGAAAGGCCGTCACCCGCAGATAGCTGGATCTGAACTTCGTAGGCCGAAATCACCTTCTCGTTTTCGGTTTCCCACGTGCCCACAAAGCCGGAGCCAGGCCCCAGCCGCTTGTACACATCGTCCACGCTGAGCATCGATCCGTCGGGCAGGTTACCTCGAAAAGTGTCGGTGAGCGTCTTGCCGTCCGGGGAGAGTTTCCAGATTGCCGAAAGCAGCACGCGACCTTGCTTCTTGCGGACAATTCTCCAGGTGGCGGGCCCGAAGATGGTGACGGACAGGGTGGTGCCGGAAATGCCGGGTTGGTCCGTGCCGTCGGCCACGACCGTCTCAAGATTGCCCCCGCCAAAGTCAAAGACGTACTTGTGGGCGCCGGCGGCCTCAATCTTCATCTGATCGGTCAGGTGGGTCCGGGACGGATTGAGCTTCCATTTGCCTACGAACGAATCGCTCCCGGCCCATAACGCGCCGGCAAACAGGCAGGCGACCGCCATCACCTGAAAACTACGTCTTGACATGCAGTCATCCTACTCGATGAAGCCGCGGAGGTCCAGATTGAGCGCCTCCATCATGCGGTAGACGGGCACGCGCCCTCGCGCCATGTCGCAAAGGCATACACGACGCAGATTGCTGACATGACGGTGGGGAACCGCGCCGGAGTCTATTGATTATGAACCTCGATCCAGTAGACCTCGTAGGGATGAAGCGTGAGGCGCAGCGGTTCAGGGCCCTTGAGGGCTCCGTTGCGAATCTGATTGAGGTTGTTGACGCCGCTCTCCGGATCCAGCCGGACCACCCGGACGTCGCCGCTCGCCACGGCAGGGAACTGCACCGTCACGGCGTAATCCCGGCCGTTGCCGTCGAGAGGGAAATTCCACACGAGGGTGTTGACCCACGACCCGGCGCGCGCCCCCACGGCGTGGACATCAGAATTTGTTCCCTCGATCGGCAGTTGTTCTCCCTGGATGAGGCTGAGGAGTTTAAACGCGTAGTAGGCCGGTCGCGGGCGGTTCTGGTTGTCGTATAAGCCGTCGTACTGCGGCATCTCGTTCCACCAATGCGCCATGTCGGCGGTCCCGCGGGCGGACATAAACCTGGCAAACGTGGGGGCGTCTACGAAGTAGTCCCGGATGTGGTAATACGCCGCCCGGGTGAGATGCTCCCGGTAGAAGCCGAGGGTCGTTTCGAGAATGAAGGCTGGCTGGAAGGAGGGGTTCAGCACGGGAGCGTCGAGCGACATGTTCCATTCATCCAGCAGGGTCTCCACCTGGCTCAAGCCCGGATACCGCGCCAGCTTCGCCTGCATGTATTCAATGGTTTTCCAGAATGCCCTGGGGTCGTTGTTATAGAGATGCCAGGAAATAAAGTCCAGGTGCGTCAGGCCGTGGCCGGCGGCATCGATCAGGGCATCGCCCAGCGGGCTCTTGCAGGAAGCGAGCGCCGGTCCCCCGGCTTTGGCTCGCGCATCGGCCCGGCGAATCGCCCTAACGGTGTGCTGGTAGTATGTGACGTAGTTTTGGGGCGTGAATTTGTAAGGACATCCCCCGGGTTCGCCAATGTCTCCCTCATTCCCGACTTCCCAATATTCAATTCCAAATTTACGATCCTGGTTGCAGTGTTTCACCAGTTGATAGATCAATTCCTCCCATTCTGCATAATCGTTGGGATCAACAGTCTCGTGATCGATCTGCGGATAGAGCACGCGCGGCTTGAAGCAGATGTTCATGATGGGCTTGGCGCCGGTGGCCAGGATCGCCTCAATGGCCCGGTCGAGCGTCAACCAATGGTATTGGTGGTGGGCCGGGTAAAGATCAAAGTACTCCTGCACAAACAGCCGGATGGTTTGAGGATGAAGCTGGCGAATCTGGCCGATCCGGTCACTGAACATGGGCTGCTCGCTCAGGCCGCCCTGGCCGAGCGCGTAACGGGTAAGGTCGATGGGCCCGGCAGGGTGGGACGTGTCGACCACCAGCGTCATCGCCTCGGGGGCCGCTGCGAAGGCACGCGGCCTGCACGGGACTACGGCCGCCAGTATCACCAGAATCATTGCGGAATTGAATCGTTTGGTTTTCATGCGCAAATCTCCATCTTCCCGGGAGAAAAGAAGGAGGTGGGAGAACAACGGCACTCCGGTGTCACGTGCGTGGAGACGATATCACGGAAGGAGGTCAGAGTGCGCCGGCAAGCAATTGCAATCAAACGGAGCCGGCAACGTTGTTTGGGGATCTGGAAGACCCCTCGCATGCTCGGCTTACTTCCTGAATTTCAACATTCTTGTACTATGGATGCAAACGCACGGCTTGGCCCGTGCGGATGGACTCGAGGGCGGCGTCGATAATCTCGTTCACACCCACGTTTAATGCGGCTGCAACCTGACCCTCGATCGGTTTGTTATTCCGGATGCAGTCGAGGAAATAGGCGGTGCCGTCAGCCATCCCGGCCGGCAGCGGAGGCGAAGGAAGAGGCATCCCGCTGGGATTGGAGAGGCCGGCGTTCTTTCCGGCTGGTTGGTAGAGCAGGCCGTCCCCCATGACGAGCAGGCTGCCCTTGGGGCCGTAGAACTCGGCTTGGCCTTTGCCATAAGGCCAGTCCCAGGAAGGCAGGAGAATGGCGCTGGCGTCCGGGTATTCGAGCACCACCACCGCGTCGTCCTCCACGTCGTTGTGCTGAGCGGTTTTGAGCTTGAGGGAATAAGCGAAAACGCGCTCCGGCCTGCCCTTGACCCACAGGGCCCAATTCGCGCCATAACAGGCAAAGTCCATCAGGGCGCCGGCACCGTTCTTTTTGGGGTCATACAGCCACGCGTTAAACTCTTTCGATGCGCCGATTTCCTTGGGACCCTGATGGCCGAACTCGACGATGATCTTCTGGACAGCCCCCACTTGGCCGGCTTTCAGAAGCCTGTAACCCTCCTGGGTGGAAGGTTGCCAGGTGATGGGGTAATTCACCATTAGCTTAATGCCCGCTTCCCGCGCCACGCGCTCCATGGCACGGGCGTCCGCGCCGCTCTGGGCCATGGGTTTCTCGGTAAGGTAGTGGATGTGCCGCTGGGCGCAGGCGCGCAAGATGGGGAGATGCTTGTCGTTCGAGGTGGTGACCAGGACAGCGTCCGGCTTCATCTCGTCCAACATCGCGATGTAGTCGCTGAAGAACTTGACACCAGGAGGGATCCGGCCTTTCGCCTTCGCCACCAGCTCGGGATTTGCTTCGGCAATGGCCACCAGTTCCGCGTCCGGGTACTTGTTTTGTGCGAAACCACTCAGCTTGCCCCACACATGGTCGTGGTCAAGGCCTATGATGGCAACGCGAGTCTTCCCCGCTTGGGCGAATCCCATGCCGATTCCCAGGCTGAGAAGAAGAACGAGAAGCAAAAGTTTTCTCATGGCCATCCTCTGTCGGAAGAAATCAAACACGCGTCTCCGGCCGGCATTCTACTACAAATGCAGGGGGCTGAGATTCTCCTCTGCCGAACTCAAGAAGTTGAGTAGAATTACCCAGCGTATTGAGTAAATTATTATGGTGTCCCCGTCCGGATGCGATGAGCGAAGGCTTTCTCCATTACTTGCCAATCCATGGCCTGTGGTGGTTCTCCTGGTGCTAGCCGCGTTGCCCTATCTCGGCATCCTGCGGAATGATTTTGCCTATAACTACGATGATAAATCTCTCATTCTTGACAGTCCTTACGTCCACAACTTCCAGCATCTGAGGGAGGTGCTGACCACTACGCTGTTTTCCCACCTGGGCGTGGCGGGGGGAACCCCATACTATCGGCCGGTGGCTACGCTGGGCTTCCTGCTCTGCTATCGGATTTTCGGGCCCGTGGCTTTCGGTTTCCACCTTTTCAGTCTGCTTCTGCATGTCGGCGTGGTGGCGGTCCTGTTTCTGTGCGCGGAAGAGCTGCTGGGGGACCGCACCGCTGCGCTTGTCGCCGCGGGCCTGTTCGCGTTTCACCCCGTCCACGTGGAATCTGTGGCGTGGATTTCCGCGGTGACGGACATCGAGTTGACCCTTTTCTACCTGCTCACCTTCTGGTTTTTCTTGCGCCTCCCCGGGGTGGGGGGCGTGCGGAAAATCTGGACGGAAATCGCCATGGTCGGCAGTTTCATCCTGGCCATCTTAGCCAAGGAACAGGCGGTAACGCTTCCCTTCCTAGCCGTCGTTTACGAGCACTTCTACCGCGCCGACCGCTCTCAGACCAAGCCTGCACAGAAGGCTCTTCGATATGCCCCTCTCTGGCTGGTATGCGTCGGCTATGCGCTGCTTCGCATCCGGCTCATGGGCGCGTTCACCAGTCCCACCGGCATGCACAAACTCGGCGGGGTGGAGACGATTCTCACTGGCCTTGCCCTGATAGGACGATACTTGGGAAAGCTCCTTTGGCCTGCCCACCTCTCCGCCTTCTATCCCTTCAGTGCCAGCACCAGCCCTCTTGATCTTTACGTTCTCGGCGGCGCCGCCGGGTTGATGTTTAGCGTCGGGCTGTGGAGCGTTCTATGGAAGCGGGCGCGGCCGGCTTCGTTTGGAATTCTGTGGCTGTTCGTAACCCTGGCCCCGGTTTTGAATGTACGCTGGATGAGTGCCTATGCCTTTGCGGATCGTTATCTGTACCTTCCCTCGGTGGGATTCTGCCTGGTGGGTGGCTGGGCGGGCGCAGCCATCTGGCAAATGGCGGCCGGGCGGAACCGCGTCTGGCGCGGGGCTGTGGTGGGCCTGGCAGGTGTCGTTGTAGTCGTGGGGGCGCTGCGCATCACCCACCGGGTGCCGGACTGGCGTGACGATGTCGTCCTTTTCACCCAGACCCTCGCAGAAGATCCCGACGACCCGCGCCTGCACGACGCTTTAGGGCTCGCCTACTGGATTCGCGGAGAAGCGAGAGGAGCCGAGCGCGAATGGAAGGATACCCTGCGTCTGGATCCGAACAGCACCCAAACCCTCGATTCGCTGGGGGCGTTGTATGCCTCCCAGCGGCGCTATGACCAGGCCCTTCCGCTCATGGAACAAGCCCTCCGGTTAAATCCCCAAGACGCCAATGCCCACTTGAACATGGGTGCCGCTTATGCCGAAACCGGGAGAATGGATCTCGCCGAAGAGCAATTCCGTGCCGCGGTCCTCCTGACCCCCATGAACTTCAACGCCCACAACCTGCTCGGCAAGCTCTATTTCGATTCCAAACGCTTCAATGAAGCGGAGGAACAGTTCCGCCAATCTCTTCGTTGCGAACCGAACTTGGCAGCCTATGATTATCTGGGCTACATTTACGTCCAGTGGGGAGCCCGCGACCGAGCGGAGCAGGCCTTCAGAGGGGCGCTCGCGATGAACCACACCGACAGTCACGCACATTTCAATCTGGGGTTGATCTATGCCGCCTCCGGGCGCCATGCCCAGGCCTTGCGGGAACTGCAAGCAGCTCTGGCCGCTGATCCTCGCAATTCTGAAATCAAGTCCGCTCTCGAAATGCTAAATCATTAGTAAAGTGTAGGATACGAGTCAAAAAAAGTACAAACGAAAGGTAACGTAACCTTGGGCAAGGCCGTCTAGGATTCTTTGAGGGGAGGCGCTCCGTGAAGAGGCTAAGTTCTCATATTGTGATAGCTTTGGCGGGAGTTTCATTGGCGTGGGTGGTGGCGCTCGGGCAGCCTTCCCTACAAAATCCCCCCCCGGGCCAGGCAGCACGCGCCACCGGAGATGTGACCCAAGTACAGTCCGGGCGCCTAACGGTGCATACCGACAAGGGAGATGTGCAAGTGGTGCTGCCTGAAGACGTCAAGCTCGTGCGGGTGCCCCCCGGTTCCAAGGACCTGAAGTCCGCCGTGCCTATTACAGCCGCCGACATTACTCCCGGTGACCGCGCTGTGGTGCTCGGCCGCCCGGGAGATGACCCGCAAACCATTCAGGCCATAAGAGTTGTGGTGATGTCAAAGTCAGACCTCGCGAGTTTTCACGCAGCGGAAGTTCGGGATTGGCAAACGCGCGGCATCGAAGGCGTCGTGAAAGCATTGGATCCAGCCAAAATGGAAATTACCGTCGCTGTGCCGAATCGCCCGCCGACCCCGGGTAGCTTGACCCACCCCGTAACGCTTACCACGACCGCGAAGACCGTTTTTCTCCGCTACGCCCCGAATTCCGTGCAGTTTGCGGACGCTAAACCGAGTGACCTTTCCGGCCTCAATGTTGGCGACCAATTGCGTGCATTGGGCACCAAGAATGAAGATGGCAGCCAATTTGCAGCGGAGAAAGTGGTCTCCGGGACCTTCCACAATATCGGGGCGACAGTTATTTCCGTCGACCCTGAGGCCAAGACCCTGACCGTGAAGGATCTGGCGACGAACAAGCCGCTCCTGGTTCACGCCAATGCCGACTGCAAAATGCATGAACTGCCTCCGTTCCTTGCTCAGATGATCGCCCGGCTGAGTCCCGGGGGGCAGGCGGGCGGAGCGGCGGCAGGAGGGCCACCATCCGGGAACACTGCCGGTCCAGGCGGCCTCGGCGGCGGTGGAGGCCCGGGTGGCGCGGCGAACGTTGGCGGGGGAAGCCCGGGCGGGGGGCCTGGCGGTGGCGGGATGCGCCGTGGCGGCATGGGTAACCTCAGCCAGGCGCTTGATAATATGCCGACTGTTGCTCTTAGCGATTTTAAGCGCGGGGAGCCTGTTGTTATATTCAGTTCCGGGGGCGCAAGCCCGTCGGAAGTAACCGCAATCTACATCCTTACCGGAGTGGAACCAATTCTCGCCGCCCAGCCCAAAGGTGGCGAGGTAAATCTGGGCGGCTGGAGTGGCCTCCTCGGCGGTCCTTCGGGGGGAGAAGGCGGTCCCTAGGATGCCGGCGTGACGCACCCGTGACGTCTCCTGCGTAAGGAGTCAAGATCAACTACGAACTTCCTTCATTTTAACAGTACGCCCTTGCAGTGTTTTCTATGCATAGTGCCGTAGAGGAGAGCTTGCATTGTTACGAAATGTTCGCAGGTCCTTTGGACTCCTGTTCTTATCATTATTGCTCCCTTATCTAATCTTTGGTCAGACATCCAGTTCCAGTCTGCGTGGCCAGGTGCTTGACCCCTCCGGCGCCGCGGTCCCAGGCCTCGCCGTTACCCTTGTGGGGCCCGCGGGGGCAAAGCTGGTTGTGCAAACCGACGATCAGGGCAGGTACGCATTCCATAACCTGGCGCCCGGCTCATACACGGTCACGATAACCTTGAAGGGGTTTAACGACTTCATAAAATCCGGCATTGTCATCGCGCGCGGTCAGGCGCCCGTGGTGAACGCGCAATT
>DATJVT010000549.1:0-2480 GCA_035501695.1 Terriglobia bacterium | reverse complement strand
TGGATAGCCATCGAGATCGAAATCGATAAAGTTTACATCATGGCCTTGGAACACAACCTGAAAGCGTCCTGCCACGTAGCACACGACTGTCGCTTGCTCCCGAAAGAATGCTCCCCCTCCGTACAGGACAATTCCCGGAAGGCCGCGTCCAGATGGCAATATTGTTAAATCGCTCCACTCCCCGATCACACCCTTTGGGTTAGTCAGATCGAATTCCAGGTCGAGCATCTCACCCTGTTCGTCAACGGGCTTGAAGATTTCCAATCGGCGCGGGTCGAGGACGGCGATCCGGGGAATTCCGAGGTGTCGACCCGTCGGGTCGGGAACGGAGAATCTTACCAAGCCGGCCGGGAGTCCCTCGCTGAAGAGTTCGGACACCTTTACCCTCTTGAGCTGGGACTGTGGCCGGTACGCGGCAGGCTTTCGCGCCTCCAGGGACCAAGCAAAGTGTGCCATCGCCGCTTGAGGGAACTGAACGGAGGATGTCGCCAGCCCAACTACCAGTAAGAATCTGTTGGCTGACAGGTTTCGAACCGGCGTTTTCATTTTTCCAGTGCCTCCCGAGGTCATTGCCCCCGCCGAAATCCTAATATGTCTGGATGGGGTGCCCAATTGAATTATTATATTATATATAGATATAAATAACTGTCACTCCATCTACTCCATAATCGTGGAGGCCGGCGTTGCCACTCCCCGGACCTAATGGGCCTCCATCGTTGGCGTCTCCGGCGCCCGCCCCGGAGACAGAATTCGGGCCCGCGTTCGCAGGGAAGTTCGTCACTCCAGGGGGGCAGGGCTGAGTCAGGAATTTTCATTGACCGCCTGGGCCAGGACCGCAAGCACTCGCGGGTAGCGCTGCGCCACTTGGGCAGTTTGCGCTGCGGGCTGCCCGAGGCGCGGGCCTGCTTGGGAGTCAAACACCAAGAGCAGAACAGCGACGAAGCAGAGGGGGAGCGGGCGCGTCATTTCTTAAGCGAAAAGCTTGCGAAGATATACAGCTACGAACATCTATCCGCAATGGACCCAGTAAACCTGGACACTGCGCTTACCTTGGGTCTGCGGGTTTGACTCCTTTGGCGTGACCCCCAGCACCGGCAAGCGGCGTCGTCGGTTGCAGGAGAGAACCCCCGCCGCTATGCTGTTGAGGCACCGCTCGAGAGGCCCTGCCAGGGAGCGCTCCACCGCCATGAGGCCCGTTCCAAGCAGCACCCGAAAGCACATCCGATCCGCCATGTTTGCCGCTCTGTTCCTGGCGGCCGGCGCCGCAGCCGGCGGGCAATTGGTGGTGCCGGGCGTCAGCAGCCCATCCGCTTCGCAGCAATCTCCCCCTGCAGAGGCGCTTTCGGGAAAATCCTCCTTCCAAACCGACCTCACTGGCTCAACGAGTTGGAAGGACACCGGCTTGGACCTTGCGCCCGGAGACAGCGTGGAGATCACCGCCAGCGGCCAACTCCAGTATCCGGACGCGACCCAGGCGGCCGGCCCGGAAGGGCTGCCCCGCGGCTGGAAGGACTTGATGCGAATCCTGCCGGTCAACGATTCCGGTCGCGGCGCGCTGCTCGCCCGGATAGGAGACACGGAGGCTTCCCGGCCGTTCGCGGTTGGCGCGCGGCGCCAATTTTCGGCGCCCGTCGCCGGGCGGCTTTTTCTGGGAATCAATCAGGGGTCGAACGAACATCCCGATGGCAGCTTCCACGTGGAGGTGAATATCCTGGCGCACGCCACCGGTGCGGCGGCGCAGGCGGCGAGCATGGGGTCGTCCGTGCCGGGGTTTTCGTCGGAACTGCTGGACCGCATTCCACGCCGTGTTGCGGACGCCCAGGGCGATCCCGGCGACATGACCAACTTCATCCTGATAGGTTCGGAGGAAGAGCTGACCGCGACGTTTGCGCAGGCCGGCTGGGTGCAGGTGGACCGGACCAAGAAGGATGCCGTGCTGCATGGCATCCTGGCCAGCATCAGCAAAGAATCCTATGTGCAAATGCCGATGAGTGAGCTGTACCTGTTTGGACGGGCGCAGGATTACGGCTTTGCTATGGCTGTTCCCTACGAAGTGGCGCTGCAAAGACACCACAACCGCGTCTGGAAGTCCCCGTACACGCTGAATGGCCGGAGCGTCTGGGTGGGAGCGGGAACGCACGACATTGGATTGGAACGCGACCAGCGCAACAACGGCGTCACTCACAAAATCGACGCGGCGGTGGATAAGGAACGCGACTTCATCGCCGACAGCCTGGCCTCGACCGGGCGCATCGCCGCGAAAATGTACCTGCGGCCCTCGCAGCCGGTGGGGGAAACGAAGACGGCCACGGGCGGCAGCTTCCATTCTGACGGGCGGGTACTGGTGATGTCCTTGCGAGGGGCGGGCCCGGGGAATGCGGGAGAGCCGTCGTTTGGCGCGGTTTTTTGCAGCGTGCTGGAAAGGGAGCATCCGGACGCCGGGCGCTGGGGTCCCTGCGGCGAATACCTGGACGCGGCGC
>DATJVT010000548.1:0-19431 GCA_035501695.1 Terriglobia bacterium | reverse complement strand
CCGCGCGCGTTGGCTTGCTCGATGGCCAGTTGCGCCCCGTGAAGTTCGGGAAGTCCGAATACGGATTCGGGATTGTTCTCGATGGGACTCATGAAACCGATGGCGATTTCGGAAAGCTGCGCGGGATCGCCATCGGGACGCCGGTCCGCCGCGCCGCTGTATTGCAGGGTGTCCTCACGGGTGAACCAGTCGAAGTAGGGTTTGGTAAATCGGCGGTAGGGCACCGCCTCATCCGGCATGTTGGCATACCGGCCCTCCGGTTGCACTGTGGCATCGCGCTTGACGACGGCATCCTTGGGGGTGTCTTCGGTGTCTTTGTACTGGGCGCGCGCGGGCGGCGTGCTCACCAGGGCCGCAAGGATCACCACCAAGGCACCAAGACACCAAGAAAGATGGGGAAGAAGGAAGACTCCCGCCTTCTCGCCGGTTGGGCACGAAACTCGCGTACTTCTTGGTGCATTGGTGTCTTGGTGTTGCATCTTAGGCTCTCCCGCGATTTCAGATTTCGGGTTCAAGCGGCGTGCTCCATCACCATGCGCTGGTAATAACCGTGCGCGAACTTCACGATTCGTCCCAGGGTCTCGCCGTTGATGGCCTGGTCGGCATCGCAGCGTGGCCGTCCGGCCCCGAAATCGGCGACCTCGATCATCAATCCCTGGCTGCCGAACTCCAGTGCCGCCCGGCTGGCGGGCTCGACCATGGAGGCGACACCGGTGGCGTGGCTGGGATCGACGATGACGGGCAGGAAGGTATTGGCGAGCACCGCCGGGATGACGTTCAGGTCAAGCACAAAGCGCGAGTATTCGCCGGCGGCAAACGCCTTGATGCCGCGTTCGCAGAGCACGATGTCGAGGTTCCCCTGCTTGGCGATATACTCCGCCGCACCCAGCCATTCGCCCAGGCTGGCTGCCATACCGCGCTTCAAGAGCACGGGCTTGCCCGCGCGCCCCACTTCCGCCAGGAGGGGGTAGTTCTGCATGTTGCGCGAACCGATCTGGAGCATGTCGGCGTACTCGGCCACTTGCTCCACCAGCCGGGTGTCCATGACTTCCGTGACGATAGGCAGGCCGGTCTCCTCGCGCGCGATGCGCAGAATACAGAGCCCCTCCACGCCCGTCCCCTGAAAGTCATGGGGCGAAGTGCGCGGCTTGTAAGCGCCGCCCCGCAACATGTCGCCGCCGGCCTGCTTTACCGCGCGCGCCACGGCCATAGTCTGGTCATGGCTTTCCA
Source organism: Terriglobia bacterium (assembly GCA_035501695.1). Lineage (GTDB taxonomy): Bacteria > Acidobacteriota > Terriglobia > UBA7540 > UBA7540 > Bog-366. The sequence goes on along the minus strand of DATJVT010000548.1, from coordinate 18,201 downwards.
CCGCGCAGGGCCCGGCAATTACCACCGGGCGCCCGTTGCCGAAGCGTACGCCCCGCACCTCCACCACGCGCGTCTGGTCGTCGCCATAGCGCGGGTTGGTCTGGCGGCAGACCAATGGACAGATCCGCGGCAAATCATCCACGGTGAGTTGTCCTGAGATTTTCATAGTCACCGCCTTCTTCGCTGTCAGCTTTCAGCTATCAGGTAGAGCGTCGACTAACCGCTGACCACTGATCACCAACCACTAACTACTGCCTTCTTTACGCGGCGGCTTGCGTTTCTCCTCCGCCGTCGGCAGGGCCGCGGTCAGAATCGAAAATCGCCATCGCTTCCATCTCGATCAACAAATCCGGCCGGCAAAGGATCGCCTGGATTCCGGTGGAGGCGGGCAGCGGGTTGAGTCCCTGCTCTTGGAAGAATTGCGTCCGGATTTCGTTGAAGGCTTCGTAATCCCGCTCGATGTCCCGCAGGTAGCAAGTGGTTCGGACAATGTCCTTCCACGTGGCGCCTTCGGCGGCCAACAACTTGGTAATGTTTTCATAGGTTCGCCAGGTCTGGGCGCGGAAATCGCCCACGTGGATCGACCTGCCGGCCTCGTCCACACTGGCCGTGCCGGAGATCAGCAGGATGGTAATACCCTTGATGTCCAGGCGTAGTCCGCGCGAGAAGGACGACGGCTTGGAGTAGTCATAGGCCTCGTTTAAAGCCTCCGGAGCACTAATGGCTTTTTTGGGAATTGCCTGGTGCGCTGTCTCCGGTTCGACGAGTGATTGCGGCGTTGGCATAGAGTTGATTCTCCTTTTGAAGTTCGCGGATTCCGTGGCTCAGCCCCAAGGCTGTGGCCACCCAGATGTCCTCACCCTGAAAATCCATATTCAGGATGTAGTTGTGCGCGAGGGAGGTGGGGGTAAAAAGCTTTTGCTTTTTGCCGTCCGGCCAGGTGATCTCGATTTCCCCCTGGCCTGAACGTGGTTGAGAGATTGTAGCGCCGCCCTTGAGGGCGGCCGGTGCCGGGCTCAAGCCCGGCGCTACGTCTCGTTTGGGCCAATAACTGGCCCAGGTGTTGGTGTCGTAATCGAGCATGCTGAGCCCCTTGTCCGTGCAGGCCCAAACTTCGTTGCGGCGGGACTTGGGGGCGTTGATGAAGTCGGAGGCGAGGCCACTGTCCTTGGTCAGGTAATTGTGCCAGTTGCGGCCGTCGTACCCGCTCAAGCCGAAATAGGTGGAAGCCCAGACCATCTTGGTGTCGGGGTTCCATGAAACGTTGGAAACGATGATGTGGACAAGGCCCTGGTTCTTGAACAGGACGATTTCCATTTCCTCGTCGGGGTCGGTGTAAGGCTTCCAGTAGTTACCTTGGACGTCATACTCGAGCAAGCCGCCGCCCCAGATGGCGAAGTACATCTTATTACCCGCCGGCGCAATGCCGTAGGCCCAGGGCTCATGGAAGGGCGCGTTCTTCTCGCTCCAACTGGTCCATTCGCCGGTATCGGTATTGAAGCGGCTCACGCCCGCTGTAGTGGCCACCCAGACGTTCCGGTCCACGACCACGATCCCGTAACAGATGTCATTCAGCAGGCCGCTGGTAAGGTTGGTGAAATTCTCGAAGCGGCCCCCGGAGAAATGGCTGACGCCTCCGAAAGTGGCGATCCAAAGGTCGCCGGTATTGTGGTCCACGGCAACGCCCATCACGGCTCGATGCGCCAGGCCGTCGGCAGGCTTGTAGACCTTCACCACCTTGCCGTTCTCGATCAGCGCCAGGCCGTCTTCCGTGCCCGCCCACACGCGGTCGCCATCCACAGTCACGCAAAAAACCTTGGCGTCCGGCATGCCGTTGGCGGTGGTGAAGTTCTCCCAGCGCGTAATGAGGTGCGGCTTTTCCGCAGCGAAGGACGATAAGCAAGGCAAAAGGCAAAGCGCAAAAGTCAAAAGGCAAATGTGCGAGAAACGGGATACGGGATACGGAGCACGGGATACGAGGAACACCGGGAGTGGGCCATCGTTTATCGTATTGAGTCTGGAGTTTGCCGGATTATTCATTGCTTTCCCTCTACCCCTTTTAAGTTCTGACCCTCGACCTTTGCTGTGCCTTTACTTTTGCCATTTGAATTTTGCACTTTGCCTTTTGACTTGTTCTTCGAAAACGCTAAAGCGTTTTCAAGAACTCGATCAGGTCGTTCAACTGGTCTTTGCTCATATCGGATGTATACCCGTGCGTGTTCTTGTTGTTAAATACGGTCCAGATTTCTTCCAGCGTCAAGGCCTCGCCGTTATGCAAATAAGGTGCATCCTCATAGACGCGGTCGAGTTGAGGAATATCGAACATTCCACTGGTGTCGTATTGGGTCGCGGAGCTGACATCGGTGCTGATGCGCGCCGTGTAGTGCGTTTCAGCGGGATGGCAGGTGTCGCAACGGTTATAAAGGGGGATGGCCTGTCCATCGTTGGTGTTCTTACGGTAGAAGAGGGCTTTGCCGCGCTCCTGCGCGTCGGTCAACTGGCCGTCCGGCGCCAGATGGCGGTTGGGGGCGAGCGGGATGTTGTTCAAGTAGGTCAGAAGGGCCTCCAACTCCTGCGTGTTAAAACCCTCGGAACGAAATAAAAACTTGGCAATGCGCGGGCCGCACTGCGTAGCGATGTCGGGGTTGTGACCGTTCCACTTGAAAGGCGCGGTTTCCTTGATCTCCCGCAGGGTGCGATTGGCCACGCGGTCGCGTCCCAGTTGCGGAGTTTCCAGGTTCCAGGAAACCCCGTCCAGGTGCGAGTTGGGATGGCAGGTGGCGCAGGCGAACTGGCCCTGGTAACAGTAGCGCGCGGCGTGAAACAATTGTTCCCCCCGGCGCATCAGCGTGATTTCCTTGGGCCCGCCAAGATCGATCGTGGAGGCCACCCTCGCCTGCGCCATGTCCACAACCGTCAGGGAGTCGTCCAGCCGATTGGCGATGTAAGCCCAATGGCCATCCGGTGAAACGGCCACGGCGGTGGGCGTGACGCCGGTGGGAAGACGCTTGACCACAAAGGTCACAGCGGAGTCGAGGCGGTTCGCAAGTTCGTCCGCGGGGACCTGCCGCAGCCTTTGTCCCAGCTTGGCGGTATCCAGAATGGAGACCAGGTTTGCCTCGGAGGAAGTCACCAGGGCACGGCGCCCGTCCGGCGTGAACGCCACCCCATCATTACCGGCAAAGTAGTAGTCGATGTCGTCCAGCAGGACCTGCGTCACCTTCGACCCGATTTCATCCGGCCCGCCGTGCGCGGGATGAATGACCGCCATCCCGTGGGTTACCACCCATCCCTGCCGGACGTCGATGAGCGGCCCCAGATTCTTGGGACGCATGAGGGGAACGAGCAGGTCCCCGGGCTGTAGCGGCGGTCTCTGAACGCCGCTGCGTAAATCGGAGATCGACGCTATAGTGGGTGGTGCTTCGGCGATGTGACGCATTTCGAGGGCGCCGGGAATCATGACGCGCTCGGCTACCACCTGCTTCGTTGCATCGAGGACCAGCAGTTCCGAGACCGGGGGCTGATCGTAGGGTCCGAGGTGCGGCAGGATATTGGAGACGTAGATATGACGGCCGTCGCGCGAAAGGGTTACTTGTTCCGGATATCGATGCGTGGAGAATCGCTTGATTTCATTGCCGGTGGCCAGGTCGATCAGCGAGACGCTGTCGCCGATGCTGTTGGCGACGTAAAGAGTCTTGCCGGTAGCGTCAGTGGCGAGGCCCACCGGTGCCCATCCGGTCTTCAGAGTGCGCTCTACCCCAAAAGTCGTGGCGTCAACTTCCGTGACGGTGTCACTCCAGGAATTGGAGACGTAGAGCGTTTTTCCATCCGGCGAAAGAGCCAGGCCGCGGGGCTTGTGGCCCACGGAGGCGTGAGCTGCCACTTGCTTTGTTTGCGTATTGACGGCAAGGATGGAATCGTTGCCCTCGCAGACCACGTAGAGCCTCTTGCCGTCTGGCGAGATCGTGATTTCGCCGGGCGTGAGGTATTGGGGTTCGGACGGAGGGCCCTGTTGGGCGCCAAACAGCGGGATCAACGACGGAGAGCAAGTCAAAAGGCAAAGTGCAAAAGGCAAAAGGCAAAAGTGAGAAAATCGGGATACGGGATACGGGTTACGGGCTACGGGGAGGCCCGAATTCGTTTCACGGTATGACGCGTTGTGTTCCGTCAGGCTTTGCGTTTTGACTTTTGCGTCTTGCATTTTGACTTGCTCTGGCTTGTCACTCGCCACTTGCCACTCGTCACTCTTTACGGTTCCTTCACCGTCAAAAACTGGTCCGCCTTCACGTGCTCGAGCACTTGCTCCGTACCGCTGGGCCAATGAATGATGAGCTTGTCGACCTCGGCATGCGGCCCGAGGCCGAAGTGCGGTCGAGGGTCGCCTTGCGAGAGATAACCGTTTTCCGACTGCGCATCGACGTACTGATGCGAATTGCCCGCGATCGCTTCCAGCCGCGCCCCAAAGCCATCGCGGTTGCTGCGGGTTCCCACCAGCTTGACCGTCAGCCAGTGATTGCGCGGCCCGGATGCCGGTGGTTTGGCGTGCAGCAGGATGCCTTTGCCGCCCAGAACCACGATGAAGACATCCATATAACCGTCGTTGTCGTAGTCGCCGAAGCACGCGCCGCGCCCTACCTTCTTGACTTTGAAATAGTCGCCCGCCAGCGAGGAGGTATCCGTAAAAGTGGAGTCGCCGTTGTTGCGGAGCAGGGAATCTTCCATGGGAATCAGCCAGTGCAGGCCGCCGTTGACAATGAACAGATCCTTCCAACCGTCGTTGTCGTAGTCGTAAAACCCGTCTCCCCACGCCACGTACTGGCCGGAGACTGCCGCCACGCCCGTCTCCACCGTGGTATCGAGCCAGAAGCCCTTGGGGCCGGGATTGTGGAAGAGGCGGTGGTAGCGCATGTCGGAAACGAAGAGATCCTGCCAGCCGTCGTTGTCGTAGTCGCCAAAGATGGGGTTCATGGCGGAGGTGGCTTCGCCATTGGCTCCGAACGCTGTGTTCACGTCCGGGGCGATGTTGGTAAATGTACCGTCATGATTGTTGCGGTACATGTAGCTTTCCATGGTGTCGTTGGCAATGTAGATGTCGGGCCACCCGTCGTTGTCAAAATCGCCCATCGTCAGGCCCATGGCGCGGCCGAGGGGATTATCAATTCCCGCTTTGTGGGAAACGTCGGTAAAGGTGCCGTCGCCATTGTTGTGAAAGAGGCGGTCGGCGTCGCCTTCGTAATCGAGGGGGCCGGGGAACGCCTCGGCGGTAAAGTATTCGCGCTTGGCGTTGGGATCGAACTTCAGGTAATTCCCCACGAAGAGATCGAGCTTGCCGTCGCGGTCGTAGTCGACCCAGGCCGCGCCGGTACCGAAGTGCGGGTTATCCACGCCCGCCTTGGCCGTCACGTCCGTGAATGTGCCGTTGCCATTGTTGTGGTAGAGAATGGACGAGTTCCAGTTGGTGACGTACATGTCCTCATAACCGTCGTTGTCGTAATCGCCGACCGTCACGCCCATGCCGAAACCCTTGCCGGCCACGCCCGCCTGGGCGGTGACATCCGTAAAGGTCCCGTCGCCATTGTTCCGGTAAAGATGGTTGGTGGCATCCGCGCCCTCGGGCTTGGAAAACCTGGTCACGCCATCGATGTATCTCCCGCTCACCACGTAAAGGTCCAGCAGTCCGTCGTTGTTGTAGTCGATCCAGGCGCAGCCGGAACCGGTGGCCTCCATGATCGAACTGAGCTTCTGTTCGCCGAAGGAATGCTTGAAGTGAATGCCGGCCTTCTCGGTGACGTCCTCATACGTCACCAGTGAGCTCGCGGGCGGTGTCTTGGGCGCCGGGCTCTGGGCGGGCGCCTGGAGTTCCGTCCAAAACAAGCTGGCTACAAGAGCTGCGAAGATGAGTTGCCGTAAAGAAAGCGTCATTTCTACCTCAATGGTCGCTCACGGGATGATTCCCAAGATCCAGGCGCGTGGGCGTGTCAAAGCGGCGCAACGCCATCGGCCAGCGGTTTTCCGGGGCCAGGGCGCGATCCTCGTGACATCCCACACACCCACGCTCTTCGCCGGAGCGCGACCAGATCCAACTGCGCTGCGCGCGGACCACCTGGCCCGTTGCGTCCAGGACTTCGAACCGGACCGGCTGGTCGGGCGGCACCGCGATGTAGAATGATCCGTCTTCCTGCACAGGCGCCGTACCCAAGAGGACCTCTTTCCGGGTGGCGGCATCGAGCGTCAGCACCCGAACCTGGCTGAGCTTTTGCGCGATTCGTCCTTGGGGCAGGCCCTCAGCCTGGTAGGTGTCGAGGCAAACGAAATATCCTCGGTGAAGTTCGGGGTTCAAGGTGGTCCAGTACCAGCGCGGTGGCTCGTGGGCCGCCACGGGGACGGCATCCACCGCGGAGAGCTTTGGATCCTCATAGATCGCGGCGCCGAATTTGCCGCTCGCCGTGTTGAAGGAATAAAGAGCCAGCGCCGCCCCTCCGCCAGAGGGTTCGCGCGCCACCAGCAACTCGCCGGGGCTGACGGGTTGCGGGGAGGACGCGAGAACGGAAGGAGCCGCGAGGGGGGAATTGTGCAAAGCCCCGCGGGGAATCCAGGCGAGCTCTCCTCCTACCGCCGCGGTGGCGAGAGGACTTTTCACGAAGACCACCGCACCGTCGTCCAATTCCTGTGCTTGGCCGCGAAGGGCGGGGTGCTGGTGATCGCAGCGCAGCGTCGCCAATCCAGTCCCGTCAGGGCGCAAGGTGTAGAACTCCCGGTCGGCGGGTGATCCGGATGTAGGAAGCAAGGGAGAGCGGGCCGTCGCCAAAATCGCTCCATTCCTCAAAACCGTTTCCACCTCGAAGTCCCCCGGCCCGAAGGTGATGGGGTGGGCGTCGGATCCATCCAGCTTGCAAACCCAGAGTTGCGAGGTTACTTGACCGGCGCTACCCCGGGAGAACTCCGTGAAGACAATTTCCCCCCGCGGCAGGTATGCCGGTTTCATGCAGTCGCCAGGGCAGTGGGTGACTGGCCGGGCGCCCGAACCGTCCTGGCTCATTTCCCAGACTTGCCAGGGCGAATCGCCCGTCTTTTTGCCGGAAAAAAGGACATGGCCTCCGTCAAAGGAGGTTTGCGGGTCGGCCGCCGCGAAGAAATCGGGAGTCATATCATGGGGAGTCTTGCCGGATGGACTTAGCTTTGCCAATCGGCTGCCCTGGGGGAATCGCCGCGTCCAGGGGCCTGGATTAACCTTTGACGCCAGGACGATGAGCAGGTCGGCCTCGGTTGTGCCCTCCGGAGTGTTCGCGCGGAGGGTGCGTTGGGTGCGGTGGCAAATCTGGCCGGCCCCCCTGGAGGTGCGATTTACTGCGGGGTATGGCTGCGGCTCGAACAATAGGCACGTCGCGCCTAGGACGACAACAAGCCATGGGTATTTCGAAATCGTCATGGGCCAATCAACCTGAATCAAAGAACCCGCAATGAGCTTGAACGGTCGGCGACGCACATCCAAGGTGGGTGTTTCCGTGTGCTGCGGGCAAGCCAAGAAAGACCGTTGAAACCCACCCCGGACATTGACGCTATCTATAGCGGTCCGGCATGTCGATGACCATAGGCATAAAACGGCTTGATTTACGTCAATCTAGCGGGCGTAATTGTTTAATTTCTATAATCTAATGTCCTGTATTGCCAATATGATACAGTGATTGTGGCCGGACGCGTAAATCGGTCGGAAAGTCAGAACTTGTGCTTTCCAAAACCGTACCGGACGTGACTTTTCCCCCATCACCAAAGGGCCCGTCTATCGAGGCTGGATCCTAATTAGATTGTTTTGACGACATATTCGAACGTATTTGGAATTTGTGTCGATTTTATGAAATGGATTCCAAAATTCCGTTGACCCCACCGATTAGTTGAGTGATTATCCGGCCTGGAGAGGTTTCCAGTAATACCCCGGGCCCTGGAATGGGAATCGAAGGAGGGAAGGGGAAGGCACGGTCAATTGACGCGAGGGACGCGAAATGGCCAACCGCACTGGCTTCGAACTCGGGGGTGTCTTTGCCGCTTTGCCGACTCCCTTTGGACCGGATGGCGGACCGATCTGGGAGGCGCTGGATGCGCTGGTTGATTTCGACCTCGCCCACGGGATCAAGGGGTTGTGCCTCGGTGGCGCTACGGCCGAGTATGTCGCCTGCAGCGTCGAACATCGGGCAGAGGTTTTCAGGCGCGTGGCCCGGCGGGCGAATGGCCGGGCACGGCTGATCTGCGCCATCGGCGGCGAACACGTCGGACACGTAAAGGACTTGGCTCACGCCGCCGCGGATTCTGGCGCCATTGCGCTGCTGTTACCGCCGCCGGCCTTCTATCCTTACCGGCAGAACGATCTCGTGGAGATTATGGGCCAGGTTAGCGGCGATCTTCCGCTGCCGGTGCTGCTCTATCACATCCCCCAATGCACGCGCGATCTGGGGTTGGCAAATGTCCTGCGCCTGATTGCCACCGTCCCGAACATCATGGGCCTCAAGGATAGTTCGGGCCACCGAGCCAACCTGCCTGAGATTCAAGCCGCACAGGCTCAGCGGCCCTTTGTATTCATGATCGGCAGCGACGACCTGTTTCTGGACGCCTTCGAGCATGGGGCGGCGGGGGCTATTTCCGGGATTGCCGCCGCCTGTCCGGAACTGATCTTGCCCCTTTACGGGGCCTTGAGCGCGGGAGAACGAGAGAGCGCCGCAGCCCTGCAAGCCCGTCTGGATGAATTCATCCGGCAGGCCCAGGAAATACCTGCCCCCTGGGTCACCAAGCTGGCGTTACGGGTTCGAGGCTTGGATATGGGCGCCCTGGCCTGGCCTATGGGGTCAAAGCTCTCTCGGAAGGCCCAGGATTTCCGGACCTGGCTGGCGGATCGGATCCCTGCCTAATCTTCAGCGGAAAGAAGTATCTCGCGAGGAGCCGCGGGGACGCAGAAGCATTACTCAAGCAAATGGAAGACGAAGGCGGGAGCAGGCAGAAGAGGGAATTCGTTTACCTTTTGTGGTTTTTCCTCTGCACCCCTGCGTTTCAGCGCGAGTCATCCCGCGTGTCTCGACTCCGGCCGGAAAAAATGTTATGCTCCGCCACTACCCGGAAATCATTCTTCGCGCCCGGACCCGCCCGGCGCTTCCCATTTCCGGTTTGCGGGTTATCATCGCGGCATCCATGGAGTGCTCAGGTAGGGAGGGAAATCCGATGGCTCAATTCTGCACCAAATGTGGCTCACCTATACCAGACGGGATGCGATTCTGTACGGGCTGCGGGGCAACAGTAGGTGGACCTCCAGCCCCGGCGGCGCTGTCCCCTGTTGCACCCGTAACCCCCAGTGCGGTTGCCGTTCCGCCAGCGCCGGCGGCCTCCTCAGGTAGCCCTGTTCTTAAGATCCTCCTGATCGTGCTGGCAATAATTATGTTTTTCGGCCTCTTAACCGCCGGAGCTTGCGTCTACATGGTTTATCGAGCCAAACAGCGGGTGACGCAGTTCGAAAAGCAAATCCAAACCAACCTCCCTGCGACCACCGGTGGGCAAACGGGAGTTACCCAGCCCGGGGCGACGGGGCAGGGTCCCGGCCAGCCCGGGGCTCCTGCGGTGGACTTGGGAGCAATGGCTTACCCCGGCGCCACTGCTGTGGAGGGCCAGAGCACCGGCTCGGTCGCCGGAATTGGCATACAGAAGCAGGTGTTCCTGACGGATGACTCAGTGGACAAGATTGTGGCCTATTACAAGGACAAGCTGGGGTCTCGGGCGATGGTGTCGGAAAACGAAGGTAAGGCGGCGCTGCAGGTGATAGGATCAAACGGCCTTGTCACCATAGCCATCGAGCCCGACACCAGTTCCGGGAAAACCAAGATAACCATTGGCAGCATCACAAGATAAAGCAACTCCCCGGCAGCGTTTAGCCTCTCGGCTGGGGAACTATCGGGGCCGTTAGGGCAAAGTCTGGTTTGGGACGTGGCATGTGCCTCCATCTCAGCCGTCGGAGAGGTAGGGCAAAACCAATGCGAGGGAAAATGAGGCGTTTACCGCAGCTTGTCATTCTTGTGGTTCTAGCTCTGGTTTTTCCCACCATTGGGGTGGTGGGGCAGGAAAGCAAGCCTGCTCCCGCTCCAGCGGCGCCCGCCCCGACACCGCCCGCCCCCCCTCCCACAGCTTCCCCAACTAGTAACAACCCTAATGTCATGCTCCTAAAGCAGGGACACAGCGAAGGAGTACGATCCAAGGCGGCGAGGGACCTGGGTAAGGAGGGAGATCGGAGTACGATTCCGGCGTTAGTGGCGGCGTTGAGCGACCCCAGCCCCAAGGTACGGCGTGAGGTGGTTTTCGCGCTGGCCCAATTCCATCAGCCTGAAGTCCTGCCACCCCTGGAGCAGGCAACGAAGGATGTGGATGATAGCGTGCGCATCACCGCCGTGCAGTGCCTTGTGGGATATTACTCGGGCGTGCTACCCAAATCGGGCTTTACGGGGTTCGTAAGCAAGAATTGGCAACGTGCCACCAGTCATTTCCAAGCGGACGATTCCAAGATTGACCCGGGGATTTTCGTTGATCCTGGCGTTATCACGGCCTTGATTGCGGCGATGAAAGACACCCGTTCGAACGAAGCGGCTCGGGAGGCCGCCAAGGGGCTAGGGATTCTGCTGGCCAAGCCCGCAGTCATCGACCTGGTAGCTGCGGCGCACTCTTCTGACTCGGACCTTGCCCGGGAAGCCCTTAATTCCCTCACCAAAATTAAGGATATGACGGCAGGCCCGAAGCTCCTTGACCTGCTCGATTCTCCTGATAAAGACGTCAAACGCGACGCGTGTGTTACGGTCGGCGTTCTTCGTACCAGTGAAGCCTTGCCAAAGTTGCAATCGACTTTCCAGAACGCCCCGGATCAGAAAGACAAAGTTGCCGCCATACAAGGATTGGCTTACCTGGGCGATAGGGTCTCCGTGCCCATCTTCATCAAGGCGCTGTGGAACGAGGATAAGACTATCCGTACTGCGGCGGCGGAGGGGTTAGCCCGAGCCGCCGACCCTCAGAGCCGAAGTGAGCTGGAAAAGGCTGCCATGGCGGAAAAGGACGCCGGGGCCAAGCTGGCTATCAACTTCGCGCTCGCCGCACTTGGTAAGGAGGATGCCCTCAACGATGTCGTAAGCGAGTTAGGCGGGAAGATCCGGGGCGACATTGCCCGTTCCTACCTGATCGAGCTCACGCGCAACCCTGCCTTCCTGCCCAAGCTCTACCCTTACTTGCAGAGTCCGGACGGCGCAATCCGCAGGCGCTTGTGCGAGGTGCTGATGTATAGCGGAGACCAGGGGAGTCTGCAACAACTCGACCGTCTGGATCACGATTCCGATAATGATGTAGTCGCGGAGTCGCTGCGAGCCAAACGAGCCATTCGCACCCGCTTGGGCGCGGCCGCGCCCGCCGCCAAGCCCTGAGGGCAGCCGGCTATGTCCCCGTACAGGACGCCGGTTGCAGGCGGGAGAGTAGGGGTGGGATTACCTGCCGATCTTCAAATCGCTAAAAACCTCGAGACAAACTTCAGTGCCGTGGTGGGAGGATCGTTCTCCCGCCCACCAGTTGTGATAGAATAGGGTTTCAAGTCCCAAATCACCGTTATGTCGAGAACAGGAATGTCATCTTTCACCACCCAAAGGGCGGGCGAAACACATTTGCGTGCGGTTGAATTGAAGCTGGCGCATAGCCCGGATTCCGACGATGCTTTCATGTTCTACGCCCTGGCGACCCGGAAGATTCCCACCCAAAATTTCTCCTTCAAGCACGTGTTGGAGGATATCGAGTCGCTTAATCAGAAGGCGTTGCAGGGGGTCTACGATATCACCGCTGCGTCTTTCCACGCCTACCCTCACCTCGCCGAACGTTACATTCTTCTGCCTTCGGGGGCGAGTTTTGGCGAACGCTACGGACCCATTGTAGTGGCGCGAACCCCTTTCGGGCCGGAAGGTCTGCGCGGCAAGCGCATCGCTGTTCCGGGCAAGATGACCACCGCGTACCTGGCACTCAAACTCTACGAACCGGACGTTGAGCCCGTCTTCACGCCTTTCGACCAGATTCTCGAAACCGTCAGCCAGGGAGGGGCAGATGCCGGGGTGGTTATTCACGAAGGCCAATTGACCTATTCCGAAGTGGGCTTGAAGAAGATCGTGGATTTGGGTGAGTGGTGGCACCATGAGACCGCTTTGCCCTTGCCGCTGGGGGCGAACCTCATTCTGCGTTCGCTTGACCGAGACACGACCCGCGCCGTGGCCAAGATTCTCAAGGCCAGCATTCAGTATGCGCTCGACAATCGGGAAGAGGCCCTCAACTATGCTCTGCAATTTGGGCGCGGGCTCGATTCTCCCACCGCCGACCGTTTTGTGGCCATGTACGTGAACGACTGGACCCTCGATTACGGCGACCGGGGCCGCCGGGCGGTGCAGACTCTGCTTGACCGCGGCTTCGAGAAGGGTCTGCTTCCCCGTCATGTGCAAGCGGAGTTTGTAGAAGGCTAAAGGGTGAAGGGTAAAGGGTATATCGCAAGCGCGAGATGGTTAATCCAACGGCTATGCCGTTTTATCCTTTACCCTGTATCCTTTAACCCTTATCCTCAATTACGTAATGCCAACCCTCACTCTCAGTAAACGTCTTTCCTTCACCTCGACACAAAAGAAGGTGCTTTTGGCGCTCGCCAGCATGGTGGGATTGCGCATGCTGGGCCTATTCCTGGTCCTGCCCGTATTCACCCTGTACGGTCTCCAGTTCACCACCTCCAAGTTCTTGGTGGGCTTTGCCTTCGGCGCCTACGCGCTGGTGATGGCGATTCTGCAAATCCCCATGGGCAGGCTGTCGGATCGTATCGGGAGACGCAGAGTGTTGACGCTGGGAATGACCCTGTTCAGCCTGGGTTCGTTCCTTTGCGCGCTGCCGCAGATATTCCCTTACTCCTGGCAGATCTGGGTGCTGATTTTCGGCCGGTTCGTGCAGGGCGGTGGAGCGGTGATATCCGTCGCCTTTGCCACCGTGGCCGACTACGTTCAACCCGAGCAGCGTTCGACCGCGATGGCCATGCTGGGAATTCCCATTGGCGTCTCCTTCATCATTGGAATTGTCGTCGGTCCCATCCTGGCGGGATGGTTCGGCACGGCGTCACTGTTTTGGATTACCGGCATTCTGGGGTTGGCTACCGACGTTCCTCTGGTCCGCTTCCTTCGGGATGAGCGGCCTCCGCGTGAGACACCCACCCCGCTCTCGATAGTCTTCTTGCGCTCTCAACTGCTTGTCTACGGCATAGGCGCGTTCCTGATGAACCTCTTCATGGCTACGTTCTACTTCCACATGCCCCTCATCATCACTGGACAGCACAAAATGCGCATGACCGATTACTACAAGCTGCTGCTGCCCATGTTGATCATCAGCGCCGTGATGATGTTTGGCTTTTCGCGCGGGACGGACAAGGGGTGGGGACGACCGCTCTCTGCGGTTGCCTTCCTGTTCTTCATACCAAGCTTCCTTATGTGGTTGACTCCTTCTGCGATCGGCCTGGACCCGCACCGGCTGGTTCACGTGTTCGTCGGCGGGTTGCTCTTCTACATCGGCTTCACCGGCCTGGAGCCAATTCTTCCTGCCCTGGTGAGTGAGGCAGCGCCGGGAACGTCTTACGGAACTGCGCTGGGCTTCTACAACACGCTGCAGTTTATGGGAAGCGCCGTGGGCGGGCCGATGGCAGGATACCTGGCCAGGTTCCCGCTGCGGAAAACGGTATCGACCGTGCTGATCGGAGCAGCCGTGGGCTTCGTACTTATGGCGGTTACCAAGTCTCCCGCCCGCGGCGCAGCGGCTGAATCACCAATTCCAGGCGATCTTACACCGTGACGCGCAGGTCTTCCTCGAAGCGCTGTGGCGCGCGACCCGCGGGCGGAGTGCAGCCCGCCGGCATATCTCCGTTGTCTGGGCGCAGGTACTGCCAGTAGTGCGGTTTGAGCGAGGCGATGAGTTCGCGCCGGGTTTTGGTCTTGAGCGGGCGGCCCACATAGATTTTGCCCAGGCTCCCCAGGAGTTTCTCCGGGATCAGGCTTGAGAACATGATGAGCGGCCACTTGAAGTTCGGCCCGTTGGTGTGGCGCACCTTGAGCAGCCAGACGATCAGCGAGCCGAGCTTCCACACTAGGGGCGCCCACCACTTGTTGAAAGCCGGCCCTAAATCCATCTTCCAACACTTCATAATAATCTGCCACTGCAAGAGTGTAAGCTGCCGCGTTTCGGTAACGCCGCGCTTGCTTTCCATGCGAGTGTCGTGCAGGGGCGTGAAGATGGAAGGCACCAGAATGGCCCACAGCCCGCGGCGCTCGATCTCATAAAGCAGGTCAAGCGTGGCGCGGGAATCATCGTCCGTTTCACCCGGATTGCCAACCATCAACGTCATGACCGGGAACCAGTTGTTCTCATTCGCAATGCGCAAGCCTTCCAGAACCACACTGGGCCAGTCATCGATGGCGAACGGCACCCCCTTGCTGGGCATAATCTGCTTCGCCATGCGCACCGAACCCGTCTCCAGGCCGATGAGAGGCGATAGCGCGCGCTTTTCCGGGTGCGAGCTGAGCCGAATGCGCACGGGGCTCAAGTCCAGCAGTTTCTCCGAGAGTCGCTTGATCAACAACGGGTCAACGACCAGGGGCGCCATGGTGCAGTGGCTCAGCAGGTGACTCTTCACCCCCGGAGTCTCCGCAATGTCGGTATAGAGCGATACCAGTTCCTCCCGGTTGGGGAAAAAGAAAGGCGTTCCGGTTCGGACCTGGCCCCAGATGAACATGTCTTCGGTGGCGAGGGAGATCTGGCCATTGCCTTCGCGAACATTGGCGCGCACGGCCGCCATGATCTTGTCCTTGGGAACGTCGATTTGGGGGTTCAGGTCGGGCAAGCAGAACTGGCAGCGCCGCCCGCAACCGGTGGTCATTTCAATGACGCCGAAGGTCGTACGCTTTTCCGGCACCAGAATGCTCTGGCGGTCCGTGGGATGAACCACGGTGACTTCACGCGGCAACGTCTCGCCCCGAAGGGCCTTGTGGAGCAAGCAAGTAACGTCCACGGATTCGCTGCGCCCTTCCACGACGCAGTCGACGCCCAATTCCTCAAAGCTGTTGGTCTGGATGATTTGCCAACCCCCCGATCCGCCTACAATGACCTTGAAGTTCTGACGAAAGGGATTGGCCTTGATCTTGGCGAACATCAGCTTGGCATAGTACGAATTGATGGGCTCCTTGGAAGAGCCAAACATGGAGGTGTAAACACCCGCGGCAAAGGTTACACCCAGGGGATTGTGGGTCGACACGCCTACCGCGCGCGTGCGAGGCCCGAGGAATTTGTCCAGGTCATCCGGATAGCAGACCACGATGTCGTCGGGATTGAAATCCCTCTGGAGGGACTTCTCCACCAGACGCACACCCGCCGGCATGTAGCGCGCCGACCCATCGGGGTTGTGCTCCACCTGGCGCCACGTGGGGTATTTGTCGTTGATGACGAACTCCATCCAGACCGGCAGCGAAGCCAACGCCATCTGAATGAAATAGCCGGCGTGGTCGATGGTTTCGGTCAGGGGAGCGGTGAGGACGATGAGCTTGCCCCCATCCTTGGGCGGTTGATAAGGCGTGGCTGCAGCGCTGTCCCAATGATCCTGTGCTTGGTTCCCTTTGGACCGACGCCTCGCCCGGAAAAGAGCTTTGAGCATGAGGACACCTCATACGAGCAAACTAACAGGGATCGCTATATGTTTTAGCTATGCCCAGCGATAGTAATTGGCAAACGTCAATATCCTAACCGAAGAGCCTGTACAAATCCATAATCAAATAAAGGCCTATTCGCTGAACCTCGGGTTGCCGGGTGCCGCCACTTCCGGTTTCCGTTGGTCGGGGTCAAGCGACGCCCCGCCGATGCGGAGAGATGTTTTCTTAGTCTCAAAGCACAAGAGATGATTGGGCCATGGGATTATGCCCACCGTGCAGGAAAACACTCGCTGCAGGATGAACGTAGGTACAGGTGTTGCCAAACTTGTTACGGCAGTGTGGCTAATTCCGACTTGGCGGTCATGACCCACAGGGGTTGGTAATCGGGATAGGCAGCCTCGGCGAGCCGAAGTGATTCCTCGAGCTGAATCCGGGCGGCTTCCGTCCGGTGCTGCTGAGCCAGGATATATCCGACGATAAATGCAGGGCCGGGGTGGTCCGGGGCGAGTTCCCCGGCTTTCAGCGCTTCCTGGATGGCGCCTTCCTGGTTCTTTACTTTGATCAAATCCCAAGCGTGATACATGTGGCCGAAGGCCGAGGGGCGCCGCAAATCCACATCTCCTTCATAGACCAGAACCGAGCCGCCGATGTTGTCCGTTGGCTTCTGGTCGAGAAACTGGTCGTAAGGGTTTATCGGTCCCTTGCCCCAGTAAGGAGCGGCAATCTCCGTGGCGCTGATCAGAACGACTCCATGATATTTCTCCGGGGGGACGGGGATCGGTTCACCCCACCACCGCAAGAACGGATCGGGCAACGGCTTGCATGGGAGATGGTAATAGGCCGGGTCAGCCGTACCGAAGTAAGCGAGCCAGCAATCCTTGATGTGGCGCTTTTCCAGATACTTCGCAGCTTCGCGGATCCCTTGTCCCCAGTCGACATTGGAATCAGAAAGGCTCAAATAGGTCCGCGACGTTCCCCCGAACAATTCGTTGGAGTAGGCAAGATAGTCGGGAAGCGTATGGAGAGACGACGCAAGGTGAAATACCACCAGTGCGGCAATGGCGATGGCCCAGGCCTTATGTCGTTTGGCCAGCACCCACGCCCCCGCGGCCGCCGCGAGGATCAGAAAAGGGTAGACCGGAAGAATATGGCGGATTCCCATATTGGTCCCCGAGGTCAGGGAGACGGCCATGAAGAACGCGGGCGGAATCAGCAAATACGCCGCCTTGCGATGGCCTTCTCCAGACCATTTCCTGACCACTACGATACTGAGAATAAGAAGCACCAGAAAGCCCAGCGTGGATTTGATAACGAAGCAGACGGGGAAGTAATACCAGAGGGCGTGGGGGTAGAGACGGCCCAGGAGAAAAGACATCCTGGGGCCGCCGGTAACGACGAGCACATCGACGAGGCCGAAGAGGTAGGACTCCGGCAGGAGTTTGTAGCGCGCGGCAGTGTTGATTGACCACGGCGCGAAGTGCCCCTTCAAGAATCGTGTGTACTCTCCCACGCCCACGGGAAGCGGCAGACCGTCAGGCCGTGCCGGGTAGCGGAACCCGTAGAAGGCCCAGAGCACCAGGGTCGCGATCCCTCCGATGACGAGCAATCTTCCGGTCCAACGGGTAATCTCGTGACCAAGGGCGCGCTTCTGACCCGGTGCTCGCCCTTCCGCGCTTTTCACATTGTGATAAATTTCCACTGCCGCCAGCATCGCCAGGATGGGGGGGAGGAGAATGGCAGAGTGCTTGGAGGCCAGCGCCAACCCACTCATCATCCCGCATGAGACCAGGCGGAGCAGGGAAGGCTGCTCGGCCAGCCGCCAGAAGGCGTAAACGGAGGCAAAAAGGAAGCACGTAAGGGCAAAGTCGGTGGTCACCAGGGTGGAATGCGCCAGCAGATTCGGCTCAAATACGGCGACCACGGCGGCGATCCACCCCACGGCCAGGCCGAACATGCGATACCCCGCTTCAAACAGGAGCAGAACCAGGCACAGCCCTACCACTGCTTCCGCCAGGCGCGCCCCGAGCAACAGGGTGTCCGCGTCGTTCTGGTACACCAGCGCCCGGCCCTGGATGACGACCATGGGCTTGGAACAGTCGCGACCCACCTTCGGCACTCTGAGGTGCATCAAGAGGAGCGGCAGCGCCCCTACTAATTTGGCCAGGGGCGGGTGCTCGGGATTCAAGCCGTAATCGCTTGCCTGCCAGTAGCGATAGCCGGCCATGATGTGGGTGGGTTCGTCCCAAGTCACCGAGAGGTCGCGCGAGGCGCGCGTGACCTCCACAGCATAGATACAGAAGAGCGTCGCAACCGCAAATCCTGCCAGCAGGCGGCGCACGGTGGGAGAGAGTTTATCGGCCATGGGTCAAGACTTCCCATTTTGGCCTTTCGACGTGTGGGAGTAAAGCCCCAAGTGTAGGATGGAAGGAAAAGGCCTACTCGTAAGACATGCTCCCGCCATTACCGCACGGGCTGACGGGAT
>DATJVT010000547.1:0-4117 GCA_035501695.1 Terriglobia bacterium | reverse complement strand
GACATGCCCGACGCCAAATTGCAGGCCCTCATCCAGGCCGGCCAATCCGCCTTGCAGGCCCACCTCGCAACCCGCAACCTCGCCGCCGCCGCCCGGTAACGCCGGCGGTCTTGCCGCCGGCAAGCGATCTCTTACCCCGTTTTTTCTCTCCGCCCTCATGTTATGCCTGGAACCGAGAGGACATCATGCGCCGTTCCCACAATTCCGGCCCCAAACCAGACGACAAGCCCCCCGCCGCCGGGCCGCCCGCTCCGCCCGCCGCCGCGCGCGAGTTCCGCGCCGCCGACTTCGCCGTCATCCGTCTGGAAGATTTTCAGGAAATCGCTCGCCTGGAGGCCGATCTCGTCTCCGTCTATACCCCGGTGAACTCGCAGGAGCGAATCGCCCTCCGTCGCATGGCCCTCGCGCAACAGGCCATCTTTCGTGCCTACCGCCTCGAAGCCGGCCTGTGTGCCAGTGCCATGAACGAGTTCTGCGATGGCCGCGGCGACCTCACTCTCATCATGAACGCCCAGTTCGTCGGCGATGGCGACATCGAAATCACGCAAGGTCAGAACCGCAACATGGCGTTCGCCGAAGGCTTTCAGCGCATGGTCGCCCGCTCCGATGTCTGGACGGTCTTCCTGCGCTATCAGGCCCAGGCCGAGCGCAACTATCGGCGTGCCCTCGAAGAATTCGAGCGCCTCCGGGCTCTGCGCCCCGAACTCGCGCCCAACCAACCCGTGCCGCAGGCCCCCCGAGAGGAAGAACTTTCCGCTGTCCCATCTCCCGGCCACAAGCGCGTTCGCCGGCGCAGACAGTCACCAGCGGCGCGCTCAGCCGTATATACAACCCCTCTAAGCCCTGCCGGCACGCGTGCGCCGTCGCCCTTCGAGGCTCCCACCTGACACACCGGCCCCCCTGCTATTTCCGATCTATCCCAAGCGTCCCAAACGGTCTACGAGGCCGACGCGTTAGCCGCGCTCAACTGGCTGTTGGTGGCAACCCAGATTCCTTGTATGCTGCCGCCTGCTCCAATAAACAGGGCCGCCGATGCCAGGGCAACGAAGGCCATTAAAAGTGTATATTCGATCAGGTCCTGACCGGTTTCGTCTTTCAACATGTGCTGCAAGTATTTCATGCATCGCATTCTATGCATATCGCCGCAATATGAAAATCTCTCTTTGGTTATTTGGTTTATATGGCAATCACCCCGGCAAAAGCGGTTAACGGTTATCGTTCCGTACTCCGCCGCCCGTCCCCCGCCGTCCCTCGCGGAACCGGTGAACGGGTTGCTTCCCCGTGGTATTATGGAACTTACGCCATTGTTCTTTCCTGAGGTCGAATCCACTTGGCATTGATTGAAGGTTGTAAGCACTCGCTGGAGATCTCCATTCCAGTTCAGGAGGTCGAAAGCGAAACCACGCGCGTGGCTGCCGACGTCCAGAAGCGCGCCCGGCTCCCCGGTTTCCGCCCTGGTAAGGTGCCTTCCGGTCTGATTCGCAAACAGTTCGCGGGCCAAATCCGGCAGCAGGTGTTGGAAAGCCTCATCCCCAAGCACCTCCAGAAGCAGTTTGAGGCCGAAAACCTCAATGTAGTCGGCACCCCCGACATTTCCGACGTCCACTTCCATGAAGGCGAGCCCCTCCGGTTCAAGGCTGAATTCGAAGTCGTGCCGCCCATCGAGCTCGGCGAATATAAAGATGTGGAGGTCCCCTATCACGACCCGGATGTCACCCCCGAAGACCTTGAGAAACGCATCCAGGAGGTCCGCGAGCAGAAGGCCGAGTACGTCAACATCGACCCGCGGCCCATCGAGAAGGGCGACTACGCCGTGGTGGCCCTCGAAAGTATCGCCGGTATTGAAGGCGAACCGGTCCATCAGGACGAAATGGTCCTCGAAATCGGTGGCGCCGATACCTTCGAGGCCTTTACCGACAATCTCCTCGGCCTCAGCCCGGGCGACGAAAAGGAATTCCCGGTGACCTACCCGGAAGATTACGGTGCCAAGCGCATGGCCGGTAAAACCATCACCTTCCATGCCACCGTTAAAGGCGTCCGCAAAAAGGAACTGCCCGAGCTCAACGACGAATTTGCCCAGGACCTTGGCGATTACCGCAATCTCAACGAGTTGCGCGACGCCATCCGCAAGAATATCTTTGCCCAGCGCCAGTTTGAGGCCCAGCAGGAAGCCAAAAACAAAATCGTCGACGCCCTCGTGGACCGCCACGAGTTTCCCGTGCCGGAAGTTTTCATCGAGCGCCAGATCAAGAACCGCGTCGAGCAGAGCCTGCGTGCCATGGCGGCCGAAGGCGTCGATCCCAAATCTATCAAGCTCGATTGGGAGAAAGTCAAAGCCACTCAGCGAGATAAAGCCTTGCGCGAAGTCAAGGCCTCCATGCTGCTCTCCCGCATTTCCGAGCGGGAAGCCATCCATGCCACCCGCGACGAAGTCGATCGCGAGGTCGAGCGCCTGGCCCGCCAGCAGCGCGAGCCCGTCGCCGCCGTGCAGATGCGTTTCGAAAAAGACGGTACTCTCGGTCGTATCGCCAGCCACATCCAGACCGAAAAGACTCTCGGTTTTCTGTTCGAACACGCGCGCAAGACCGATTAAACGTGTTTTTAGTACCGTCTGACGGTACCAACCTTGGAGTACATTGCTAAGGAAAGCAGTTCAGGTGATAATAGAGACGAAAGCGTTTCAGGTCGTAACCCCGGCTTCGTGGCGCTGGCGGTCGCTTTTTGCCGCCGGTGAATTGACTTCTTCGAATCGGCGGGACAGGAGAGTAACTGCGTGAAGCGGACCGGATCCGATGATGCTTTGCGGTGTTCCTTTTGCCATAAAAGTCAGGACGTTGTCGGTAAGCTGATCTCTTCCCCCAGCGACTATCCGCGTGCTTATATCTGCGATGAGTGCATTGCTGTCTGCAACTCAATTTTAGAGGATGACAAGGTCGAGCCTCCTTCGGGAACTCCCAACAAAATCCCTAAGCCATTGGAAGTGAAAGAGTTTCTCGATCAGTATGTGATCGGTCAGGAAGCCACCAAGAAGAAGCTGGCAGTCGCCGTTTATAACCATTGCAAGCGGATTCACATGAACCGCCTGCGCAATACTGAAGTCGAGCTGCAGAAGTCCAACATCCTTTTGATCGGCCCCACCGGTACCGGCAAGACTTTGATGGCGCAGACCTTGGCCAAAATTCTCGACGTGCCTTTCGCCATCGTCGACGCCACCACCCTCACCGAAGCCGGCTACGTCGGCGAGGATGTGGAAAACATCATCCTCAAACTGCTCCAGGCAGCCGACGGAGATGTTGCCAAGTGCCAGCAGGGAATCATCTATATCGATGAGATTGACAAAATCTGCCGCAAGGATGAGAACCCCTCTATTACCCGCGATGTCTCGGGCGAGGGCGTCCAGCAGGCGTTGCTGAAAATCCTGGAAGGTACGGTAGCCAACGTTCCGCCGCAGGGCGGCCGGAAGCATCCGCATCAGGAATTTACCCCAGTCGATACCACCAACATTCTTTTTATTTGCGGTGGCGCCTTCGTGGGGTTGGAAAAGACGATTGCCCGCCGCACCGGCAAGAAGTCCATGGGCTTCCTGCAGGAAGAGGAAAAAGGTTCCATCCGCAGCCTCAGCGGGCGCCGTGATATAGATCTTCTCAGCCAGGTGCAGCCCATCGATCTCATCAAGTTTGGCTTTATTCCGGAATTTATTGGCCGCATGCCCGTCACCGCCGTGCTGGAAGATCTCGACCGTTCCGCCCTGATTCAGATCCTTACCCGGCCCAAAAACGCCATAGTCAAGCAGTATCAGAAGCTGTTTGAATTTGAAAATGTGCGGCTGCGTTTCACCGACGAGGCCCTCGAAGCGATTGCCGACCTGGCCATGGAGCGGAAAGTCGGTGCCCGCGGATTGCGCATGATTTTAGAAGACCTTATGCTCGATCTGATGTACTATTTGCCGTCATACAAGAAGGTCCGCGAGTTTCAGGTCACTCGAGAGATGGTGCTGGCACAGAAAATCAGTCTTACAATATTAGAAAAGGCCGGTTAGCAACCGGGCCTTGCCCAGCCCCATGAGGGGCACTTACCGCACAGCAGGGGACCCGGCGGGTGGGTCAATTCCCCCTGG
>DATJVT010000546.1:0-9479 GCA_035501695.1 Terriglobia bacterium | reverse complement strand
TGGGCATGGCCGGGGATGCAATCGGTGTAACTGTTGCAGATTGCGATAAACGGCTTGTTGAAATCCTCCTCGGATTCGATGGAGCCCGTGGCCCGAAGCAGACTGCGATGCGGCGCGCGTTCGGCGCCTTTTTTGATCATGTCAGAGCGCATAATACGGTTCACTTTATGTGCGTGGGAATAGGAAGGCTCCCATCCACGCGGTTGCGTTGATAGGAGTTATCAGCTCAGAAACTCTCCGGCAGTTTTCCCCTGCGGGATGGCAAACTCCATTGCCAATGGCTATGTAGATACAGTGCGAGCGAGGAATTGGCAAGCCTTGCTCTGGGCGGGGCCGCCCCGGGCCCGACCGACGAATTTGCCTATCTCATGCTGGCCCGATCATTGGGCGAGCGGCGGTTGTGGAGCGGCCATGCCCGACGCACCCAGATGGGGGGATATTTCTTCGCGCATAGTCCTGAGGGCGGCCTGCATTGCGTCAGATTTCAACATCTCTTTGGCAATGGCCTCCCCCAGCAACTCTCCCGCCACGGTGTCACTCGGGTAGTGTGCGCCGCCCAACACCCGGCACCACATGACCTCGTGAATCTGGGCCTGAAACTCCGCGGTTTTCTCCGGGAATGCGGCGGAGAGAATCGTCCCCCAGAGCGCCGCTGCGGCGGCGTGCCCACTTGGATAAGAGGTGTTATCGGGCCGGCCAACGACAGGATGCACCTCGGTGGAGTAGAGGTAGGGGCGCTTGCGATTCCACCGGCGCTTCACCTGGTCATCAATCACCTTGCGGCTTTCCCGGCCAATTTCGTCGAAGAGCGCCATGGTGCGGGGGACCTCACGGGAGTGAAACCATTCTCCGAGCACAGGCCGTGCGAACGACGTCACGCTTTGACTGGCGACACGCTTGGCGCGCTTTACCTGTTCGGGGGTGCGGTCAGCCTGGACATGCAGAACCGTTTCGAGATCCGCGCGCCCGGCTGGTGAATCATTCGCGGGAGGGGCCGGCAGCAGCTCGACCAGCGCCGTGCAATTTGTCGGTAAGAATCGCTGGGCCGCACAGGGCGAAAGCAGGCCCAAGAGCAGCACGAAACTCAGCAATGATCGACGAATCATGGGTCCCACTTTAAGCGTTCTGGTGACGAGAATTCAATGCAACTCCGCCTGGGTGTGCGCAGATTCGACGCTCGTGAACTTGCCCGTACACTGCCGCGTTGCCGTGCGAATTACGGGAGCAGCTCGGTCATTTTCTCGTAGGTTTCGGGGCGCCGATCGCGGTAGAACTGCCAGACGTTGCGCACCTCGCGAATGAGGCCCAAATCCAGGTCGGCAACCACCACGGCGTCCGCATCCCGCGGGCCTTCAGACAGCACCTGGCCGCGCGGGTTGCAGAAGTAACTTTGCCCATAGAACTCGCCGAAGTCCCACGGCTTTTCCACCCCGACGCGGTTGATGGCGCCCACATAATAGATGTTCGCGACGGCGGCGGCTGGTTGTTCAAGCTTCCACAGGTATTCACTCAAGCCGGCCACCGTGGCACTGGGATTGAACACGATTTCCGCGCCGTTGATCCCAAGCAGGCGCCAGCCTTCCGGGAAATGCCGGTCGTAGCAGATATAGACTCCTACCTTGCCTACGGCCGTGTCGAAGACCGGGTAGCCGAGGTTGCCGGGCTTGAAGTAGAACTTTTCCCAGAAGCCGGGTTTGCAGTGCGGAATGTGGTTTTTGCGGTACTTGCCGACGTATTTGCCGTCGGCGTCTATGACCGCGGCGGTGTTGTAGTAGGTGCCGGTGGCTTCCTCTTCATAGACGGGCACGATCATCACCATGCCGTGCTCTTTGGCCAGGCGCTGCATCAGCTTGATGGTCGGGCCGTCGGGCACGCGCTCGGTGGACTCATACCACTTGGGCTCCTGCTCGCAGCAAAAGTAGGGGCCGTAGAAGATTTCCTGGAGGCATGCGACCTGTGCACCCTGGCGCGCCGCCTCGGCGATCAGCTTCACGTGCTTTTCGAGCATGGCCTGCTTGATGGTCTGGACCGGCGAAGTCCCCGGCTCCGGGTTCGTCGCCTGAATGAGTGCACCTCTTACAATCATAAGTTGCCTATGGGGTTGGGGCCGGGGTTGCCGCGGCCGGTGCAGCAGTCTTCGGGATGTTTTGCAAAAGCTGCTTCATCTGGGCCATCGTCGTGGCGTAATTCGCGTCATGGGCCAGGTTGTGGTATTCCTTGGGATCTTTCTGTTCGTCATAAAGCTCTTGGCCCTCCTTGCCCCCGTTCCACTCGGTGTAGCGGAACCGCTCCGTGCGCACGGAATGGCCCATGACGCCGCCCATGCCATCGCGGGCGCGGCGCGCAACTTGGGAAAACGCGGGACGATTCCAATCGGCCTTTGGATTATTCAACATTGGCCGCAAGCTCTTGCCTTCGAGATTGGAGGGCGGGGTCAGGCCGCACAAATCGGCCAGCGTGGGATAGAGATCGAGCAACTCGACCGGACGGAAGCAAGTCTGGCCGTTGCCCAGGGCCCCGGGTTGGCGCACCATCAATACGACGCGCGCGGACTCCTCAAAAAGCAATTGTTTTTGCCACTGGCCATGTTCGCCGAGGCACCAGCCATGGTCGCTCCAAACCACCACGATCGTCTTGTCCTCCAGGTTGAGCCGATGCAGGGCATCCAACACCTTGCCGAACTGCGCGTCCACAAAGCTGGTCGCCGCGAAGTAAGCGCGTTTGAATTCACGGAGCGGTAACGGCTCCAGGCCGAAGTTGGCCGGCTTCACCGTCAGGGCGATCGGGGGGATGTTGGTCACGTGGTTTGGCTCGTTTGGCAGTGTGATGGTATCCAGCGGATACAAATCAAACCACTGCTTGATGGCGATGTCGGGCACATGCGGACGGTAGAAGCCGCACCCGATGAAGAAGGGCTTATCCTTGTTGGCTTCGAGCATCTTGATCGTCTCGGTGGCCACCTTGCCATCCGTCTGCTCGGCATCCGTGCCGCGCGCCTGCATCCAGCAGAGAGTTCCGCCTAGGTTCTTGATCTTGGGAAGCAGCTTTATGACCTCGCGTTCGTCATCCTTGTCCCGTCCGGCGGGATTGACGACCTGGTTCCATGAAGGCGGATCATCAATGCCGCTGGTGCCAATCTGTCCGGGCACGCCGTAATGGTACATTTTCCCAACGCGCCCCGAGAAGTAGCCGTCATTCTTGAACATCTGGGGCAGGGTGAGGATGTCGGGGAAATAGCGCCGGATGGGGTTGCTCATGCTGTTCTGATAAAGGCGCGTGGTGTCAGGGCGCAAGCCGAGCATCAGCGAACAGCGGCTTGGACCGCACAGCGGGTATTGGCAATAGGCGCGGTCAAAGCGCACCGCGCTTTGGGCGAACCGGTCGAGGCGTGGCGTTTGGGGCTGCGGGTTGCCATAACAACCGACCGCCGTGGTCGTCAGGTCGTCAATGGCGATGAACAGAACATTGGTGCGCGTGGCGGCGTGGGAAGCGCACACGGCGCCCACCAAAATGAGGGCCGCTAGCGCCACCCGTGGGAGGCGGGAAACGATTCTTCGCATAATAGACGTCTAGACGAGTGTCGGACTCGCCAGGTGACAGAACAAGCATCCAATGTAAGCCGAGTTGGTGGGGTGGAGGGACCCCAAATGCGTTGGCCGGGAGGCCACGGGATTATCCGCGGCAACAACTTGCGCCGGATTTGAACGCCTACGGGCGGGTGGTCCATCCCGCTCTGCGAGTCCCAGGTTTGGGCAGCGCCGCCACAAGGCGCGCCGCCGGTTGACGAATCGTCGGCGGAGGAGTTGAAAACAAACGAGTTCAGTTCGAGCGGCCCAAAAAGTCCAGGAACCCGGGTGGAAGCGTCTTGTTTTCTGTGAGTTTGAGCGAGGGGTCTCTGGCAATGGCGCGGGCATCGGCCAGACTCCACGCCGATCCGTCCGGCCAAAAGAGTCCGTTGATGGTGCCCTTATGGCGCTGTGAGGGAAGATAGGCTCGCTTGATCATCAGCGACCAGAAGAAGTTCCCGACGGGATATTTCTGAACCGTGGCGGCGAGGGACGCGTAATCCGGAAGCGTTTCATCATGGGTAATGGTTTCGTTGCCAAAACCCGAACCACTGGGCCGCAACCGCTGCCATTCTGTCAACCACACCGGCAGCTTGTGCTTCTCTCCCACTTGCACGGCATGTTGGAGCGATTTCTCAAATCTCTGCAGGTCTCGCGGAAAATTATCGTGAAACTCGATGACATCCAGGCCCAGCGGAATAAACTGCTCAGCCTGCTCTACGGAAACGGTGCCGACGGTGAGCGCCACCGAGCCCTTGAGGGATTTAGCGGTTTGGAACATGGATTTGGCAAAGGGCATTGTGGGTTTGTTGGCTCTGAATTGTGGCTCCGGCTCGTTCATAACCTCGATCGCCAGGAGGCGGCTGTCATTGCGATGATTCTGCATGAACCACTTCACAAACTCCCGCGGCTTTTCCCAGTGCTCGCGGTTCTGCGGGAGCGATATGTCCTTGTCGGGCGAGTTGATGGCGAAAGCCGTGGCGGGATTGGTCGTCCACAGGTTCTCGGGCGTGGGGGGCACGCCGCAATTCTCGAAAAGTGAGATGAGAATCCTGATGCCCGATTCATGAGCCGCTTCAAGCAGTTGATCCAATGACTTTTTGAATCGCTCAGGCTCCATCTGCCAATATTCGTAGCTCGCCCAGATGCGCAGAGCGTTCAGGTTGATCTTGCGCGCATACGCAAAATCGCGGCGGGTTTCAGCCAAGTTGAAGCCCCTCCAGAGTTGCGGGGCATTGTAAGCCTCTGCCGGAATGTAAATCGCCCCGCGAATGGACGTTGCGGATTCGTGGTTCGACGCGGATGAGGCTTCGCCGGCAAAACAAGGGCGGGCGACCGCCAGCAGTGAGGCAAACGCCCCAAGGAGGCGAAGCGTGCGGATGAATTCGAACCTCATAGGGTCTTAAGTGGACAATCGTTGACCATCAGCGTGCGTCTGGTCAACGAGAACGCCCTTCGGACTGGATTGTTCGTAACAGCGCCGATAACTGAGCCGCCTTTTTCGGATATTTCGCGGCCAGGTTCTTCGTTTCGCCAGGATCGTCTGCCAGGTTGAATAACAAAGGCTCGTGAATGATCGCTGCGGCAAATCGTTCGTCGTCGGGGTTGGCCCCTGACCCCATTCCACCAGCGGGAACGCCCGCGTTCGGTGGAACGTATTTCCAATCGCCTTGGCGGATGGCTATTGATCCGGAGATGCCCTGCTGCACGACCACCTCACGGGCAGGCTTTCTGGCCTTGCCAAGAAACGCAGAGAGTTGATTCCGGCTGTCCACACCGGCAGTTGCGGGCAGCTTCTGACCGGTCAGGGCCGCGCAGGTGGCCATGAGGTCGGTGAGGCACACCATCTGGTCGGACGTTCCAGCCGGCACTTTACCCGGCCAGCGGACGATTAAGGGCACCCGCGTGCCGCCCTCGTAAACCAGGTACTTCCATCCGCGCAGACCGTCTGCCGGCCGATGACCGTGCGAATCCTCCTTGGAATGATCATAATACCCGTCGAAGAAAATCGGACCGTTGTCGCTGGTGAACAGCACGAGGGTGCTATCCGTGAGCTTCAACCGGTCGAGCGCACCAAGAATCTGGCCTACGTCCCAGTCCATTTGGACAATATCATCTCCGCGGATACCGCAGTCGCTCTTCCCAACAAACGACGGGTTGGGCAACCGGGGAACGTGAGGCTCAAACAATCCGATGTAGAGGAAAAAGGGCTTAGCTTGGTGCTGTTCCATGAAGGTGATGGATTTCTCCACCAGCATCTTCGGCAGTGCCTCGTCTTTCCAGCGCGCGGCGTGCCCGCCTTTCATGTAGCCAATCCGACTGACGCCGTTGACGATGGTGCCGGAATGCTGCTTGTCCGCCGCTTGCCGGAGCAGGTCGGGACGCTGTAAGCCGGTAGGATCGTCGCTGATGTTCTTGAGGTAGCTGACCGTGATGGGATCGGCGGCATCGGCATTGATGACGTGATAGTTCTCAATCCACACGGATGGCACGCGGTCCAATGTCGCCGGAATGATGCACGAATAGTCGAACCCGACCTCGAGCGGGCCGGGTTTGACCTCCGCGTTGAAATTCACAGGGGCATGGCCATCGCCTAGCCCGAGATGCCATTTGCCAATAACACCGGTGGTGTAACCCGCGCGGTGGAGCATTTCAGGCAGGGTGAAGCTGCGTGGTTCGATGGCCAAGGGCGCATCGCCATCCAGAATCGTGGTTTGCCTCGCCTTCTGCCGCCAGGCATAGGTACCGGTAAGCAAGGCATATCGTGAAGGCGTGCAAGTTGCCGCCGGCGCAAACGCCTGGGTGAAACGCCTTCCCTTTGCCGCCAACCGGTCCACGTTCGGCGTGTGGATTCTCAATGCTCCGTAACAGCTCAGGTCCCCGTAGCCCAGGTCGTCGGCGAGAAGAATGATAATATTTGGCTTTGAGGGGGATATCCGCTGCGCGGCAACAGAGAGGCTGCTCCCCAGCAAGAGAGCCAGCAGAACCATAGGCTGACATGAGCAGGTCAGATGGTTACGACTCGGTCTTCGTGGTGAAGAGCCAATGTCCGCCAACTTCATGGCGGCTATATTAGCAGGCGACTTTCATCTGTGCCATCGTCCGAAACGATGAGTACGCGGCTGACGGTCGAGAATGCCCTTACTCGCAGTCGAGCCACCTTGGCGCCGCATTGTCCCAAGTAGCACCCGCGAAATGCCTCAATCCAGACCCTCTGCTTGGGGGATGTCGCTTGGGCGTCACATTTACGCTGAAGTCCGCCCCCGCCTTGTTTTCGGCTCAAGCCCTTGGGTGTTGCGGGGTTGACAATGGTGGACGTTGTCTTAATGCTCTAACCGGGCGATGGAGTTCGCCTTCCCGCAAGGGAGAACCGCCTGAACTGTTTTCAGAGCTGATGACTCCTGCGGCGCACAGCCGCCGCAGGTTGGCTCGTATGAAGACGATTCGGACATCGCGGTCTATCGAGACATTGCCGATTCCCGTTCCTATCCGGCCCCGAGCGTTCCAGTTTACCCCGCTCCCCAGCCTGGGCGAGGGGAGTTCAACACAGCAACCCAAGTTCAATAACCAATAGAAATGAATACTCCAAAAAGCGTAATCGAAATGGCCAAGAAGGCCGACGTCAAGATGGTGGACGTGAAGTTCGTGGACACCTTCGGCACCTGGCAGCACTTCAGTGTCCCGGTGGGCGAATTGACGGAGGAGGCCTTTGCCGAAGGACTGGGCTTCGACGGTTCCTCCATCCGCGGGTGGAAGTCCATCGAGGCCTCGGATATGCTGGCGATGCCCGACCCGGGCACGGCCTTTGTGGACCCTTTCTGCGCCGTTCCCACCCTGAGTCTCACCTGCACGATTGCCGAGACAGGAACTAAAGAGGCCTACACCCGCGACCCCCGCGGCATCGCCCAACGCGCGGAGAAATACCTGGCCAGCACCGGCCTGGCCGACACCGCGGTGTTCGGCCCCGAAGCCGAGTTCTTCATCTTCGACAATGTTCAGTATGACCAAAAGAGCAACGGCGCGTTCTATTCGATTGATAGCGAGGAAGGGGTTTGGAACACCGGACGCGAGGAAATGCCGAATCTCGGCTATAAAATCCGCCACAAGGAGGGTTATTTCCCGGTGGCACCGGCCGACACCCAGCAGGACATCCGCACCGAGATGCTGTTGACGCTTCAATCGCTGGGCGTCCAGGTGGAAAAGCACCATCATGAAGTCGCCACCGCCGGCCAGGCCGAGTTGGGGATTCGGTTCGCCACGCTGGTGAAGTCCGCCGACGCCATGATGGTCTATAAGTACGTGATGAAGAACGTCGCTCGCAAGCATGGCAAGACCGTGACGTTCATGCCCAAACCGCTCTACGGCGACAACGGCTCCGGCATGCACACACATCAGTCGCTCTGGAAGAAGGGCAAGCCGCTGTTTGCCGGCAACGAATACGCCGGTCTGAGCCAAATGGGGCTCTACTACATCGGCGGCGTTCTCAAGCACGCGCGGGCCTTGTGCGCCATTTGCAGTCCGACCACCAACAGTTACAAGCGGCTCGTGCCGGGTTATGAAGCGCCGGTCAACCTGGCCTACAGCGCCCGGAACCGTTCCGCCGCCATCCGCATTCCCACCTTCAGCGAAAGTCCCAAGGCCAAACGCATCGAATACCGCCCGCCGGACCCTTCGTGTAATCCGTACCTCGCCTTCGCCGCCTTGCTGTTGGCCGGCTTGGACGGCGTGCTCAACAAAGTCGAACCCGGCGAACCGCTCGACAAAAACATCTACGAACTGCCGCCGGAAGAGCTGAAGAAGGTTCCCAGCGTGCCAGGCAGCCTGGGCGAGGCCCTCGATTGCCTGGAAAAGGACCATGACTTCCTGCTGAAGGGTGATGTGTTCACCATGGACTTCCTGGACACCTGGATTGCCGCCAAGCGAAAGGAACACGACGCCTTGCGCCTCCGTCCGCATCCGTACGAGTTTTACCTCTATTACGACGTGTAGAATGGCACTGCTCGGTGGAGCGCTTGCGCATCCAGGCGCTCCGCACGGGCACAGTATGCCGTACCCGCGTGGGTGCAGGTCCTCTTCCCACCCTCGCTTCCGTGCTCCCGGCGCGACAGTGCCCGTGATATGGCCCATCTGGGCCGTCGCCAGGGCAACGATCCACCGGCTGAGCCGTGGACCCCATAAGAAGATTGCCTGGTTATGAAAATTCGCGTCCTGATGAACTGCTGCTGGCTGACGCTGGTAGTGCCGTTCGCCAACCCATCCACTGGTTCTGCCGCGGCCGCAGCGCAGCCGCCCAATATCTTGTTCATTCTGTGCGACGATATGGGCTACGGCGACGTCGGCGTGCTGTTCCAAAACAACCGCGCTCCCGGCCTGCCAAGGTATTCCACGCCTCAACTGGACCGGTTGGGCGGCGAGGGCCTGCAAATGCGGCCTCCGACCACGATTCTTCCCAAACAGGGTCCTTATCGCCAGGCCGTTATCGGCTTGTCGCACCGGCTGGCGTTGTCCATCGCGGAACCGCACACGGGAGACTTTCTGGTGCTCGACCCCCCGTTACCAGCATTTCATGCCCAACCATCGCGGTTCACAAGTAATCGTGCGCCAAAAGTTGAACATGATCGCCTGCCGTTGCCCCTTCAACTTTTGTCAGCGCCGCCATTCTTGCCTCGGGAATCTATAATGGGGAATGGGCGTGGGCACAGATGAGTGGAGAAGAGCGCTGATAATCGCGGCTACACCCTTCTTTATGGGAATCGCCGCCCTCAAATTTAAGTCAGGAGACATGGAAGCAATGGGCAAAAACCTCGGCGGCTCTGTCATGCTTTTCCTGGTCCCAAAGATTGTCGAGACGATTATCACCTGGGCCGCAAAATAGTTGAACATGCGGAAGGCTGGGGTGATTTAGCCACTGCC
>DATJVT010000545.1:0-2529 GCA_035501695.1 Terriglobia bacterium | reverse complement strand
AACCCCGCTGTCACTATAACTTACGGTTCTCAGTCGCACAAATTAGGTTTTGTTAACAAAACTCAGATTGGGCCCTGAAATGCTCGATTAAGGCTCGAATCGGTTTGGGATTCGGTTTCATGAGAAATCCCATAACGATGTATTTTGGCAAGGAGAATCAGTATGAGCTTCGCCCCATAACTGACGCGAAGCTCGGTTGGGAATAGCCGTGGCACCAAATTCCACCCCTCCGGCGAATGGCGCCCTTGACAAGGGCGAGTTGAAAGCCCAAGGACTGGCGTTCGGACAAGCCTTCCAAACGGTCTTCAAGATCAGCGCCATGTACTCCGTGGACCATCCGGCGGCAGGGCGGTCTATCCAGCAAAGCTGGGCCCTGCTGAATCCGCTGCTGCAGCGAGGCCCGCAATTCACCTTTGGCTTTATGAATCAACGCTTGCTGCTGAACACCAGCCTGGTTTCCCACACCAACCTGACGCACTTGGAGGTGGAGTTCAGCCGGCGGGAAATCGCCACCGTTACCCTCAGTTCCGGGCTGACGCTGAGGGACTACAAGCGCGCGCTGGCACTGCTCACCACCCGGCCGATGGTGATCATGGAACGAGGGGGAATCAAAAAGTTTCTGGAAGAGAACCCGGTGGAAGGGGTTCGCGTCCGGCCTGCCGCCAAACCCACGGAGGACGGCGACACCATCGAAATGGGAATGGATTTCGAATCCTACCTTACGGCCCAAGCCCTTCTGGGCGGGGAAGGCGGCACCAACGCCTTGGCGGTTGACGAGCTGCTGGGCGCCGCCGGAATTAAGAAACCCGAGGGGCACGGGGGCAGCCCCCGCGAGTTGCTGGACGTCGCCGATGCGGCGACTCGCAATACCGTGGCAGATCCGGAAGGGGACGTGGCGCAGTTGCTGACGGCTCTCACGCAGATGCTCTCCGGTTGGCAGCCCGAGACCCTGCGCGCCTGCTTGCCACCGGAAAGCGCGGCGGATCTCCAAGACAAGCCCCCGGATGTGATCTCCGTGCACTTGATGGAGGATTCCGTCGCCGCCTGGGCGGCGGAGCGGCTACGCGCGGCAGCTCAGGCCGGCGATTTCGGCGCCGGGCCGGGCGGGGGCGGCGGAACGGTCGAAAGAGAGGTCCTCGGCGCACTGCTGCGCGGGCTCAAGGCGACGCGCGTCGCCGAGCGTCTGCTCCTCAAGTTGTCGCAATTCGTCGAACAAGCGCATCTGCCCAAGGAAGTGTATGAGCGTATTCGCCGCGACGTGTTGTGGTTCTCGCTTCCGGCGGATAAGAAGCAAGCTCAACTCCTCAGCCAGGGAGTACCCAGCCCCCAGGACTTTGCCCGCCTGGTCCAATGGGTGCAGGAAGCCATGGCCGACGGAAGGGTTTCCGAAGCTTGCGATGTCGCCCGGCACTATTTTTCCACCTGGGAGAAGGCTCCCTTCGCCGTGCGGGCGGAAGAAATGAAACGTGCCCCGGAACTGTTGCGGGCCCTAGCAGGTCTGCAAACCCTACCCTTGATGCACGCCCTGGCGGAGCCGTTCATGCGGGAAATTCTGGACGAGACGCGACTGCATTGGCCCTGCCACCTGGAGGCCAACCGCTGTCTGGCCGTCGTCGCCCAAAATGCCGGCCGATTTGAGGATTTCGAATTCGTCCAGAAGATCGCCGCGGGCCTGAAACGGTCCCTGGCCCGGCGCCCCGACCAGCACGCCGAGTGCTGTGGCCATGCCCTGGCCGATCTGCTCAGCACGGAAGCGCTGGACAGGCTGGTGGAATCGTTTCTGCATAGGCGCAGCGATGCGCTTTGGGTGCGCAACGCCGGCACTCTGTTGACGATGATCGGGCCCCCTGGAGCGGAAGCCGCCCTCCGGCGTCTGGAGGGCGAACACATGGCCTCCAATCGCCTGCCTCTGATCCGTTTGATACGCGGCATGGGCGCATCGGCCATCGACTCCACGCGCAAACGGCTTTCTGACCCCCGCTGGTACGTGGTTCGCAACGCCGCCTACATTCTGGGTGATTTGGGGGATCCCGAACTTCCCACGCAGTTGCGGGGAGCGCTGCGCCATCCGGATTTACGGGTTCAGCAGGCGGCCATGACGGGCATCCTGAAATGCGGTATCGCCGGCCGCGGTGAGGTGCTGGCGGAAGCTTTGCCGTATTTGCAACCCGGAGTCCTGGAAATGGCGCTCGACGAATTGACGGTTCTGAAAGATCCTGCCAGCGTTGAGCACCTTGAGCGTCTATTGGTGGGAGCAAAGGGACTCAGGGCCGGCGTACTGGAAAAGGCCGTTATTGCCCTCGGCGCACTACGTTCTGACCGTGCGGCCAATGCACTCTTCGGCATTATCATGGACACCGAGCAGCCGCTGCTGGTACGCCGCGCGGCACTGGGCGGGCTCTTCAACCACCGCTCAGCGCTGGCCCCAGGTTTGGTGGAGAAGCTCTCGGGCCTTCCTCCCACCGATGCATTGGCGCGCGAATTGAAATCAGCATCCTAGTGTCATTCGTATTAACCGGGCGGCACTCG
>DATJVT010000544.1:0-13078 GCA_035501695.1 Terriglobia bacterium | reverse complement strand
GTGCCCGCCGAATGCCCCGAAGAGCTTCTGCGCGCCGTGGCAGGCGAACATGAAACCCACCACAACTCGTGTCAAAGCCAGCACCAGATCTTGAAGTTGGGGCACGTTCTTTACCTCTTGAGCATTGAGTTCTCAGCATATGCCGAGTTGCAACCACTGCCTGCTTTTGAGCCGCTATGGAGTGCGGCAGCTCGCTGCCGCTTTCCATTTCGCCAGCTTGCTGGCGGCGCCAAAACCGGAAGCGAGCTTCAGGTGGCAAATGCAGTAGCAAGCTACCGCACTCCGGTCACCTCGGCGCTACGCCGCCTGCTCGAAGAGGCTTGAAACCTTCGTGGAGAAACATTGCCGGAGACATGTTGACGAGTTCCCCTTCCACAAGTTCCTGGAACGTATCGAATTTCCCGAACAACCGGGCAAATTCCTCCACCGTTAAGAGTGTTTTCGTGGCCATGGTCTTATCCCGCGTTCTTTCGCCCCTTCGGCGCTAGTCGGTTTTCCCCTTACCTATCCCACGGCTGATGCCGGAGGCAAAGTTTTTGCGCCCGTTGCGCGGGCTTCTATGGGGGCGACTATCCTGGCCGTGCTCCATCACGGGCAAGATGCCCGTGCCACAAACAGGTTACCCAACGCTGCCTTCCAAACTCACCCCCAGCAGCTTTTGCGCTTCCACGGCAAACTCCATGGGCAGCTCGCGGAAGACCTGCTTGCAGAAGCCGTTGACGATCAAACCCACCGCATCTTCGGTCGACATTCCGCGCTGGCGGCAGTAGAAGATCTGGTCCTCGCCGATCTTGGAAGTCGAAGCCTCATGCTCCACGGTGGCCGTGGAGTTCTTCACTTCCAGGTAAGGGAACGTGTGCGCGCCGCACTTGTCGCCAATCAGCAGGGAGTCGCACTGGGAGTAGTTGCGCGCGTTGGCGGCGCCCTTCAAAATCCTTACCGCGCCGCGATAGCTGTTCTGGCCGCGCCCGGCGCTGATTCCCTTGGAGACAATCGTGCTCCGGGTATTCTTGCCGATATGGATCATCTTGGTGCCGGTGTCGGCCTGCTGGTAATTGTTGACCACGGCGACGGAGTAAAACTCGCCCACCGAGTTGTCTCCCTGAAGGATGCAGCTCGGATATTTCCAGGTGATGGCGGAGCCGGTCTCCACTTGCGTCCAGGAGATCTTGGAATTCACCCCCGCACACTTGCCGCGCTTGGTCACGAAATTGTAAATACCGCCCTTGCCGTTCTTGTCACCCGGATACCAGTTCTGCACCGTGGAGTATTTCACCGTGGCGTTATCCAGGGCCACCAGCTCCACCACCGCGGCGTGGAGCTGATTCTCGTCGCGCATGGGGGCCGTGCAGCCTTCGAGATAGCTTACGGAAGCGCCTTCGTCCGCCACGATCAGGGTGCGCTCAAACTGCCCCGTGTCCTTGGCGTTGATGCGGAAGTAGGTGGAAAGCTCCATGGGGCAGCGTACGCCCTTGGGGACGTATGCAAATGAGCCGTCGCTGAACACGGCGGAGTTGAGCGTGGCGTAGAAGTTGTCCGTGTAAGGAACCACCGATCCCAGGTACTTGCGTACCAGTTCAGGATGTTCGCGCACCGCTTCCGAGAAAGAGCAGAAGATGATGCCCATCTCGCGCAGCTTCTCCTTGAAGGTAGTGGCCACGGAGACGCTGTCAAACACCGCATCCACCGCCACGCCCGCCAGCAGCTCGCGCTCCTTCAGCGGAATGCCCAGCTTCTCGTAAGTCCTCAACAACTCGGGGTCGATGTCCTCGGGCCGCTTGGCGGAGGCTTTCTTTGGCGCGGAATAATAGCGGATGGCCTGGTAGTCGATGGGGGGAAACTTCACGTTCGCCCACGTCGGCTCCGTCATCTTCAACCAGTGACGATATGCCTTCAGGCGCCATTCCAGCAGCCAGGCGGGCTCTTCCTTCTTGGCCGAAATCAAGCGAATGATGTCTTCATTCAATCCCGGCGGCACGGTTTCCTGTTCAATATCGGTCACGAAGCCGTACTTGTATTCCTGTGTCGCCAGAAATTCGACATCGGTCTGCGGGGTTGCCATTAACGTCTCCTCCTAAAGAATCCCCATCCACGAGCAAGTAATTGACGATTTTCGATTGCCGATTGCCAAACCCAACCGCCAATCGGTTCCGATTCTACTCGTCATACCCTTTCAGCCTTCAGGTGGCGACCGTCGATGGACATCCCCAATACGCACAA
Source organism: Terriglobia bacterium (assembly GCA_035501695.1). Classification (GTDB taxonomy): domain Bacteria; phylum Acidobacteriota; class Terriglobia; order UBA7540; family UBA7540; genus Bog-366. The sequence continues at coordinate 10,858 of DATJVT010000544.1, read as the reverse complement.
TCGGCCATCGACAATCGTCAATCGAAAATTCCTACGCTGCCGCCGTCGGCGCCATTTCCCGCAATCTCTTGACGGTTTCCACCACGCGCCCGAGGCAGTAGTCGATTTCCTCTTCCGTGTTGAAGCGGCCCAGGCCGAAACGAATCGGCGTGTTCGCCACTTCTTCGGGAACGCCCAGGGCCTGCAACACATACGAGGGCTCGGGAGTCCCGGAATTGCAGGCGGAGCCGGATGACAGCGCCACGTCGTTCAAAGCCGCCAGCAGTGTGGCCAGATCGACATCGGGGAAGCTCACGTTGAGGTTGTTGGGCAGCCGGTGCTCCAGGCTGCCGTTGATGCGAATGCCGTCCAGCGCCCCCAGCAGGCCGTCCTTCAGCCGGTCGCGCAGCGCTGCCAGGCGCCGGGATTCCTCCGGAATCGCCTGGGTGCAGATCTCACAGGCTTTCCCGAGGCCAACTATCGCCGGAACGTTCAAGGTTCCGGAACGCAGTCCGCCTTCGTGGCCGCCGCCGTCCGTGATGGGGGCAATATCCACCGGCGCGCCTCGCCGGCGCACGTAAAGCGCCCCGACACCCTTGGGGGCATACATCTTGTGCCCGGCGATGGACAATAAGTCGATCTGCATGGCCTCCACATCCAGCGGGATCTTCCCCGTGGCCTGAGCGGCGTCTGTGTGCAACAGCGCCCCCCGCTCCCGGCACAGCCTGCCGATTTCACCCAGGGGCTGGATTACGCCGATCTCGTTATTCGCCGCCATGATGCTGACCAGCAAGGTTTTATCCGTGATGGCTTGCTTCAGGTCCTGCACGTCCACCAAGCCGTCGGGTTGAACCCGTGCATAAGTGACTCGCCAACCTTCCTGCTCCAGCCGTTTGGCGGAGTCAAGCACGGCCTTGTGTTCCGTGGCCATGGTGATAATGTGGTCTCGAGTGCCGCGCCGGCGCGCCACACCTTTGATGGCCAAATTGTCGGATTCGGTAGCGCAGCCCGTAAATACGATTTCCTTGGCCCTGGCGTTGATCAGCCTGGCAACCTGCTTGCGCGCATTTTCCACCGCCGTTGCCGCCGTCCATCCGAACTTGTGGTTCCGGCTTGCCGGGTTGCCAAAGTTTTCGGTGAAGAAGGGCAGCATCGCCTCCAGGACGCGTGGGTCCACCGGGGTCGTAGCGTGGTAATCAAGGTAGATGGGGAGCTTCACTACAAGCCTCCCTCGATCTGCACCAGGCCGATGGCGTCAGTCGAAAGGCTGGACATTGAGACGGCGCTCAGGGCCTTTACCAGGGTTTCATTAACTCTTTGCAAAGGCTCCCGGACCGTGCAGCGGGTCATCTGCCCGCACTCGCGCTTGTCGGTGACGCAACTGGTGATAAAAAGTGGCCCCTCGATGGCGCGGATGACCTCGAAGGCGGAGATTTCCTTGGGGTGGCGGGCCAATGCATAGCCGCCGTTCGTCCCATGTTGGGAGACCAATAGGCCATTCCTGGCAAGCTTCTGAAGGATCTTGGCGAGCAATTCGGTCGGAATTCCATAGGCCCGGGCGATTTCTTTGGCGCTGCATGCCGTCTCCAATGGCTGCTGCGCCAAATGCCTAACCGCAATCAATCCGTAATCCGCCTTCTTGGAAAGTTTGAGCATAGTCGTATATCCGACAAATCCAGTCGGATATAGATTGCCATCATGGGGAGACGATGTCAAGTGTTAAGTTGCCTCCTTACGTTGCCATGCTCCGCCACAAGAGCCGGATGCATTTTGCAGAGGGTAATCCCAGAAGAAGAGGGGGGATCGGATTCCGAGTGCCCTTCGGTGCCCCGCCTCCAGGCTGAGGCGTCCCCCGGCGCTGATTCCGCGCCAACCCCCAGCGCACCCGATTTCGCAAGGAAGCATCAATATGAGGGAAGCGGAATGCGACACTCCACAAATCACACCGAGAGGCATCACATGAAGACTCAGTTTCGCGTATTCCCGATCGCCATAGCCCTGATGGCGCTACCCACCGCACCTCGATATGCGGCTCCTGCGCAAATGGGAATGGCCTCGGGAGTTCCCGTTCACTTGGTCGTTAGTGTTGAAGCGAAGCATGGCAAGGAACTGCCTCCCATAGGCCAAAACGAGGTCTTTGTTCACCAGGGACGCGACGCTCGGCCGGTCACCGGATGGGTTCAAGCCGCGGGGGACTACGCCGGGCTGGCCCTTGGCATTCTCATCGATGACAGTGCCGGCGTCAGCATCGGCACGCAACTGGAGGACATTCGGAAATTCATCCAGGAGCAGGCCCCCGCCACGCGGGTGGCGGTCGGCTACATGCAGAATGGCACGGTTTCTCTGACTCAGAAATTCACCACGGACCACGCCGCAGCGGCCAAGTCCGTGCGGATGGCGATGGGTTATTCTGGCGCCGAAGCCAGCCCTTACACTTCCCTCACCGAGTTTGTGAAGCGCTGGCCTGCCGACTCTGCCATCCCCCGGCGGGAAGTTTTGATGATCACCTCCGGAATTGACGAGCTCTATGAGGGGACGTACCCGGACCCTTACGTTGACGCGTCCATCCATGACGCCCAGTGCGCAGGGGTGGTGGTCTACTCCATCTATACCCCCAGCGCGGGGCATTTTGGACACAGCTATTGGCGAAGCTACTGGGGCCAGAATTTTCTCTCGCAACTTTCGGAGGAAACAGGAGGGGAGTCCTACTACCTCATGGGTCCCGAGCCACCCGTCTCATTTGCTCCCTACCTCGACAAGCTGAACCAACAGCTCGGGAATCAGTTCCTGCTGACCTTCCTGGCCGCGCCTCAGAAGAAGGCGGGAAGAGAGCCGGTAAGGGTTACGAGCGAGTTCCACTCGGTGGATTTCCTGCACGCCGACCAGGTCTGCGTGCCGGCGTCTCCGGAGTAGTGGGTGCCGCGGGGTGGCCGGGGTATCAGGTTTGACTGATAACTGACAACTGACGACTGACAACTCTCCGCTATACTTATTGCAACCTGGGGCCTTGCGGTGGATTGGGTTCGGCGCCGGGATCGTCGAGGGGTTTGCGGCCGGCGAAGCCTTCGTCAATCCCGTGCCAGAAAGCGATGCGATCCTCCCCCAGTTTCCAACAGAGGTAAACCTCTTCATCTTCCATCAGGCAGGGAAAATCCACCAGGCCGACGTCCACATCTTTTACCAGAACGCCAGTTTCCTGAATGCGATTGATGACCTCCACCAACCGCTCGGCCGCCGCGTCGTGCCCGGACTTCTTGTGAAGCAGGTCCGCCAGGGGAGGAGAGATGCCGCCCATCACCGTTATGCGAGAGGTGACCAGGGCCAGTTCGTTCTTGTAGGCTTCGATCTTCTGCTTCTCATCCCGAGCCTCCTCCAACCAGGGGGTGATGGTGGGCAGAAGTTCTTCCGCTTCCCGGCGATCGAAGTATTTGTCGGGCATAGGGAGCTTACAGCGAACAGCTCAGAGCTGACAGCTTACAGCCAACAGCTCCCAGCTTACAGCATGAAACTACCTGAACACACTCGGCTGCGGGGTTTCTGCCCCACGAGGTAGCCGGGGCCTGATTAATTACAACCGGCAGCTAAAAACCTGCCCATACTGTCAACTGTCGGCTGTGAGCTGCCAGCTAACGAATCTCCAACATGCGATTCAGGGCCTCGAGCGCCCAGCGTTTGGTGTCGGGATCAACGCTGATGCGGTTGACTACCTGGCCGGATCGCAGGCTGTCCAGCGTCCAGCACAAATGCTGAGGCGAGATTCGGAACATGGTACTGCACATGCAAACGCAATCGTCCAGCGAAACGATGTGCCGGTCAGGACGCTCATGCGCCAGACGGCGGATCATGTGAATCTCCGTGCCTACCGCCCAGGCACTGCCCGGGGGGGCTTCCGCGATGCGCTTCAGAATGTACTCCGTTGAGCCCACCTCATCGGCCGCCTGGCAGACTTCCCACGAGCATTCCGGGTGCGCGATGACGCGGATGCCGGGGTGGGTGCGGCGGGCCTGCTCAACGTGCTCGGGACGAAACCGCTGGTGAACGGAGCAGTGGCCCTTCCACAAGTAAATTCTCGCATCGCGAATCCGGTCGTCCGTCAGCCCGCCATTTTCCTCATTCGGGTTCCAAACCGCCATCCCGTAGAGGGGAATTCCCATGCCATAGCCGGTGTTTCTGCCCAGGTGCTCATCGGGAAGGAACAATGCCTTTTCGCCGCGCGCCAGCGCCCACTCCATCACCTTGCGGGCATTGGATGAGGTGCAAACCGCGCCGCCATTCTTCCCCACAAAAGCTTTTATGGCCGCGGTGGAGTTGATGTAAGTGACGGGCACGATCTTACCGCTATTGATCGCCGTGAGCGCTTCCCAGCAAACTTCCACCTGCTCCAAGTTGGCCATGTCGGCCATGGAGCAACCCGCATTGAGGTCGGGAAGAATCACCGCCTGGTGGTCGCCGCTCAGAATGTCGGCGCTCTCCGCCATAAAGTGCACGCCGCAGAAAACAATGTACTCCGCCTCGCGCCGCTTAGCGGCAAGTTGCGAAAGGCGCAGCGAATCGCCACGATAATCGGCGAACTTGACCACCTCATCGCGCTGGTAATGGTGCCCCAGAATCACGAGTCGTGAACCGAGTTCGCGCTTGGCCCGGGTAATGCGCGCGTCCAGTTCCTCCGCCGGAAGCTCGGCGTAGGTGGCCAGAAGCAAATCCTGAGTTGCCGTTGCCATATTTGCCCTACTGCTATTTTAGCTTAAGAACAGGGATTAGGTGTTAGGAACTCGCGACTCGCAACTCGGGTCCTGCAACTGGAGATACGGGTTACGGGGTATTGAGCATGGGTACGGGTCGCCCGACCCGAATGGCCAGTAACGAGATACGGAGTACGAGTCGCGAACCCCGAGTCGCGAGTCACAAGTCGCGAGCGCCTAGTCACGCGCTTTCACCCGCCGATGTAAACCATGGTCCGTGAGGGCTGAACGAAATCCGGCTCATTGATGCGATGGCCGGGCTCCTTTTGGTGCACCACCTTCTCCAGGAAACTGGCAATATCGCGGTCGCTGGCGCCGTTGCGCACCAGGTGGCGCACATCGTGCTCGCGCAGGGAGAAGAGGCAGGTGCGCAGCTTGCCGTCCGCCGTCACACGAATGCGGCTGCATTGCCCGCAGAAGGGGATGGAGACCGGGGCAATGATGCCGAGTTCGCCCTGGCCGTCGGCGAAACGATACCGCAGAGCCGTCTCGCTGGGTGAATGGCGGGGGATTTCCTCCAGGGGAAACACCGGCTGGATGGCATCCACGATTTCTCTGGCCGTCACCACCAGGTCGCGCTTCCACGAATGGTCGGCATCCAGCGGCATGAACTCAATGAACCGCACCACAATGTCGCGGCGGCGGGCCAGCCGGGCGAACTCGACGATCTCATCGTCATTGAAGCCGCGCACCAGCACGATATTCACCTTCACGGGGCGCAGGCCTGCTTCCAGGGCCGCGTCGATCCCGGCCATTACTTTCTCAAACGACCGCGGCGTGCGGGTGATGCGGGCGAACTTCCCCGGATTGGTTGAATCCAGGCTCACCGTGACGCGCGGCGCCCCGGCGGCTGCGAGTTGGCGCGCCATCTCCGGCAGCAGATACCCGTTGGTGGTAATCGCCACGTCTTCCACGCCCTCGATCCGCCGGAGTTGGGCAATGAAATCCACCACGCCCTCGCGCAACAGAGGTTCGCCGCCCGTTACACGGATCTTGCTGATTCCGAGCCCCGTCAGGACGCGGCTGAGGCGCAGGAATTCCTCCCAGGTCAGCAGGTCGCGGTGGGGAAAGTAGTTCCTGGGGTCGGCAGACTTGCAGTAGACGCAACTGAAGTTGCAGCGGTCCGTCACCGAAATGCGCAGGTCGTGAATTTCCCGGCCGAGTTTATCGCGCAGCATACGTTTACGTTACAGGGAACAGGTTACAGGTTGTAGGGCACAGCGCATAGGGAACATCAGCCTCTGACTGTTCACTGTAACCTGTCCCTTATAACCTGCATAGTGCCCTGAAACAAAAACCGGCTCGGGTTTGGAGCCGGTGGCGTTCCCCTTTCCAAACACGGGAGGCGGCGCGATTTCCCGCGCCACCCTATCGGCCCGTCCAGCCTGGGATTTTAGGGCTCCGTTAGCAGGACGGGCTCGGAGAACAATTTTCATCCTAGCTTATTCGATGCACCCCGGCAAGGCACGTTGCAGCCATGTCCTGTTCCCATCTGAACGTAGCGCCGCCATCTTGGCGGCACGTGTGCCGGGTGGAAGCCGGCGTTACGGCTCAAATCAGGACAGCACCTACAGCCAGGGCACCAGGCGGTTACTCCACACGCAACACCAGCCAAGTGATGTCGTCGTGCTGGCGGGTCGTACCCACAAAGGAGTCAACCGCGCAGGTCAAACGCTGAAGGGTGGCGGGGGCGACCTGAGTCGGGAGGGTGCGCAGGAGATCGAGCAGGCGGCCTTCGCCAAATTCCTCGTCGCGCTCATTGATGGCTTCAATGACGCCATCGGTGTAGATGACGAGCAGGTCGCCCGGGTGAAGGGAAGTCGAGCCGCACGCAAAACTCCTTCCGCCCTGGATGCCGAGGGGAAGATCTCCGGCTTCCAGCCGCTCGAGTTCTCCCGATGCCCGGCGCAGGATGGGCACGTTGTGGCCGGCGCGGATGTAACTGAGCGTTCGCGTGGCAACCTCCAAGTCGGCAAAGAATGCGGTGGTGAACCGGCGTCCGTTGAGGCTGTGGGCACAGGCGTAATCGTTCATGCGAGCCACAAGCTGGGGAAGCGGGGTCGAGGCGCTGGCCATGGTGCGCAGGCTCGCCTGGAAGGTAGCCATGAGAAGCGCAGCCGGAACGCTCTTGCCGGCGACATCCGCCACGACCAGCAGGAGGCGCTGGGGAACGGGCTCAGCCCCGGTCCCGTCGGGTACGAAGGCATCGTAGTAATCGCCTCCCACCGTGTTTGCGGGGCGCGAGGAAAAGGCAATGTCCAAGCCGGAAAGGCGCGGCGGCGATTGCGGCACCAGCCAGTGCTGGATCTCGCGGGCGATTTCAAGATCGCGCTTCATGGTGACGCGGTCGGCCAGTTCCAACGCCAGGAGAAAGACTAATCCGGCGATCACCAGGAGGAACTCCGCCTCGCGCGGGATTCCGAACGGGCGCACGTTGAACGCGAATGCCACCAATAACAGGAAGACAATGAGAAGATAGACACGCCGGGCCGGAGAAAGCTTCAGGATGGTTACCCAGAAAAGCGCGCGGCTGATGGCCAGGAATCGCTGGAAACGCGTCCCGACGCGGACTTGGTCCCAGTCAATCTCCGCCTGATAAAGGCGGTAGCTGGCCCGCGCCTCGGAAAAAAACTGAGACCAGAGGGTTTGTATCTCCAGCCCATCCGATACCCGGTCCCAGAAACTTCCCACCCGCCGGGCGGCACCCGTTATTGCCGCCAGGGGCTCACGTCCATCGTTGGTTTGGGAAGGGGGCGGCATAGCAGGGGATTATACCGACAAAACCCGGCTCAGCGCATTTCCTGGAGTAGTCCGCCGGTCGTTTTCATTGATGCCTTAGTGTCTTGGCGGTGGCCTTGAGCTTAAACAAAGTCACGGCCGATCAGGCGCTCAATGCGTTTGCGAATGGGCGGGTGAGTGGAAAACAGGCTGGAAAAGAGCTCGCCAGTCGTGAGCGGCTGATAAATATACAGGTGCGCCATGGAGGGCGAGACTTGCATGGGGATGCGCTTCGCCCACTTGTCGATCTTGTCGAGAGCGCGAGCTAGGCCCTGCGGATTGCCGGTAATCCGCGCCCCGGTCGCGTCGGCTTCGTATTCGCGCGAACGGGAAATTGCCAACTGGATGAGCGTGGCGGCCAGCGGCGCCAGGATCATCATCGCCAGGGCGGATAGGGCCCCGCCCCGCCGGTTGTTATCCCCACCGCCGCCGCCGAATCCGCCGAACATTTCCGCGTACATGATCATGCGCCCGACCAGGGTGATCGCTCCGGCCAGCGTGGCTACCACGGCGCTGGTGAGAATGTCGCGATTCTTCACGTGCCCGAGTTCGTGCGCCAGAACGCCTTCAATTTCCTCGTCGTCGCAGATATCCAGGATCCCACGCGTCACCGCCACCGAGGCGTGACTGGGATTGCGTCCCGTGGCGAAGGCGTTGGGGGAATCGGTGGGAATGAAGTAGATCTTGGGTACCGGAATGTTCGCCTTGGCGGCAAGGCGCTCGACGATCTGGTAGATCCGCGGGCCGTCTTCGCGGGAAATGGGCTGCGCGCCGGAAGAGGCCAAGGCAATCTTGTCCGAAAAGAAGTAGGCGCCCAGGTTCATCACCGCCGCCATCACCAGAGCAAATATCATCCCCCGCTGGCCGCCCCACAGTTCACCGATGCCGAGCATCAGGCCCGTCATGGCGGCGAGTAATATCGTTGTTTTGAGGTTGTTCCACATACCGTGTCTTCCTACCCTCGCCTTAATTTATTAGATGCTCATCCAGACGCGGCCGTCACTTCCAATTGCGCAGTAGTTTGATCGACGGATAGGCGGTTGAGAACACATTATAGAATTTCTCATCGGCCGTGACCAACTCACATTGCCGTTCCAGCGCCAGCGCAAGGTAAAGGCAATCATAGACAGAATGTTGATACGCCAAGGCGAGTTGGAAAGCGCTCCCGGCAAGATCCAACAATGGCTTTAGGACGGGGCGGATCCGGTTGAAGTAGCCAAAAAACTCCTCGGCTTGGCGGGCGCGCAAGCTTCCCTGCCGGACACGCCTCCACAATACGTTCCCAACTTCCACAATCATCAACTCGGGCGCCAGCAGAATCGTGTTCCCCAGCCGAGAGGACTCCAGAAGAGCTTCGGCGTGGTCCGTGTCGGGCTCCGCTACCAACCACTTTACGGCAACGCTTGCATCCACGACGACGTTCATCGATTGTCCCGGTCCTCGCGAATTATGGCGAGACTGTCAGGCGCGTTGGGGAATTCCCTGGCAACTTGGGCGCGCAAGCGGCGTAGCTTGGGCAGGACCTTGGCGATTTCCCGGCGCCGGATTTCCCATTGGTCCTCGTCGGCAAGCATGTTGAGAACTTCGGCGTTTAGACTTCGCCCCCGTCTGCCGGCCCGCCCTTGTAAGCGTCTGTAAGTCTCCCGGGGTATGTTTCGTATCGTCAGATTCGGCATGGCTCCTCCGGCGTGAAGCTCATCGGTCGTCCCGATCCTCGCGAATCAGAATGATGATATCATAATGATATCACTTCGGCTCAAATAGCACCATGCGCATGGAGAGACTGCCGTACTCGAATCCCTCATAGGGATAGCTCACCGCATCGCCCTCGGTGGAGCTGCCCAGGCAATAAAGAAGCGGCACGTAGTGCTCCAGCGTGGGGTGGGCGAGGGAGGCGAGGGGCTTGCCCCAGCGCTCGGGCGCGGCCAGCGAGGTGAGGTCGCGGGTCTCGATCGCTTTCCTGACATACCCGTCGAACTCGACCGTCCACGGGAAGGGCTCGGTGTTCTTGTCCCACACCAGGCGGCGCAGGTTGTGCACGATGTTGCCGCTCCCCACGATCAGTACGCCGCGGTCGCGCAGATGGGCCAGTTGGCTCCCCAGTTCGAGGTGACGTGGCAGGTTGCGTCCCTCGTCCAGGCTGACCTGGAAGACCGGTACGTCAGCGTCTGGATATAGATGGCGCAGGACCGCCCACGTGCCGTGATCGAGCCCCCAGGTCTCATCCGGGTCAAGGGCGAGTTCGCGGGCCACGGATTGGGCTTCGGCGGGAGCGCCCGGCGCCGGATATTCGACCTCGTAGAGTGGCCGGGGGAAACCATAGAAATCGTGAATGGTGCGCGGCTTGGCAACGGCCAGCACTTCGGAACCGCTCGTTACCCAATGCGCCGAGACCACGCACACCGCCTGCGGCCGCGGCAACTGTTGGCCGAGCTTCGCCAACGCCTCGGTAAACCGATTCTGCTCGATGGCATTCATCGGCGAGCCGTGGCCGACAAAGAGTACGGGCATTTTCATGGGTGATTTCCTTAGGGCCGCGCCGCCTTCCCGGTTGCCTTCTTGAAGGTCATCCCCCCCTTCTTCATATCCGCATCCACGGTAAGCGAGTCGCCGGGATGGACTTCCCCGTCGAGCAGCTTCATGGCCAGCGGGTCCTGGATGAGCCGCTGGATGGCGCGCTTGAGGGGCCTTGCCCCAAATTGCGGGTCGTAGCCCTGCTGAAACAACAGCTCGCGAGCCTGGTCCGTCAGCTTGATCTCGATCTTGCGTTCCGCGAGCATTCGGCGCAGGTTCTGAAGCTGCAAGTCGATGATCTTCTCGATTTCCGCTTTGCCGAGCGCGTTGAAGATCACAATTTCGTCAATCCGGTTCAAGAACTCCGGCCGGAAGTGCTGGAGCAGCAGGGTGTTGATCTCCCGTTTGAGTCCCTCACTGAGCACGCCCGCTTCGCCCACCGCGCTTCCCTTCTTCGCGGTCATGCCTATGGCGTGATCGATGCCGTTCATGGCCTCGTGGATCAGTTGGCTGCCGATATTCGAGGTCATGATGATGACGGTGTTCTTGAAATCCACGGTGCGGCCCTTGCCATCGGTCAGGCGCCCGTCCTCGAGAATCTGCAAGAAGATATTGAAAACGTCGGGATGCGCCTTCTCGATTTCGTCAAAGAGCAGCACGGCATAAGGCCGGCGGCGCACCAGTTCGGTTAACTGTCCGCCTTCTTCATAACCCACGTATCCCGGCGGGGCGCCGATCAGCCTCGCTACGGCGTGCTTTTCCATGTACTCCGACATGTCGAGGCGGAGCATGGCGCGCTCGTCGTCAAAGAGAAACTCGGCGAGGGCCCGTGCCAGTTCCGTCTT
>DATJVT010000543.1:0-7771 GCA_035501695.1 Terriglobia bacterium | reverse complement strand
AAAAGTCTCGCGAGCGGTATTGGAAAGGAGCGGGTCCGAGGACGATGCGTACATTTCTTCAAAGGTGCTCGCCAGCAGTTGCAGGCCACGCGCCTGGGCACCTGACTTTCCCCCAAAGTGGAAGCCCTTCAAGTCTTGCGTGCAGAGGCAGGATGCGGCGCCCATCATGGTGCGCGGGGTCGAGTTTGCAAAGGCCACGGCTCGGAAGGGCGTGGCGTCGGATCGGGGGAAATTTTGCAGGGTACGGTTGAGCCAGCCATCAGGAGTTGACTTCACCCCCGGCGTTGCCGACTCCATGTAGTCTTGAGCGTCGAAGTGGGACCGGGTGCTGTCCGGCGAGCCCGCCGCATGAATGATCGCGAGACGGCGCGAGTCGAACAATGGCTTGAGCGAAGCGAGGCTGGGGTGCAGACCGAAGAAGCCGTCAAGATCCAGGGCGGCAGACCCTTCTTCTACTTGCTGGGAGGGTTCCGGGATCGCAATCGAGGGGCGCAGGGTGTAGTAGTTTTTCTCGCCAAATGGAACAACAATGTTTAACCCGTCGGCAGCGCCCCGTTGAAAGATGGCAACGAGGATTTTCTTACGCCGTGAGGGTTCCGCAGCAAAAGCCGCGCGCCGCAGAAAGCTGGGAACGAGACCTGCACCGAAGAGGCTTAAACCTGCGGACTTCAAGAAATAGCGTCGAGATAAGATCATGTATGCCTCAATCGCTTACATCGGGGTTCACGTGCCGGGTGTCAGGTGTCAGCGGGACCCTGCCAATCCCCCCAAACCTCTTACCGGGAACCTGAACCCTACTTCCTCTGAAAGTCGGGCGAGCCCAGGAGCAGCGCGGCCATGAGCGTGGTTTTCGGAAGCGCATGCGGATTGCTTCCGTCGTTGCCTGCCCAATTCTCCAGGTTCTTCAAGATCGCGGCCTCGGTTTTGCTGGAGATAGTCCCTCCCAGCATGCGCTGGACCAAGTGGTCCCAGGTGGCCTGCGAGTCGCCGGGAGGAGTCAATTCTTGCAGGTCGAGTTGGGTTCCGCGTACCCGGTTGCTCGCCAGCGCCAGGGCAAAATTCATGCGCGCCAGCAGGGTGCCGGAATTGATCCAATTGCCGGCGCGATCGGGATAACCCGTCGGCGCCTGGTACTGGAAGAGAGGCTGGCCCATTTGCATGACCATTCCCAGGAGGGGGGTGCCGGCGTCGGTTTCTGCATTCAAAGCGCGCAACGAGCTGGCAACGAGTTCGAAAGGAGACTTCACCTTGGTTCGAAAGGCAGCAGGGGCATTGAACTCGGGCGAAGTCAGGATTGTCCTCAAGACCGATTGGATATTTCCCTGGGAATGGGCAAAGGTGCGAGCCGCCCGATCAACGACGGAGGCGGGGGGGGCATCAGCCACGAAGTGGCGGCAGAGTTTGAGCGAAATGAAGTGCGCAGTGGAGGAATGGGCCGCCAGGAGTTGAAGCACCTGCATACCGTCTTCGATTCCGCCCCCGCCCTTGATCTTCTGACCTAGAACAACCTTCTCGCCATCGTCGTGAAAGCGCGGGCGGAAGATGAACCCGCCGCCTTGGCGCGGGCGGTCGATGGTCCACCCGGTAAAACAGCGCGCCACCTCCCGGACATCCTGTTGGGTATAGCCGCCGTCCACGCCCAGGGTGTGGAGTTCCATCAGCTCGCGCGCGTAATTCTCGTTCAGGCCGCGCCGCTCAGCTTGCGGTCGTTGGCCGTTTGCCTTGGGCCGCTGGCCCCCGAATGCTGCCGGGCCGAACCTCATCGTCCCACGCCTGCCTTGTTCCACGCCATTGTGGGCGGCGGCGTTCTGTGCAACGCTCAGCCAATTGTCCAGGTAGAAGAGCATGGCCGGGCTTTGTGCTGTTGCAGTGAGCAATTGGGAGAAGTCCCCCAGGGCGTTGGGGCGAATCGCCTCCTGCTCGAAGGACGTGAGGAGCCACTTGTCGACTCCCTTGCCCGCGTAGATGTTGAAGTGGTTCATCCAGAAATGAACCATGACTTCCTGGAGTTGCCGCAGGCTAAAAGCCGCTCGCCAGATTTGCTCACGCCCGAGCTCCATGATCACCCGGCGTGGGCCATCTGCCTCCATCCCCCGGGCCATTCCCTGTGCGGTCGGATCGACCGTGACCTCCGGCCGCGCACCCGGGGGCGGTTGCGCTCTCTCTTGCTGCCTCGCTTCCTGGCGGGCTTGCTGCTTCGGGGCAGGGAAGTTCTCCATCAGCTCTTCCGGACTCATCGTTAAGGTGGGAAGCAAGGCGATTCTCCGCTCCGTCTCCGAATCATCGATACGTTCGGGATGAAGTTGCTCCTCCAAGATGCCGTCAATTCCGATTCGTGCTGCTGTCTCCATGTCTTGAATCCGCGGCCCGAAGCTCGTTCGGCTGAGAAAATGCCAGGTGGCGAGTTCGGATGTGAGCGCCTCGATCGTTGTGTCCTTCATTCCTTGAACCGCCATTGGCGAGAGGCTTGCGCCGGAGAGGAGAACCACAGGTGTTCCTTCCGGGCTCACCCTTATCGCACGTTTAGTCCTGGTCAGGCGTCCCTGCCTCTGTATGAACCCGTCCGGACAAGAGAAGTTGCGCGAGGAGAAGACCACTTTGAACCACTGACGGGGCCAGCCATGGTCATTGCGGTGCCAAAGGCAACACGTGGACTGGTAAATGGATGCGTCCGTTCAGGCAACCCTATCGGGCCGCCCTGCTTCCCAATTCAGGGTGGTTTTTCGCCGAGGGTCGCCTCCGAGTTTATTTGTGCACTTGCCTTTTCATTGCGGTGGTAGTCGGTTTAGATTCGGATCACGTACTGTTCCGGGGCAATTCCAATTGGGGGCAAGCGATTTGCTTAGGGTTCTGCATTGCGCAGGGCGTAAGGGAACGGGCGTCGCGACATTGATTGGCCGGACCCTCTTCGTAGCGATTGCGCTTCTGGTGGTGACCGTAGGCGCTTTGGCTACCCAATCGCGCCTGCCCAACGCCGGACAGAACACTTCCTCCTGGCACACTTCGAAGCTCGGCCGCATGGAAGCATGTGCCAGCCAAGAGGAGGCTCCCGCTCCCCCTTTGGTGTTTCAGCGCGTAGTGCATTCCCCAACGGCTGAGCCTGAATTTCACCCAGCCCCCATGGAGTCTCCACTCGCGGAACTCGCCGGGGTTCCTCGAGCACACGGCTTAAGAGCACCTCCCCGCCTCTGATCTTCCCCCGATTTACCGTGTTTATGTACCCGCTCTGAAACGGCCGGCGTGCAAGATCGTGCCACACCTCCGGTTGGGCGGGCGCAAAAGCCTGTTTCCACTTCGAAACACAAACGATTGGAGGGTAGCTCAGTGTCCACACTTCTCGCGACACCCACCATGGCAGTGGAACATCAGTTCCCTTGCGACCCAGGGGTTCGAGTCGAGGGGCCAGAAGCAAGCCCGCCGAATGCGCCCGCCTCCTGGCCGTCACACGACCCGGAAGTGCCGCCAACGCCCGGCGCTATACTGGTAAGGGAATTCGATGCTCTTTACCAGAAATACCGGCAGCGGGTGTATCGGCAGTGTTACCGCATGCTGGGAAATCATGGAGACGCCGAGGACTTGACCCAGGAGGTTTTTCTCCAGTTGTTTCGGAAGGCCCATACCTTTCGCGGGGACGCGAGTTTTTCGACGTGGTTGCACCGCCTTACGATTAACACGGTACTGATGCAACTGCGCCGCCATCGACGGTGGCGTGACGAGGTCATCTCCTTTGACGTTACGCCCCAATCCAATGAGGGTGCGGGTGACGTTCTGGCATTGGTGAAGAGGCATCCTGACCCCTTTACAAACATGCTGGACAAACTAGGATTGGATTCGGCCCTCTCTCAGTTATCACCTGGTTACAAGCAAGTATTCCTCCTTCACGATCTCGAAGGCTATCGGCACGATGAGATTGCGGAACTTCTCGGCATCAGCGAGGGTACGTCAAAGTCCCAGTTGCACAAGGCGAGGCTGAGGATGCAGGTATTGATGGGGTCCCCTTCCCATCAGGGTGTAGCAACCGGGGCGCGGCGCGTCACAAGCAGGTGGTAGGACCCTTTTGTATCCAGGTAACCGTAACGGAAGCCGAGCTTCCGTTCCGGTTGGCTGGCCCACAAATCCTGGAACTGGTCGCTGTACCGGTCACTGGGGCAGTCGTCAAAGCACTTCGCGCCATTGAATCGGCCGTAGGTTTCCTGCACAAAGCCGGCTTGGTGCGCAAATTCGGGAGGAATTCCCGTGCCGTCGGAAATCATGAACACCATGTTGGCGAGCAGGTAATTGCGGATGAAGGAGAAACGGGAATTCCACAGGCAATAACTGGCGGCTTTGGTCATGGCCGCCACGCGCCCCTGGCTCTCCAGGTAGCGTAAGACGCCCGGATGCTTCTTCAGTGAGCTATTTGCCAGATTGGCCCCAATATGCCGGTGGATGCGCAAGGGGCCTTGGCCACCCACCGGACGGAAAGCCAGTTCCGAGTTGGCAAAAGCCTCGGAGAAATCCGGAGAGGTCCACTCCCGGTGCTGCGCGGAGGCGAGACGGTTTTCCATGCCACGGATTTCCCCCTCCGAATAGTAGTGCAGCGAGCCATTTGACTCCACACGGAAGTAACGCAAGGAAACGGGTTCGTATCCATGTACCGCTAGGGCAACGAGGAAGTAAGAGAGTTGCCCGGGAAGGTCTCCCTGCTGGGTGCTTTTCAAGGTTTCGCTTGTGCTGTCGTTTGCGGTCAGCAACCCGCCAATGCTTCGATCGACTACGTCGAGGCTATCACTCAGACGTTTATTATCCAAACTCATGATGCGCCTGGGATCTCCGGAGAGTTCCAGGGAAAGGGTCGTGATCCGGCGGGCGTTGGGATAAGTGGTCAGCGCCGCCAGCAGGTCGCCGCCGCCGAAAGGATAAACAACCGTGTCCGGCAGATTGTCGGGGCGTAGGGTTGCCAAGAAAGGCTGGGCGCGGGAAAGGTACACGCGGCGATATCGAGCCATGCGCGCCTTGAGTGTCTGACAGTGCGCATTAATGATCTGGGGATCGAGGCGGGCCGGCACGGCAGCGTCTCCGCTGCAAGCAACAACGCGATAGAGCAGTTTGGCTTCGGCGCCGAAATCAGCGGGCGGCGCGACTTCGGGCCTTGCCGCGCGCGCGCAGGAGATCGTGGCGATCATGCAGAGGAACGTCAGTAGAATGCCAAATCGAATCCGGACTGAACTAATGCAGAGTTTCAAGCCGATCCTTTCCGGAGGTATGATGCAGAATAATGAAGCTTGGGTTCAAAAGACACTGAAGGACCCCGACCCGATTCGATTGCCGTTCACGAATAGATCCACCCGATAGGTCCCCTTCAGCCACATCCCCGTGCGTTGCCAACCACGGCCAGAACTATATACCAGTTCGCTCGAACCAATATCCGAATGCACGTTCACACTTTGGTTCCCGAACAATCTACCGTTCGGATAGTACCAGGTTGCGTAGACGGTGAAGTCGATTCGGGAGACCACAGCAGGGCACGTGATGTGAAGCTCCCAGTTAACGAAACGGGTATTGTGATGATTGAAGGAGGCCTGGTAACCCCGGCTGCCAAGCGGAGGCTCCGTTGAACCGGACTCGAAGAATTTGATTTCCTTGAAACTTGCTCCCGGTATGGGGAAGCCCGGCAAGTTACCAATCACCCGCTGCGTGGGAGGGGGCGGCGGGGCGGTGACCGCCACGTAAGTGGTGGCGGTCTTGATGCCGCCCGGCCCGATGGCGGTGAGGGAGAATGTCGTCGACTCGCGCGGTGAAACGCTGGTCGCGCCCGACATCGCCACTTTGCCGACGCCCGGCTCGATGTCCACATCGCTGGCATTGGTAGAGGTCCACCTCAAATAGACGGACTGTCCTCTTTCGATTGAGCTCCGGTCGGCGTCCAGCGTGACTGCCGGCGTCAGGTCTTGCTTTTCCATGATCACGAATGCTGCAAAGGTCTCGCCGGCCGTGATGGTGATCGGGTTTGCCCAGGTTTTGTAACCGGTCAGTTCCAAACGCAGGCGATAAGGGCCCGGCGCCATTCCCGGCAGACGAAGTTCACCGCCCTGACCCGTTGTTCCTTTCGGCTCATCGTTGATGTAAACCTGTACCCCTCCCGGTTGCGACTGGATTCTGAGGGTCCCGGTGGCAGCCTTGGTTTCCCCTGACTTGGAGGCTTTCTCCAGGGCAATAATCAGTTCATCGGTGGCGCCCGCAGCGCGGAATTGGCTTTCCAACTCGTCAGACATCTGAAAGCTAATGCCATTCTCCGTAACCACGCCGGCAATCTCCGAACTTGCTACGCCACCATTCAGCAGGTCCACCACATCCTTAACGGCGAGAGGCTTGCCCTTTTGCGCGGCCATCGGCCAGGCCGCGAACAGGGCCGCCAGCACAACCAATATCCAGAGCCGGCATCGCCGGTTCGTCGTGGGGTTGAGTTTGCAAATCCTCGATTGAAAAAGGCGGGACATGATTTCTAAGTCGGGTCCTTAATAGCCCCTTCCGGTTCAGGCCGCCACGGTGGCCGGCGGTATCGTTTCGTCGCCTTGATTATGAAGGCGGCATCGGAGCGGTTTCACCCTTTCATCGCGGAACCGTCCCATGGTGCGCCGATTCTATCGTAACAACTCGTAATCAACAAGCCCCGCGGAAGGCCTTGCGGCATAACCGAAAAATCCAGCCGAACGAGGCCGGCGAATCTATACAGAGCGACATAAATGCTTGCGCATTCGGTTGTAGTGGCGGTCTCAGACCGCCGCCGTCGATCGGAGATCGACGCTACAATCCGGGCGCGCAGAGAGCGCCGCTCCGGGCAATACGCAGGAACTTATGTCGTCCTGTATAGCTGGGCAGTCACGATCGCCCCCTCTACAAGCTTTACTCCAGCGTCCCAAATCACCAGACCCGCCCTCTTCCATTGGACTTGGCTCTATGATAATTTCTTGCCGGACTTGAACTGAATAATCTCCCGCCCTCGAATGCCTCGAATATTCGATAACATCGCACTATCGCTGCTTCCCGCCCTTCCGGATTCACTTAAGATTTCCGAGCGTGCGGACTTCTGCGTCGGCTATTTCAACCTCCGAGGTTGGCGGCAGACCGCCTCTGCCGAATCGAGGAGGAGATCGAAACGCACGAGCCGGAAATTATTTGTTCGCTGGGCCTGTCGTCGTTGTAGCGGCGGTCTCCGACCGCCGAACGTCGATACGAGATCGACGCTACAATGGCAAACGGCGGTCGGAGACCGCCGCTGCAAGATGACATTCAAACCTCGATTGACGCGTCTAAAACGGCTCTATACGCAATGCCCGGTCTATTTCCTTACCCCATGCACGGAGAATCGACACTGCGTTCTGGCCAATAATGAGATACACCATCGATTCATAGAATTCGCCGACGAGGCAACGCGGAGGCATGTTCTGGTGGGCCGCTACATGATCATGCCTGACCATATCCATTTGTTCGCCGCCTTCAATCCCCTATCCCCGACTCTTCCATCTTGGATGAAGGCCTTGAAAGGCAGCCTGTCCGAAGTGCTCAGAGAAAAAGGCGGTGACGGGACACACTGGCAGAAGGACTATTTTGATCATGTCTTGAGGTCCGAGGAATCGTTCCGGCAGAAGTGGGAGTATGTGCGTCAGAATCCTGTTCGGGCGGGATTAGTCAAACGATCAGAAGATTGGCCCTACCAGGGAGAAATTCACCACCTATAGCAGCAGGATTGTAGCGGCGGTCTCCGACCGCCGAAACGTCGATCGGAGAT
>DATJVT010000542.1:0-7028 GCA_035501695.1 Terriglobia bacterium | reverse complement strand
TAGGGATGCGGGGCAACCTTGACCTGCTTCCCGAGGGGCGTTATCAGCCGGCCGTTGGGCAGGATGGTTTCCCCGGCCGGATCAATTTTGGCCGGCCGGTTCCCCGCCGGAGCGGACATCGCGGCGTTCGAGACCTGCTTTACGTCGCGCGCCTGCGGCAGGTCAGCCGGGTTCAGGATAATCAAAAGGGGTATTAGAGCCGCAAAGATGTTCTGCCGCATGGGGGGACCTCCCAAGTCCATTACCGCAGTTGAATGCGAATCATAGCACGAAGGATTTACGGGATTGTGCAACAGGCCCTTGGTGATGAACCGCGGTTCGGCGCATAATAGGCTCCGCCGACGCGGGGGGACTGCCATGCCTGCGAACCTTACGCCCGAATACATGCAAGCGGAAAGCCGCTTCAAGAGCGCCAAGACAACCGAGGAGAAGGTCGCGGCCATTGAAGAAATGATGGCCACGATTCCGCGGCACAAGGGTACGGAAAAGATGCAGGCCGACCTCAAGCGCCGGCTATCCAAGTTGCGCGCCGAGCAGGCCCGCCGGCCCGCCAGCCGCATCGACATCATCCACCGCGTCGAAAAAGAAGGGGCCGGACAGGTCGTGCTGGTGGGACCCCCCAATAGCGGCAAGTCGATGCTGGTCCGTCAACTGACTCATGCTATGCCGGAAGTTGCCGACTACCCCTTCACCACGCGCGTGCCGCTGCCGGGAATGATGCCGTTTGAGGACGTGCAGGTGCAGCTCGTGGACTTGCCTCCCGTGCATCCGGACTTCCCCGAGTCTTGGCTCTACCAGATCATCCGCAACGCCGACGCCGTGTTGCTGGTGGTCGACTTGAGCGACCCCGACCTGCTGGAGGACCTGGAGACCACGCTGGGCCAGGTTGCGAATGCCAAGGTACAACTCGACCGGGGGGAATCGGCCGGCGCCACCGGATGGCTGTGCAAGCGCACCCTGCTGGTTGCCAACAAGATTGACGCCAGCGGCGCGCCGGAGGATTATGAGATATTGCGCGACCTGTACGGCGGGCGATTCGCCCTCACCCGAACCTCCGCCGAAACCGGCGAGGGTTTGGAGCACCTCCGCCACGCGGTCTTCAACCTGTTGGAGTTGATCCGGGTCTACACCAAGGCGCCGGGAAAGAAGTTGGAGAAAACGGCGCCGTATGTTCTCAAGCGCGGCTCGCGCCTGATCGATCTCGCCGCGCACGTTCATCAGGACTTTTTAACGCAACTTAAGTATGCTCGTGTGTGGGGCCACGGTAAATTCGAGGGCCAGATGGTAAACCGGGATCATGTCCTCGAGGATAAGGACGTCGTAGAACTTCACCGGTGAAGCAAACCGCCCTGGGGTCATCGGAACATCGGGCGGTTTATACTGAAAACTGACGACTGAACACTGAGAACTGACAACTGATAACTAAATACGGAGGACACTCATCATGGCCAGTTTGGTCATCGAGTATTACTACAAAATCGCGCCGGGCGCCGGGGCGGAATGGCTGGCGCTCTACAAGAAGAACCACAATCCCGTCCTGCAGCAGCTCATTAAGGAGGGAATCCTCATAAGTGAGAAGCTCTACGAGCGGCGTTTTCACGCGGAGACGCCGGCGTGGGACTACAAGATCGTGATGTTATGGCGCGATTGGGCGGCGCTGGAAGAAGCGCACCACCGCGACCCGCGGATCAAGCGGGAACTTTACCCCGACCAGGAAGATCACGCGCGCCAGGAAAGACGGCGCTGGGAATTGACAGTTGGTCACTGGGATGACGTTCTAAAGGAAGTGTCGCTTGAATAAAATGATGATCATCGACTCGCACCTCGATTTGTCCTGGTGCGCCCTCAACTGGCAGCGCGACCTGACCCGGAGTATCGAGGAAATCCGTCGTGCCGAAGCAGGCACCGGCGACCGCAAGCGCGGGCACAACACCGTGTCCTTCCCGGAATTGAAGAAGGCCGGCGTGGGTGTTTGCCTGGCGACGGTGCTGGCGCGTTGCAGCGAGCTCCACGATCCCTTGCTGGACTATCCCAGCCGCGAGATTGCATCCGCGATGGGCGTGGGCCAGGTGGAGTATTACCGCCTCATGGAATTGCAGGGGCACATGCGCATGCTGAGGGACTGGCCCGCGCTGGAAGCACACGTGGCGGAGTGGAATCGCACCGGCGGCAATACGCCGGTTGGATTCATTCTGGCCATGGAAGGCGCCGACCCGATCCTCGATCCCGGCCAGGTGGAACTCTGGTGGGAACGCGGATTGCGCGTGGTGGAGCCGGTGCACTACGGGGTGAGCTACTACGCTCACGGGACCGGCGCGCCGGGAGGGTTGACTTCCCATGGCCGGGAACTGCTGGCCGCGATGGAGACTGTCGGGATGGTCTTGGATGTCACCCATCTGGCCGATGAGAGCTTCTGGCAGGCGCTGGAAGTGTTCCACGGTCCCGTGCTGGCCAGCCATCACAATTGCCGGGCGCTGGTTCCCGGCGATCGCCAACTTACCGATGAGCAGATTCGGGCCTTAATCGTGCGGGATTCGGTGATCGGCGCGGTGTTTGACTCTTGGATGCTCTACCCCAACTATGTGGCCGGCAAGACCGATAACTCCCTCGTGAGCATGGAGCGCGTCATCGATCACATCGATCACGTTTGCCAATTGGCAGGCAATGCGCGGCATTCGGCCATCGGGAGTGATCTGGACGGCGGGTTCGGCACGGAACAATCGCCCCGGGAGTTGAATACCATTGCGGATTTGCAGAAGGTCCCGGACCTGCTGGCGAAGCGCGGGTATCAACCGGCCGACATCGAGGGCATCATGCACGGCAATTGGCTGAGGTTTTTCCAGAAAGCCTGGACCAGAGCCTGAGGCGACGTTTGAATCTCCCTAAAACACCTACCCTGAAGACCAGCATCCTTGTGGTGTTGCTCGTGGTTTTCAATTCCGCGGGCAATTTCTTCTTTGGCCTGGGAATGAAGCGCATTGGGGCCCTTCAGGGCTGGTCAGGGGCGGCTCTGCATTCCGCCTTTGTCTCCATTTTCAGTAGTGCGTGGATATGGCTGGGCATTGTGAGCATGCTGCTGTTTCTCGCCGGGCTCATGCTGGTGTTGTCCTGGGCGGACTTCAGTTACGTTTTGCCGGCCACGGCATCCATGTATGCCCTGGTCCCACTCCTGGGTCATTTCGTGTTGGGGGAAAGTGTAACGGGATTGCGCTGGGCAGGAATCGGCCTGATCTGCCTGGGTGTCGGACTGGTGGGACAGACGTCCCCCAACACCACGAAGAAGGATTAAGCGTGCGGTCGGCCATTACTCTTATCGTCCTGCTGCTCTCCGGAACGGGCGGCGACATTTGCGTCGCCCATGCCATGAAACTGCTGGGGGAGGTGCGGAGTTTCGCGCCGATGGAGATTCTGCGCTTTCTGGGACGGGCCTTCCGCCAGGGTTGGATGTGGATCGGCATCGCACAACTGGCCCTGGCGTTCTGTTGCCTGCTCGCTCTACTTTCCTGGGAAGCAGTGAGTTGGGTAGTCCCCGCCATGGCCCTTAGCTATGTCACCGGCGCCTTGGGAGGGAAGTATTTCCTGGGCGAGCGGTTGACGCCTCTTCGCTGGGCGGGAATCGGCCTGGTGACTTTGGGAGTGGGGCTGGTTTGCCTTGGGTAGGAGGAGCCTGTTTTGGTTTGGATCTGGTTGCGGTGGGCCGTCCTGGGCGGGGCAATCCTGCCCTCGCTGAGCTATTTGTTCATTATCTTCGCGGCGCGCAGTTTCTTCCGCCAGCAAAGGAAGGCGCCGACGGGCTTCACTCCTCCCGTGAGCGTCCTCAAGCCGGTCTTCGGACTCGACCCTGAGGCTTATGAGAACTTCGCCAGTTTCTGCCGGCTGGATTATCCGGAATACGAAATCCTGTTTGGCGTTGCGGACGAACGCGACGCCGCTACCCCTGTCATCCGAAAGGTCATTGCCGATTTCCCATCCATTGCCATTCGATTGATCATGGCGCCGGAGAAGATTGGCTCCAACAACAAGGTTAACAAGCTCTGTGGCTTGGCACGCGCCGCCCGGCATGGCTTGCTGGTGGTTTCGGACGCCGACATTCGGGTGGGCCCGGGCTACTTGCGGTCTGTTGCAGCCCCTTTCCGCGGCCGGAAGGTGGGGGCGGTTACAAGCCTCTATACGGGAATTCCTTTGCCTTCTCTTTGGCCGGAGTTGGAGGCGATCTACCTCAGTACCGAATTCATGCCGGCCATCCTGATGGCGCGGCAACTGGAAGGAGTCAGTTTCGGGCTGGGAGCGACGGTGGCGATCCGGCGCGAGTGCCTGGAGGAGATGGGCGGCTTTGAAGCGCTTGCCGACGAGGCCGCGGATGATCATGAACTAGGGAGGCGGACCCGTGCACGTGGGCATCGCGTGGAGTTGGTCGATGCGACGGTGAAAACCTGGTGCTCACTTACCACCTGGCGCGAGTTCTATCTTCAACGTTTGCGTTGGACCATTATGACCCGCCAGGCGCGCCCCCTGGGGTTCGTGGGATATATTTTCACCCAGGGCTTGCCGCTGACCGCGCTGGCACTCTTCTTCGCGCCCACGCGCCTTCTGGCCGCTGGCTTGCTAGCAGCGTCCTTGATCCTGCGCATGGCCGCCGCCTGGACCATGGGCGTTTGGGGACTGAAAGACGATGTCGTGAAGCGCCGGTGGTGGCTAGTGCCGGTCTGGGACGCCTTGGCCTTCGTCCTGTGGGCAAACAGCCTGGTTTGGAGCCGGGTTCGCTGGCGCGGGGTGGAATACCGCGTGGCGGGCGGCCGGTTGATTCCTGTGGCCCCGCGGTCCTAGCGCTAGCCGGCGGGCCAAACGCGCAATTCCCAAAACCCGTTTCCTACGGGTAGGAAATTTCGAAAATAGATTCAGGCAATATGGCCGAATTGGGTCCGAAAGGGCCGGATTCTGCTTGACTTCGAATCTCGCAGATATCACGCTTTTATGTGTAGACTACTATAAGGTGCCCACTGTCATCCTGAGGCCCGGCTCCTTCGGGCCGAAGGACCTCGGAAGTTGGCGGTGGCCGGAAGGGGTAAAGCAAATGCGGGGGTCCTTCGCCCTGAAGAACGGGGCGCAGGATGACAGACCCAGTGGTTGTGCCCCAAACCAAAACGCCGGCATCGCAAATGTTGAAACTCGAGGTCGGAGCGCGCCATGGCCCGTCGCCGGAAGCCGTGCCTCTGGCACTGCTCAAACCGGCCGGCAAGGGGCGAAAGGCCACAGATAAAAATGTTAAAATGCAGGGATATCCGGATAAGTTGTTTAGATTCAGAAAGAGCTTGCGGCACTCCCCTGCAAGAGGGAGTTCCTTCGGAATCGCAGACTCCCAACCGCGGGAGTGCGCCAGCCGGCGTATCGGCAAATTCATCGCAGCCCCCCGGACAAATTAGGGGAGCCATGCGTCGTATCCCATAATGTCTATGAAAAGAATTGGGTTACAAATAGCAACCCAGGCAAGATATTGAAAACAAAGTATCAACAGAAACGGACAATTCGTCTTCGAACGATATCATAGAAAAGAAAGACGGTTAACGGAGAATTGGCAATTTGCAGATTTCCCCGCCGCTAGAGCGGCTCAAGATCCACCCAGGCGCGCTTCTTCCAGGACTCCAGGCCCTTCTCGGCAAGCTGCAATCCTTTGGCGCCTTCCAGCAGGTTCCAGCGGAAAGGCTCCTCCTTCACGATGTGGCGCAGGAAGAGCTCCCATTGCCGTTTGAAGGCATTGTCGTAGGCTTCCTCCTCGGGCGCCTTTTGCCAGCCGTCGAAGTAGTTCAGAGTGCCGGGGACGTCCGGGTCCCAGACGGGCCGCGGGGTAGCACCGTAAGGCTGAATCCAGCAGTCGCGCAGTCCTGCCACGGCCGAACCCTTGGTGCCGTCCACCTGCATGGTGAACAGGTCATCGCGCCGCACCCGCACGCACCAGGAGGAGTTGAAGGCCGCCACGATCCCGCCCTCGAGTTCGAAGGTGGCGTAGGCTGCATCATCAGCGGTGCAGGTGTAGGGCGTGCCTTGCTCGTCCCACCGCTCGGGGATGTGCGTCGCGCCGCGGCAGGAAACCGCCTTCACCGGGGCGAAGAGGTTGTCCAGCACGTAGCGCCAGTGGCAGAACATGTCGAGGATAATCCCGCCGCCATCCTCTTTGCGGTAGTTCCAGGAGGGACGCTGGGCGGGGACGGAGTCACCCTCAAAGACCCAGTAGCCGAACTCCCCTCGTACCGCCAGGATCCGACCGAAGAAGCCCGCATCGCGCAAGCGCTGGAGCTTCAACAGTCCCGGGAGCCAGAGCTTGTCCTGCACCACGCCGTGCTTGATACCCGCCGCCTCCGCCAAGCGGTGGAGTTGGAGCGACTTTTCCAGGGTTTCGGCCACCGGCTTTTCGCAGTAGACGTGTTTGCCGGCGGCGATGGCTTTGCTGACAGCCTCGAAGCGCCGGGCGGTGGTCTGCGCGTCAAAGTAGACGGAGTACTTGGGGTCAGCCAGAGCCGCATCAAGATCGGTGGTGTAAGGGAGCCCGCCGAACTCAAGCCCGATGGCCTCCAGCTTGGCGGCGTTCCGCCCCACCAGCAGCGGGCGGGGCACGATGCTTTCATTATCACTGATCCGGACACCACCCTGCTTCAGGATGGCGCCAATGGACCGGCGCAAGTGCTGGTTCAAACCCATGCGCCCGGTGACGCCGTTCAGGATAATTCCTATGGAGTGCTCTTTCTGGTTGACCATTATCAATCCTCAATGAGATCGGGAGATCGGGTGATCGAGAGATCGGAAGAGCAGAAAGCAATGCCTCCCGAGTTCCACGTCGTTCGCACGATCATCCGATCACCCGATCTCCCGATTACCCGATACCTGTGTGCTGCGGCTGCGATCCTGCGGGCAGGGCGGGGGCTTCCACGCCGGCGCGCGGCAAGGTGCCGTCTAGCTCCTGCCGCCAGTGTGCCACGTCTCCCGCCGGGCCGTAGCAGTAAATCATGCGCATCGTGGTTGAGCCCGTGTTG
>DATJVT010000541.1:0-5139 GCA_035501695.1 Terriglobia bacterium | reverse complement strand
AATCCCGGGACGACCACAGTTTTTATACGCGCACCAATGCCTTGGCGCACCGGTTGGATCCCACTCGCCAGACGGGGGGTATCCGCTATTTCCAATCTTCCGAATTTCTGGAAGATGTCTTCACCATGAACGACTTTGGTTTTCCCCTGATGCCGCCCAACCACCCCCGTTACCTCAACACGGAGTTCGCGGGGCACACCTACCCCACCAAGACCATTGACCAGGTGGAACGCCTAAGGGAGCATACGGTGCGGCACGCGCGCGTCCACGACCAGCTAGCGTCCAACCCGCAATACGCCGGCGGCATCGGCTGGTGCGCGTTCGATTACAACACCCACGCCGACTTCGGCAGCGGTGACCGAATCTGCTATCACGGCGTTACGGATATCTTCAGGGAGCCCAAGCCCGCCGCGGGGTTCTATAAGTCGCAGTGCGATCCGGCGGAAGAAGTAGTGCTGGAGCCGGCTTTCCACTGGGCGCGCGGGGATGAGTCCATCGGATTCACCAAAGCCCTGGTCTGTTCCAATTGCGATCAGCTCAAGTTCTATATCGCCGGGAAGCTGGTTGGGGAGGCAGATCCCGACCGGAAAACCTTTCCGCATCTTCGCTATGCGCCCTTTGTCGCAGATTTGACCCACAAGATGGAGAATTGGGGAGACCTGCGCATCGACGGCTACGTGCAAGGCAAGTTGGCGATTTCAAAGACCCTGTCAGGGAGGGGAGTCGATCGGAAGTTCAGCCTGCACCCCGATGAAACGCAACTGGATGCCGACGGCGCGGACTCCACCCGCGTCGTAATACGCGTCACCGACGAGTTCGGCGCCATCCAGCCGTTTGCCAACGACGCGATCAAGCTTGGTCTCGTGGGGCCGGCGGAGATCCTCGGGGATAATCCCTTCCCGCTTGTCGGCGGCACCGGCGCAGTCTGGATTCGGGCCAAAGAGGAGGCTGGGACAGCCCGGCTTACGGCAACCCATCCTGTATTGGGCCAACAACAAGTGGAATTTGAACTTAAGGCAGTCGCCCTGGAACGCGCCTGATTGCGGAGAATTCAGAGGTAACCCAACTCGCGCCCAAGCCCACGGAGGTTGATGGCATCAATAAAGAGCTCTGCCTGCGTAGCGTCGTAGCCCTGTTCCAGGGTGCGGCGCAAGTAGAGTGCGGCAATCTCAGCAAGCTGCTGGTCGCTCAAATACTTACCGTCTCTCTCCCGTAGATCGGTGAGAGCTGGACAGGAAATGGATACCGTAACATGTTGCCCTTCAACAAGAAAGACGCAATCAATGGTATCGCTGTGGCGAGTGGCAATGGCCGAATACAGGTGCACAAATCGAACCCTCACAGGTTCGGCAAGGACTCGAGAACTGACTTGAAAGGGTGAAACGATATAGCTCATGGCGAATTTTTTGTGCAACCTTTGGGACAGTGTGTACGTCTAACCTAGTAACTCTATTCTATTGACTACCTGGGGAAGTGGGTAGTCTCGGCATTCCCGGATTATCCACTTCCTCCTTCCCTTTCGCAACAAGATTCTGGCCACCGAAGGCAAAGCTTGGCGGATTGTACCCTTACGGCCTTCCAAATTCGCTTTGCGCGACTATGGGGGGAGCTATATACTGCCCCTCCATAGGCAAGGCAAATCCTCACCAGGATTATGTCGAGTCGCGCCTTGGCGCGGGAGTGGCCTGTTTTCACGAACAATTGCGGAGAGACCCCAAATGGACTTGATCAAGGAAATTGGCGAACTGGGAATCGATTTCTGCCTGCCTAAGGAACCCGGGGAGGTAGTGGAGGCACTCGTCAAGCGATTGACGAATCGATATGCGCTGGCTGCCGCCGGAATCTGGCGGTGGAACGACGGGGAAAACGACCTGACGTTGGTGACCTCCGCCGGCGGCATCGCCTTCCCGGAAACCTGGCATCGGGTTCCAGCAGCCCATTCCCTGCTGGGAACAGCTGCGCAAACCAGATCGCCACAGGTTTGGCAGGGAGCCGGCGAAGATGGAGGGGAATGGACGCCTTGGGCAAAGGAGAACCGGTTGCACTTCCTGGGGGCTTATCCGCTGGCGGATGGGTGCAAGACGTCGGGGGTGCTGGTCTTGGCCTCTACCCGGACCGTAGACGACTCAGAACAGGCGGTTTTCCGCCTCCACGCCTGCCTGGCTTCCCTCGCCCTCCACGACGCGGATTGCTTCGCCTGCGTCCGGCACAACGTGGACCGGCTCCAGTCCATAGTGGAGGCGAGCAAGGTATTCAACTCCACTCTGGACCTCGCGGAGCTCCTGGGCAAGATTCTCGACGTGGCCAAAACCCTCACCAAGGCGGAGCGCGGTACGCTCTTTCTGGTGGATGAGAAAGCGGACGAGATCTGGTCGTTGATCGCTCACGGCATGGAGAAGGAGGAAATCCGCCTTCCCCGTGGGCGCGGGATCGCCGGACATGTCGCCGCCACGGGCGAAATTGTCAACATACCCGACGCCTACGCCGACCCCCGGTTCGATCCGGAGGTCGACAAGCGGACCGGCTTCCGCACCCACAATATTCTGACCCTGCCCATTCGCAACAAGGCCGGCAAAATCGTTGCCGCTCTTCAGTTGTTGAATAAGGCGGAGGGGCACTTCACCGGCGACGACACCGACGCGGTGATGACCTTATCGGGGCAGATGGCCCTCAGCCTTGAAAACGCTCAGCTCCACCGCGATCTCCTGGAAAAGGAGCGCCTGGAACGAGAAATGGCGCTGGCTCGCGGCATCCAGCGCAGCCTGCTGCCGGAGACCACGCCGGTCATTCCCGGTTTCGACCTGGCGGTGTTGAACGAACCGTGTTTCGAGGTGGGAGGAGACTATTACGATTTCCTGAGCCTTGGACCCAACACTCTGCTGGTGGTCATAGCCGATGTGGAGGGCAAGGGCATCAGCTCGGCCATGGTCATGTCGAACCTCCAGGCTACGCTGCGGGCGCTCGTCCTGCACCTACACTCCCTCAACGACATCGCCGAATCTGTCAATAAGATGATCCTGAAAGATACGCGCGGCGAGAAATACATGACCATGTTTATGGGTCTCATCGACACGCGGCGCAAGGCGATTCACTACATCAACTGCGGGCACGTCCCTCCCGTCATCGTGCGGCCCGGCAGCGAACCCATTCAGCTCACCGAGGGCGGCATGGTGATCGGCCTCTTCGAAAACGTTCAGTTCGAACGCGGCCATGTGAAATTCCAGCCCGGCGATATTCTGCTCCTGTGCACCGATGGCATCACCGAGTCCATGGACGCAAAGGACGAGGAGTTCGGCCTGGAGCGGCTCGTCGAGAGTGCCAGCCAGGTGCCCGACCGTAAAGCCAAAGAGATTGTCCTTAAGGTGTGCGACGACGTAACCGCTTACTCGCGGGGCGGGACGCATATGGACGACAAGGTGATGCTGGCCATCAAGATTGCAGGGGATGGAACGGGGACGGGCGAGTGGCAGTAGGCAGTCTTCTGCCTTCCGCTCCCACCTTACGGTCTCTTTCTCTCGGTGAGGTGTAAGCTCACTGCCCTGCCCTCACCGAACTTCCGGGTGAACCAGTCCTCCATGTCGGCGCGCAGGTTTTCCGTGTCAACCTGGAAACTCACCTCCAGCTCGCCGTCCGCCACCGGCAGGGTCTCATCGAAGGCTTCGCGCCCGGTGAAGCTGCGCATGCAGAAACTGTCCAGCCAAGCCAGCGGGCAGGCATGCGGGACATCCCGGCCGGCGATTTCAACGTGAATCTTCCTGGCGAACACATGTGCTCCTTCGGATTAACACCATAGCGGGCGGGCTTTACTCGCCACCATGGGCGCCCGTACTCACTTCCAGGGGAAACCCATAGTCGTCATGAGTGCCAGCGCCGGCTGTGTGGTATCGAGTCGCGTGTGCTGCACCACCACTTCCCGATCGCTTTCCACCATCATCGCCATGGGCTTGGCGAGGGGGATCATTTCGCCCTTGCGGTTCTTGATTTGCTCGAGTCGCACGTGCACGGTCCGTTGGCCGGGGCACTCCGCTTCCAGCCCCGTTAGCGGTTCGCGGTCTTCGAAATAGACTGTGATTTTCACTTTGGCGGGGGGGCGATTAAGATTGAGAACGCATACCGACTCATGGCTTCTCATGCCGCCCGTGCTCTGGTCCGGCAGGTAACTGTCGGCGATGAACCACACTTTGGCGCCGATTGCTTTTTTCGCCATTCGAGCCTCCGTAGGAAGTTGACAACTAACAGTTAACCGTTGACAGTCGAACGCAGCGCCGGTCCTGCCCATGCGCGGCCAGCGCCGCGTTCGTTATCACCGCATATACATCGCATAGCTGCGACACCGTTACGCATCAGGCTGAAAGGTCTTGATCAATTCTTGTAGATTGATTTTCTCCGATGGGGGTACCACCCGCCCGCCGGGGCGCGGGGCCACGAGATTCCTGCCGGCCATGAACGCCAGGTGATAGAGCTCCGCAAAGGGGAAGTCCGGCGCCGCTCCTCCCTGTCCCCCCACCACTTCCGCTCCCAGCTTGACGTTTTCGATCATCCGGCCGGGATGGCGCAGGTGATAGGGATTCCGCCGGACCTCATCGCCATGCTCGGCGGCCGCCATGAGCACGGTGGCTTCGTCCTCGGGAGAGACCCCAACCATCAGATTGGGGCGGGGATTCTGATGCCAGAACTCCGTCTCGAAAAACGGCAGGAGACCGCGCCCGGTCCGCTCCAGGTACTCACCCAGGGCATCCGTCACTAGAAAATGCGTTCCGATGTGCGTCGTGTTGTAATCGGTGGCGTGGGGGGCAAAGATGGCGTCGGGTCGCTCCGCTTCCAGCGCGGCACTCAGAAGCCGAACCATGGCGGCCCAATCCTCGGGATGATTCTTCCGATGGTCGGGGTTGATGTGATCGAATCCCAGAGGGGAATTGACGACTTTGAGCTGAAAGCCCATCGCCAGGCACGCCGCTTTCAGTTCGCGCAGGCGCCGCTCGCGCTCACTGACCTTGCTTCCCAGCGTAATGGCGAAATTGACGATGGTCGCGCCACTCTCCTGGCGCAGACGCAACGCGAGCGCGCCGGTCAACACCTCGTCGTCAGGATGGGGCGAACAGAGCACCACCTTCAGGGGCTGACTTTCGGGGGTACTCA
>DATJVT010000540.1:0-18184 GCA_035501695.1 Terriglobia bacterium | reverse complement strand
CTACCGGTAGGAAAAACCGCGAAATTTTACTTGACAAGCAGACTGGGCTCTGTACTAGCCTGAGAGTATGTTCACCCATTGCGCTGGGTTGAGCAGTATCGGGGTGACATTTGCGCCTGATCAGTTGGGAGATCCCCTGGGATGGAGAGAGTGAACGATCGCAGTTCGCGACACCCGTGAAGGCTTACGCGTATGTTATTGAGAATTAATCACTTCGTTTCAAGGCGGCGCGAGATGCATACAGATGGGGCGCGACCCGACTATGTTGATGAAAAGGCAGTGGGTTATGCGAATAATCCGGCGGGATGCCCGCGCCTGCCATACTTCAACAAATTGAAAACAAGCAGGTTAGTTGGCGGAGAAAAGACCGGCGCGGCACACAAAAAGATGTTAAAAATGAAGGATGAACCGACTATGTCTATGATTCCAAAGTGTCGAGCGACAGAATGTCAGGTAGAAAATTGAGTTTTCCACAGGGTTTTCGAGGCACTTTTCATAGCAATTTGCCACTTTCCCACGCACTCCTGTGCGCGGCACCTTGGAGTGCGGTAGCAGCAGCTACCGCCTTCCCCCGTCGCTCTATAAACGGATGCATATACCGATGAGAGAAGGCGGTAGCTGCTGCTACCGCACTCCAAGCGCAGGCGGCGAGGGCTAGCCCGACTTTCCCACGCACTCCCGCTGCGCTGTGCTACCATCGAACCGGTTCCCAAACTGAGAGGAGCGAGCAGAGACCACGATGAAAGCAGTCTACCTGACAGGTTTGCGGCAGATGGAACTTCGCGAGGTGCCGGCCCCCCGCGTAGCCCGGCCGGATGAAGTCCTGCTGCGCGTCGATACGCTGGGCGTGTGCGGATCGGACATCCACTACTACACGCAGGGGAAGATCGGGGCGGGACAGCCGGTGTTCCCGCAACTCCTCGGCCACGAACTGGCCGGAACCGTGGAGGCCGTGGGCGCCGGCGTCATGAACCTTCGCCCCGGCCAGCGCGTGGCCGTGGACCCGCTGGTGACGTGCGGCGAGTGCGACCAGTGCCGAGGCGGGCGCAGGCACACCTGCCGCAAGCAACAGTTCCTGGGCAATCCCGGACAGTTGCCGGGCGCGCTGGTGGAGCACCTGGTGATGCCCGCCGGCTGCCTGAGCCCCGTTCCCGACTCGCTCAGCGACGATGAGGCGGCCGTGGTGGAACCGCTGTCCATTGGCGTTTATGCCGCGCAGTTGGCGCAACTCGCCCCCGGAGCGCGCGCGGCCATTCTGGGCTCCGGCCCCATCGGCCTGTGTACCCTGCTGGCGGTACGCGCTCAGATTCAGACCCCCGTCTACATGACCGACCTGCTGGACGAACGGCTGGCCGTGGCGCGCGCGTGCGGCGCGGCGTGGACCGGCAATCCCCGGCGGCAGGACATCGTCGAGGATATCTATCGCCTCGAACCCCTGGGCATGGATGCCGTGTTCGAATGCGCGGGCGAGCAGGACACCATCGATCAGGGCCTGAAGCTGCTCAAACCCGGCGGCACGCTGCTCCTCATCGGCATTCCTGAACTGGAGCGCATCAGCCTGGACATCAACCTGATGCGGCGAAACGAACTGCGCATCCTCAACGTGCGCCGCCAGAATGAGTGCGTGGCGCCCGCCATTGAGCTCATCGCCGGCGGAAAGGTCAACGTGCGGCCGCTCGTTACGCATCATTTCACCCTGGATGAAACCGCCCGCGCCTTCGAACTGGTCAGCGGGCGGAAAGATGGCGTGGTGAAAGCCATTATCCGGGTCTCGCCCTCCTGATGCCCGCAGGGGATGTGGAGTCTCTGCATGATGAATGCTGCATGATGAATGCTTGACATTCGGACTTGGGTCTAATAGTCTCTGCCCGTTATTACCTGCATTTTCGGGTTGGCGGACCCAGATGAGTTCCCTCGGACCCTTCCTCTCCCCGCTATTAAAGGAGATATCATGAAACCGATATTCCTGTTGCTAGCCTTGCTCCCGGCTTTTCCTCGGGCGGTTCCGGCGCAACAACCGCACTCCCGCGATCTCTTTATGCGCTACGAATCGGGGAATACCACCGCGGGGCAACCCGGGGCCAAGTTGATGGTGGAATTGAACCGTGAGGGAAAGACTCGCATGGTTTCCCCTGATACCAAATTCCAGAGTGGTGACCGGGTTCGATTTCACCTGTCGCTGAATTTCGACGGCTACCTGGCGGTGCTGAACGCCGGGACCTCCGGCAAGGTCAACTGCCTCTATCCTTACATGGGGGCGCCCAACCCCGTGCACGCTTCCTCTGAATTGATGGTGCCGGGCCATGAAGCCTGGTTCGTATTTGACCAGATGCCGGGGACCGAAGAGGTGACCTTCCTGATGTCCAAGAAGCCCATCGAGGAGTTGCAGGAGTTGCCGGGGAGCCCCGTGGAGAATGCGGGGGATTCAGGAGGGGGAACTCAAACCACCAGCGATGCGGCGGCGAACCCGCAAAGGGCCCTCAACCAGCTCAGCGCCCGGGCCTCGCAAGGCACCCGGGACCTCCAGTTGCAGTTCGCCAGCGATGCCACTTACGGCACGGCTTCGGAACAGGACTTGTCCAGCCTGGTAAAGTTCACGGTCTTACTGAAGCACGTGAAATGATCTGCCGGGATGAGCTTCATGGCGCCCCATCGCGCCACGTGGCGGCAGCGGAGGGTGGTCCGAGACCTGGCAGTAAAGCGTCAGGCCGGACGATGGCGATTCGCTGCGAAGGTACAATCTCCCAAGGAGTCGAATAATGTCAAAACAATGGTGCACGGGAACGCTGGCATGCCTTTTGCTTGCCGGGGGTTTGTCCGCACAACAAGATCGGGACCTGCAACTGGTGTCCAGCAAGAACAATGACGGTTCCCTCTCTAGCGCTCTGGCTGGAGAGAACATCAATTTGGGTGTCTATCATGCCTTATTAATCGGCATTAATCAGTATCAACATCCGGAGTTTGCCCCTAACCTCAGTACGCCTATGAATGACGTTTACAACGTGCGCGATTTATTGATCCGGCGTTATGGCTTCGACAACGAGAATGTGAAGCTCCTGCTGAACGATCAGGCCACGCGGGCAGGAATTCTGCACGCCTTAACGCTCTTTCGGGATGCGCCCCTCGGCGGCTCCGACAATCTTCTGGTCTATTTCGCCGGCCACGGTTATCAGCACCCTGGGACAGAAGATGGCTTTTGGATTCCCTCCGATGCCACGACCGACGAATCCACTTGGGTGCCGGTTTCGGAGATCCGGCGCATCGTGAAAAACATCCGGGCCAAGCACACTCTGCTGATCTCCGACAGTTGTTTTTCCGGAACCCTGACCCGATCGACAGTGACCCTCCCCACGAATGACCGGTTCGTGGCGGAAGTCGCAAAGAAGGACTCGTACCAGGCGCTCACTTCCGGTGGTCTGGAGCCAGTGGCCGATGGCGGCAGAGATGGCATGTCCCTTTTCGCTTATTCCTTAACCAGTTATTTGAAGAATCCGGCCCACCCCTACTTTACTGCCGCACAGCTTTACACGGACGTTGCGCCGATCGTGTCCAATGCTTCCGGTTCGCGGCAAACCCCGGAGGAGGGTAAGATCCCCGGCACCTTTGATGATAACGGCCAGTTCATCTTCGCACGCATCGACATGATGGGAAATGTCCCTGCCCCACCTTCCGCTCCAGCGCCCCCTGCCGCCCCGCAACCCACCAGCACCCTGGGGCCGGGTACGCCGCCGTCCATCCCTCCCGGCACGATCGCTTTCATTGATATTGCCTTTGCTCAACCGCAGGGTTGGCTGTTGAGCCAAAATCAGCCAGGCCAAAAGATGGAGTATAAGGACCCTCAATCCGGCGCGTCCATTGAGCTTATCTCTGCGTATCAGGACAATGCTGCTGCAATGTTAAATGACCCTCCGGCTTCACTGAAAGTGATGACCACAGCTTTCATCAATAATTTCAAAAAGCAGGGCTTCAAGAAGGTCGAATTAGGAACTACCGAAGAAAAGGCAATGGGGGACCTGCACGTATTCACGTGGGATGTGACTTATAGCTTTCTCTCCACCATCGGGTGGGGGAGGACCGCTGTGGTGGTCGACCCCAAGACCTCGCGGACTTATACATTTACAACGTTTGGTGGGTTGGATAAGAAGGACGTGGCAAATGCCGCCGTGACGCGGATAATCTCATCTCTTCAACGAGCGAGCAAGTAGTTTACCTGCCGCCGCTTGAGAACGCTCGCAGGTACCGGGTCAAAGGGCGGAGATCGTCCCCGAGAAGGGCGTCCCATGCCGAGGCAGCCCACGGACCATCAAGTATGACAAAGGACAAACCTAAAGTCCGAGGGGGGGTCTTCGGCCCGCCGATTCCCCCTCATGTTTCCAGGGTTAACCGACGATGGAAGAAGATGGAGGCATTGGGAACGGCATGTGAATTCACCCCCTTAGATGCCCGTGGCCAACCAGGGCAAGATCCTGGCAAGGCCGGACTTTACTTCGATTCGAACTCCCTCCGTTGGGTTGCGGAAGAAACCCCTCCTTTACTCCCCAACTCAGCAATCCTTCTCCCCGAAAAGGTGTGAACTCAAACCTGGAAGGACCATTCTGGATGCGCGATTTCACCGACGCCCTCGTCGGCAGTAAACTTACCTCGCCTGCTTCAGACAACAAGTCTGAATAATAGCCAAAATTGATGAATTTCACGGCAAATGGCGTGCTGATGAATTCAACAGGTTGGATTTTTCAACAGGCAAGAGATCCAACCGGCTGCCTTTCGGAGTTGCACACAAATGAGCAAATCCATCCTCGTGGACACGACCAAATGCATCGGGTGTGGCGCTTGTGCCACAGGCTGCAAGATCGTGAACGACCTCCCGCTCGATGATCCTGCCGCCGCCAAGGATCGGCCCTCCGGCCCCGTAACCGAAGATGCACTTGTCGCCTTCGCCCAAAGCCACGGCACGGTGGACGGCAAATTGTCCGCCGAAACCCTGAATGTGGTCCAGACCCACGGCAGCATCTTCGTCCGGCGCTTCTGCATGCACTGCCAGGAACCCACCTGCGCCTCGGTCTGCCCTGTGGGTGCTCTGCGCAAGACGCCGGGGGGGCCGGTGGTCTACTACGCTGACCGATGCATGGGCTGCCGGTATTGCATGATGGCCTGCCCCTTCGGCATTCCCCGCTATGAATGGAAAGTGGCCCTGCCCAAAGTGAGGAAGTGCACCATGTGCGCGCCGCGACAAGCCAAAGGCCTGCAACCCGCGTGCACCACGGTCTGCCCGGTGCAGGCCGGCATCTTCGGCGAGCGCGACGACCTGCTGCGCGAGGCCGAAAAGCGCCTGCGCGAAGAGCCGTCCAAGTACTTCCAGCACGTTTACGGCAAGGAAGAGGTGGGCGGCACGTCGGTGCTCTACCTCTCGGCCGTGCCGTTTGAGCAATTGGGCCTGCCCGCCAACCTGCCCCTCGACCCCATGCCGATGTTGACCTACCGGGTGCTCTCCAAGATCCCCAACCTGGTTACCCTGGGAGGACTGCTGCTGGGCGGCATCTGGTGGATCACCAACCGGCGGGAAGAGGTGGCCAATGCCGAAAAGGGAGAAGCGGGGCATTGAATCATCGGGTCATTGGATTATTGATTCATCGATGGAGAATTGCGATGAGCCCCAAATTAACTTTCTGGCGCGCGGTGCTTGTGCTGATCCTGGCCGCGGGGTTCTATTCCACGGCGCTGCGCTTCGTTAAAGGTCTGGGCGCGGCCACGAACCTTTCGGACCAGTTCCCCTGGGGAATCTGGATTGGGTTCGACGTGCTCTGCGGGGTCGGGCTGGCCGCCGGGGGCTTCACGCTCGCGGCGATTGTCTATGTCTTCCACATTGAGCGTTTTCATCCCGTGTTGCGGCCCTCGATTCTCACCGCCTTCCTGGGATATGCGCTGGTGGCGGTGGCGTTGCTCTTCGACCTGGGCAAGCCCTACAACATCTGGCACCCGCTCATCATGTGGAACCCGCACTCCGTGATGTTCGAGGTGGCCTGGTGCGTGATGCTATATCTTACGGTGCTCGCGCTTGAATTCTCTCCCGCCGTCCTGGAGCGCTTCGGCCTTCACAAACCCCTGCGCGTGATAAAAGCCGTGACCATCCCGCTGGTGATCGCGGGCGTGATGCTCTCCACGCTGCACCAGTCGTCGCTGGGCAGCCTGTTCCTGATCGTGCCCACCAAGCTGCACCCCTACTGGTATTCCCCACTGCTGCCGCTGTTCTTCTTCATCTCGGCCGTAGGCGTGGGGATGGCGATGGTGATCTTCGAATCGAACCTGAGCGCGCGCGCCTTTGGCCGCGAGATTGAGATGCCCCTGCTGGAGGTGCTGGGCCGCGCCATGGCGGTGGTGCTGGCATTCTACGGCCTGCTGAAGTTTCAGGACCTCTGGGCTCGCGGCGCGCTCGTTCACTTGCGCGAGCCTTCCACGGAGACCCTGCTGTTCGTTCTGGAGATTGGATTGGGATTGGTCATTCCGCTGGGGATGCTCCTGTTCCGAAGGGTGCGGGAGAACCGTGACGGCCTCTTCGGAGCCGCCGTTTTGGTGATCACCGGCTTCATCCTGAACCGCCTGAACGTCTCAATCACCGGCCTGGAGGCTTCTTCCGGCGTGCACTACTTCCCCCGCTGGACGGAGCTGGCCGTGACCCTGTCCATCGTCGGCGTGGGCTTTCTGCTGTTCAGTTTGGCGGTGCGGTACCTCAATGTGTTTGAGCCGGAGGCGGAACACAGAAAGCGGGATACGGGACACGGGGTACGGGATACGGGAAATGCGGTACGCGAGAACGGAGTTGCCGTTCGGGGATAGTTGGAACACGGGAAAAGGGATGCGGGATACGGGGCACGGGAAACTTCAACCAAGGCGCTGGCGAAGATGCTAATTCTGCCGCCCATGCAATCATCTCCGCTGAAATCGCCAGTTCCGAACTATGCGCCCCGTATCCAGTTTCCCCTATCGCCCTATCCCGTAACCCGTGTCCCGTATCCCGGGGACGTTAAATGACGCGACTTACACAAAGCCTGGCCTTCAAGCTGACCGCCTGCGTGGTGGGCGGGGTGGCGCTCCTCTTTTCGCTTTACGGGGTTTGGAATCTGCACAACTGGCGGCAATCGCAGCAGGAGATCATCTTCCAAAGCGCCGACCGAATCAGCGACACAATTCGCCGCAGCATTCGTTACTCCATGCTGCGAAATCAGCGTGAAGAGGTGTTCCACATCATCAATACCATCGGGCACGAAGGCGGCATCAGCCGCATTCGCATCTTCAATAAGGAAGGACAAATCAGCTTTTCCACCGACGACCAGGAGGTGGGCCAGTTCGTCGATAAGAATGCGGAGGCATGCTACGCCTGCCATGCGCAGGCGCAACCGCTGGCCAAGCTCGACCGCCCGGACCGTATGCGCATTTACCGGGGGCGCGATGGCGGCCGAGTGCTGGGACTGATTCGGCCCATCGAAAACGAGGCGGATTGCTCCAACGCCGCCTGCCATGCCCACAACAGCCAGAGCCAGGTGCTGGGCGTGCTGGATACCAACCTCTCACTGGCCGCCATGGACGCGGCACTGGCGCAACACGAGCGACGGGGGATGGTCTATACCGCCGTCGCCCTTCTGGTGGTGAGCCTGCTCACCGCCTGGCTGATCTGGTTGACCGTTCACAAACCGGTGCGCAAACTCACGGAGGGAACACGCGCCGTGGCCCAGGGCAATCTGGATTACCTGCTTCCCGAAACCAGCCGGGACGAGATCGGCAGCCTGGCGACTTCCTTCAATTTAATGACCCAGGAGCTTAGGAAGGCGCAGGCGGAGAATCGCCAGTGGACGCAGACTCTGGAAGACCGCGTACACCAGAAAACGGAGGAGTTGGAGCGCGCCTATCGCAGCCTGACGAACTCGGAGAAAATGGCCTCCCTGGGCAAGCTGGCGGCGGTGGTGGCGCATGAGATCAACAATCCCCTGGCCGGCATCCTGACATACAGCAAACTGATTTCACGCATGGCGGACAAGGGCCTCAGCGAGAACCGGCGCCTGGAAGATGCCAAGAGCTATTTGCAGATTATCGAGCGCGAAAGCCGGCGCTGCGGAGGCATTGTGCAGAACCTGCTCACCTTCGCCCGCCAGACGCCCATCAATCCCCAGAAGAATGACCTGAACACCATCATCGAACGGTGCCTGCTGCTGGTCAACCACCAGATGGATTTGCAGGGCATCGAGCTGGTGAAGAGACTCGACTCGGCCCTCCCGGCGCTCTACTGCGACGCGGGACAGGTTCAGCAAGCCTTGCTGGTGATCATGATGAACGCGGTGGAAGCGATGCCCCACGGAGGCCGCCTGGGCGTGGAAACCGCCTACGACGTGGCGCATCGCCTGGGCCGCGTGGCGGTGAGGGATGAAGGTCCGGGCATCTCCCCCGAGGTTCTCTCCCATATCTTCGAGCCCTTTTTCACCACCAAGGAAGAGGGTAAGGGAACCGGCCTGGGTCTGGCCATCGCGCTCGGTATCGTGCAGCAACACGGGGGGAATATCGAGGTGGAGTCCAACGCGCAGAAGGGAACGACGTTCACCGTTCTGCTGCCGGAGGAACCGCCAGTGAGCATCGGGCATGCGGCATAAGGAATTGTCGATTGTCGATTGAAAGCGGAGGATGGACTTGCGGCTTGTAGTTACCAATCAGTCCCCAGAGGCCTTATGACCCCTGAAGAACTGCGAGCGCGAACCAAGGACAGTCGTTGAAGAAACCGACGAGAGCGTTTATTGGCTCGAAATGTTGGAGGAGTCCAACCTGATCAAGAGGGAGCGATTAATCCCATTACTGAAAGAGGCGAATGAGCTTTTGGCGATTTCTGTCGCTGCGCGGAAAACGGCGAAACAGGTCGCCATGAAGAATTAAGAATTGGTGTTTGATGCTTGTCACTTGATATCAACGGAGAATGACCTGGGTGTCAATCGGGAATCGACAATCGTCAATCGGCCATCAAGGAGTCGGTTATGAATCCCAAAGCCAGTCTACTCATCGTTGACGACGAAAACGTCGTGCGGGACTCGCTGGGCAAATGGTTTGAAGAAGAGGGCTACAGCGTGGAGACGGCCAACAGCGCGCGCGAGGCGCTGCTGAAGCTGCCGCGCCAGCGCTGGGACCTGGCCCTGGTGGACATCAAAATGCCCGGCATGGACGGCCTGGAGTTGCACCGCAAGATCCGCGAGGTCGAGCCCAATATTATCGTGATCATCATGACCGGCTACGCCTCCGTGGATACCGCGGTGCAAGCGCTGAAAGACGGCGCCTACGACTACATCATGAAGCCCTTCGACCCCGACGACCTGGCGCACGCCGTGAGCAAAGCCCTCGAGCATCGCCGCACGCAGGAAGAGAACCTGCGGCTGCGCGAGACGCTGGAAGAGGCGCAGGCGATTGATCTGGTGGGCCAGAGCCAGCCCATGCAACAGGTGCTGGAGAGCATCCGGACCGTGGCGCCC
This sequence comes from Terriglobia bacterium, assembly GCA_035501695.1. Classification (GTDB taxonomy): domain Bacteria; phylum Acidobacteriota; class Terriglobia; order UBA7540; family UBA7540; genus Bog-366. The sequence goes on along the minus strand of DATJVT010000540.1, from coordinate 8,681 downwards.
AATGACACCACGGTGCTCATCCACGGCGAGAGCGGCACCGGCAAGGAACTGGTGGCGCGCGCCATTCACAACCTGAGCCCGCGGCGGTTCATGCCGATGGTCACCATCCACTGCGGGGCACTGACGGAAACTCTGCTGGAAAGCGAACTCTTCGGGCACGAGAAAGGCGCCTTCACCGGCGCGCAATATCGCAAGAAGGGCAAATTCGAGGTCGCCGAGGGCGGAACGGTCTTTCTCGATGAGATTGCCGACATCAGCCTGAAGACGCAAACCGACCTGCTGCGCGTCCTCCAGGAAAAGGAAATCACGCGGGTGGGCGGAAACCAGACGATCAAGGTGGATTTCCGCGCCGTCGCCGCCACTAATAAAGACTTGACCCTGCTGGTCAAAGAAGGCACCTTCCGGCCCGACCTTTATTATCGCCTGAATGTTTTCGGCATCACGCTGCCGCCGCTGCGCGAGCGTAAGGAGGACATCCCGCTCCTCGTCGATCATTTCCTGCACAAGTATTCGCGCGCCATGAACAAACGCTTCACTTCCATCAGCCGCCCCGCGCTTGATATTCTGATGAATTATCAGTGGCCCGGCAACGTTCGGGAGTTGGAAAACGCCATCGAACGCGCCATGGTGATGGGGCGCGAGCCGGAAATCCAGGCCTCGGACTTCCCCCTCCAGGTCGCCACGCCTCCCGCAGTGGAGGGCGGCATGGCGCTGGAGGACGTCGAGCGCGGGCACATCCTGCACGTCCTGGAAGCATGTGATTGGAACCAGACGCGCGCCGCCAAGGCGCTCGGCATCGACCGCGTCACCCTTTACAACAAGATCAAGAAATACGGATTCCGGAAAGCGAGCGCGAACGCCAACGCGGTATGAAGATCATCTCGATACAACCGGTGGGGAAGGTCGACCGCACCCTGCTTGAGCCGCTGGCCGAAGCGCTGACGCGTCGACTGCGGGCGGCCTGCTCCATTCAGCCCGGGGGGATGGAGGCGGAGTTCGCCTTCAACGCGCTGCGGCGGCAGTACCACTCCTCCGAAATCCTCAAGAAGATTCTCCAAAAGCCCCCCGGCGACTCGTGGAAAGTGCTGGGGGTTACGGAAGTGGACCTCTACATTCCCGTCCTTACCTTCGTATTCGGCGAGGCGCAATTGGCCGACGGCGGGGCGGTAGTGAGCGCTCACCGTCTGCGACAGGAGTTCTACGGTATGCCCCCCGACCCCGAACTGCTGCGCGAACGGCTTTTGAAGGAAGCCCTCCACGAACTGGGCCACACCTACGGTTTGCGCCACTGCCACGATTACACCTGCGTGATGAGCGCCTCCAACGGCGTGGAACGCATCGACCTGAAACAGGCCGAATTCTGCCCCGCCTGCGCGCGATTGATGCCCATCACGGAGCCGTGAGCGATGGGACCAGAACAGGGGCCGCCAATAATTAGCCTGGCAATGCTTCATCGTTCCCATTTCACAGAGTAACCCTGAGTGTGTGCAGCGCGCTGCGAATCTGGTCTTCCATCTGAGAGGGAAGAATCGGGGTCGACTGTTCCGAGCAAGCCGAACGGCCCACCGCAAGGCGGGCCGTAGAGTCAACAATCCGACCGCGAGTTCAAAAGTTGATTCGCCCGGCGAATTGGACAATCCTCGGTCCATTCATCGGCGCCAGAACCAGGCCGAACGTCCCCCCGTCGGCGGGATACCCATCCCCAAGCGCGGTGTCCGGGTTACCCAGTCCGGTCCGGTTGAAGACGTTGAACATGTCGCAGCGCAACTGGAAGGTGAATCGTTCGTTGATGCGCGTGTTCTTGATGATGCCAAAGTCCTCGTTGAGGTGCCAGGGTCCCCGTGCGCTGGGAAGGAAACGTGACGAAGTTCCTATGCGCAGAGGGTATCCATTGTTGGGTGACGAGGGTGGATCGACGAACCCAGCCTCCTGCAGGTAGGGTGTGCCGTTGACGACATCAAGCCCCTTCCCTACACCCAGTTGGGGGATCCCCCCCACCGTATCGGCACGGATACCCTGATTGAGGGTGTTGGCAGCGCAACAGACGGAGAGCGACGAGGAAATGGCGAGTGGATCCCCTGCAAGGTACTGCTGGATGGCGGTGATCTGCCACCCGGAGACCAGGCGATCCCAGCCACCGGTCGAACTCAGGAACTTTTGCCCGTGTCCGATCGGCAGCGAGTAGATCCAGGTCAGCTTAACGGACTGGGGATGGTCGAAGGACGCTATCGACTTCTCCAATCTGCGATTGTAGAAGTCCTGCACCCCGTAGCTCGGGTAGTACAGCGCCGTATCGGTGTCCGTGAGAAGCTTGGAAAGGGTATACGCGGCGATGAACGTCAACCCGTGGGCGGAATTCTTGCGAGCCATGACTTGCAAGGAGTGATAGGTGGAGTTGCCCATGGTGGGGTAGTTGTTGGTCAACCCCGGGTATTGCGGGTAGGGCGCAATGCCGGCCGAAACATCGGAAGAGTAGTTGTTGTTCTCAAAGTCGGGATAGGGAAGCTTGGTGATGCCATAGCCGGCCAGAATGGGTCCCAACACGGGATCGGCCAGGTCGGTTGCCAGATCGTCGTCCATGGCGTCGCCCAGCCCCATGTATTTCGAGTTCGGCTGGTCGAAGGCGGTGGCAAAGTTACTGTCGAGCAGGCGAGTTCCCTTCGACCCGATGTAGTTGGCCTCCAGGAGCACGTCATGGGGAAGTTGGTATTGAAATCCCGCGCTCCAACTCTGGACGTAGGGCTGGGCCAGTGAGTTTTGCGGGAGAAAGTCGAGCCCATTGCCGTTGAAGGAAGCAGGATCATAATCGGGGAGGGTCCCCGTGAATTCCGGCAGCCCAACATTGGCGGTGGGAGGCAAGGGAGCGCTCTTCAACGTGGAAAGGTAGGTGACCGGGTCGAAGCTCCCTGCCGTGCCCGAGGCATGATGCCGAACCACCGTACCGTTGAATCCGGAGAGGTTCTGGCTGCCGAAATTGTTCAAAATGGGCGGGCCGTAGGAAATCCCATATCCGCCTCGAAAGACGACATTCCGGGTGAGTTGATACGCCACGCCGAAACGAGGCGCGACTTCCTTGAAGTACCAATCCTGGAATGACGTGCGGTTGACGCAACCGGGGCAACTGCCCAGAAACCCCAGGGCACCGGGTATATTATCGGCACCGGGATTGGGCAGGGTGGCATCGAACCCCGATTGACGGTTGTACGCCTCCGTCTTGGGCAATGGGATTTGCCAGCGAATTCCCAAATTAAGAGTCAACTTGGTGGAAACCCGCCAGTCATCCTGCGCAAAGAAGGAGATTTCCCCCGCCCGATATCCGGGCGCGGTGTAATAGACCGACCGGTTGGCTGCGTCGGCGCTTCCCAGGATGAAGCTCGCGAAGGGGTGCCCCGTTGAGGAGGTGAAGCCGGGTAGCGAGGTTTCCTTGCTGTTGAATGAGAAGGAGCCCGACTCCGCCCCCGGCTCATTCGTGTTGTAACGGTAGCGGATGAAGTCCGCGCCGAATTTCAAGCTGTGCTTGCCCCGCACTGTATTGTAGGTGTCTTGGTAAACATAGCTTTCCGAGGGATCGATGTTCGCGCACGCCACTCCCAGCGCCGACATGAACTGAATGCCTTTGTTGCTCCCCGTACTGAAGCTGAAGTGCGGGAAGCACGTGTTGGGAATGCCGGGGATGCCCAGTTGCGAGGTGTACTTGGCATTGTCCGTCAGGTTGTTGGCGTTGTTGGTGCGATTGTAAGCCACCGTGAATGTGTTGATGGAGTGGTCGTTGATCGTCCAGGTGTAGGAAAGACGCGCCTGCGGGCCCACCACTTCCTGGTTCTTATACGTGCTGATCGGCTGGCCGGGAAAGGGGGGATAGGCGGAATTAGCGGTGTTCCGCTTCCAGAGGAAGCGGCGATAGTAGCCAAACATCCCGCTCAGCTTCATCCTGGAGTTGAGGACTTCGTCGATTTTCACATTCACGGCATCCCGTCTCAACACCGGCGTCGAGCAGCAGAACTCAGGCGTGTTCCTGAGGTCGCCGGGGAACAATGGGTTGGAGAACATGGGCAGCAGAACGGATGTCGCGTTGCTGAACTGCGAGCCGGGAATCACGTTCCCCGGGAAGGGGTCGCGCATCACGGCGCTGGCGGCCGTGTTGTTGACTAATCCAGTTACGGGGTCTGTCGCCCCCGCGGCTACGGTCCGGGTGGTGGTGGGGTCGTAGATCGCATTCTTGTATACGGGGCGGCCCAGCGCGTCCGTGCCCTCCTGGGCTCCCAGAAAGGAGCTGAAGTCTCCCGCCCGCATCGCCGGGGTTGGGATGGTGGTGAGGCCGCTGTATGCAAAATTCGTGAAGCGGTCTCCCTCGTAACTCACAAAGAAGAAGGTTTTGTCCTTGCGGATGGGGCCACCCAACGTCCCGCCGAAATTATTGTCCTTTTCATTGTCCTTGACGGTCCCCGGAAAGGCATTCACCAGCAGACCGGCGGCGTTGAAAACGGGGTTCTTGTTGTACTCGAAGGCGGTGCCATGAAGCTGGTTGGTGCCCGATTTCATGGAGAAGTTGACGATCGACCCACCCGTGTCTCCGTATTCGGCCGAGTAGTTGGTCATCTCCACCTTGAACTCGCCGATGGCATCCGTCCCCGGGTGGTACTCATCCATGCTCCCCCCCGACATGTCGTAACGGCCAATGGTGACGCCGTCGATCAGGATCTGGTGGCTGAACTGTTGGCCGCCGTTGATGGACCCCTGGTACGAGTCCCCCACGGCGCCGGGAAGGCTGTTGAAGATGAAACTCTGGGCCTGGCGGCCACCGTCGTCGACCTCGATCGGTAGCGTTTGGAACTCCTGGGGCGTGAGGCTGGCGCCTACCTCGGCTGTGGAGGGAGTGAGAAGAGGCGCCTCCGTGGTCACGGTGACAATTTGAGTTGAACTGCCGAGCTGCAGGGTCAAGTCAATGGTAACCACCTGCGCTACCGCCACCACAATGCCTGCGGCAACGGAAGCCTTGAACCCTGCCTTGCCCGCTTCCACCGTGTATTTTCCCGGGGGGACGGGCACGCGATAGTAACCCGCGCTGGAGGACTTTGCCTCCGTTTTCACCCCTGTATCGACGTTGGTGATCGTAATCGCGGCTTGCGGGATGACCGCATTGGTCGTATCGAGAATCGATCCCGTCAGTGCGCCCATCTGGACTTGGGCACATACCCAAGAGGGGATGAGCAAGAGTCCAATACCGAGCACTATGGCACCTGGCGGCTTGAGCATACACGCACCTCCTGAGAGACTATGCATTCCCAGCCGACGCTTGAAAAAGGCCACCGGCACGGTCACCTTGTGCGCGGGTGCGAATGCGGTCTGAGTTCTGGCCAGGCCGCTTCCAGTTCCGGGTCGCCGTCTTCCGTTTTTTCAGGTTACCAAGGGTTTTTGACTACTTCAGGTTTAGGGCCGGGCACCTTCCCCGTAGTGCTGCGTCAGGACCGCAAAGCAGTTGTAGATCCAAGCGCAAATTGACCGCGGATCCTGGGCCAGCTATGCGGTGTGAGGAGAGAGACCCCGCCGCTCGCTATCATGCCAAGAGCAGGATACCCCCATTCAGACAAAATGTCCATTTATTCGTGAACAGGACCTGCCCACGCCGCCTTCACTCAAGGAATCCTCCGGATGAACGGACTCAGTATCTTGAATCCATCACTACCACCCAGCGCGGGGGCTTGGTGACGGAGTCGGGGTTGGCGTCGGGATCGTACTTGTCGGACAGTTCTCCGGTGACGATGTCGTGCAATTCGTAGTGGGCTCCCATGCCTCCGCGGATGGTTCCCTGCTTGAAGGCCACCTGCTTCCCTCCCGCCCAGAAGCACCACCCGGAGATGGGCAGGCCACTGCCGGTGAAGGAACGCTGGGCGCCGTTGGCCAGTATGACCAACTTCAGCGGGACAGGCTCGGGTGCAATGCTGTTGGGAAACAGAGCCAGCCAACCCACGGCTCGGCCGTCGGGTGAGATAGCGGCCCTTTCAAAGCTCACCTGATCCGCTTCCTTTTTGGGCACGATTTCTTTTCGACGTTTGGTCGTTATCCGAAGTTGCCCGCTGGGGTCAATCACCGTTTCGACATAGATGTCTGTCGCAGCGGAAACGGACAGCAATGAGGCGGCGAGAACGATTGCCCACGTACCAACGTGCCGGACAAGTGCCGATCCGGGTCCCGTCGTTGAGCGATGCACGACCATTTTTTGTTCCTGCATTATAACCGAGTTCCTTCCGTACCGACCGGTTGCAAACATCCAAGCCGTTGGCCTTAACTCGTACCGAGAAACCGGCGGTTAGTGCCGGTTATGCAGACGCTGCCGCGCCAAGCGATCGCCGGCAGAGCAAGGTGCGGGCGGCCTGAAGAATTTCTCGCCTTCCGCAGTCACAATACCTCAAATAAGCGACATGATTACCGAATCGAAACATAAGCTTAACACTACCTTCTCCGTCCTGTAACATAACCCCACTATCGTCCCACGGGAGGCGGAGTATGGGACGGATTTCCATGTCTCCTGAGATATGTCTCGGTTCGGTATTCCTGACGCTCACTATTGGCGCCCTTGCCGGGGCCATATTCAGCCGCAGGCCTGATGCCCGCATGAACTTTTTTCTTAGCTTCCTTGAGAGGAACCTCTCCGACCAGGACCGGCCTCATCGTCTTGATGAACCCACACCCCTTCGGCCAAAGCAGGACACATGACCAGTTTCTGGTTTGCCGTTTCCATTGTTGCTGTTGGTCTCAGCTTTGACTTTCTGAACGGCTTTCACGACGCCGCCAACTCGATCGCCACGGTCGTTTCAACCCGTGTGCTCTCGCCCCGCATCGCCGTCTGCTGGGCCGCCTTCTTCAACTTTGTTGCCGCATTTACGTTCGGAACTGCCGTGGCCCGGACCATCGGTAAAGGAATGATTGACCTGGCTTACGTGAACCTCTACGTGGTCCTGGCGGGATTGTTGGGCGCGATCTTCTGGAACATTCTTACGTGGTACTTCGGGCTTCCGGTCAGTTCTTCGCATGCTCTCATTGGCGGCTACGGGGGAGCCGCAATTGCTAAAGCGGGCTGGAGGGTTATTCTACCAGCCGGCTGGACCAAGACGCTCGTCTTCATCATCCTCTCGCCGGCCATCGGCTTCGTCCTGGGCGGGGGAATGATGATTATCGTCTACTGGGTTTTTCGGAATTGGACTCCCATGCGCGTGGATCAGCATTTCCGCCGGCTGCAATTGCTCTCCGCCGCCGCCTTCAGCCTCGGACACGGCACCAACGACGCGCAAAAGACCATGGGCATTATCGCTACCGTGTTGTTCACGGCCGGCATTCTGAACCACTTCTATATCCCCTTCTGGGTGGTGTTGATGGCGCACGCGGCAATCGGCTTGGGAACGCTGGCCGGCGGGTGGCGGATTGTGAAAACCATGGGAATGGGAATCACCAAGCTGCGCCCGGTAGGGGGCTTCTGCGCTGAAACCGCGGCGGCCGTCAGCATCCTCGGCAACGCCTTGGCCGGCATCCCGGTCTCCACCACGCATACCATTGCCGGCGGCATCATGGGCGTGGGAAGCGTACAACGGCTCTCCGCCGTCCACTGGGGGGTCGCCAAATCCATCGTATGGGCCTGGGTCCTGACGATTCCTATCAGCGGCGCCGTCGCAGCGCTTTGTTTTGCAGTAATCCACCACCTCATTCCCTCGGCGTAACGGGCGCAACACAGCAGAATGACTTCACGTCTCCTGCCCACCGTTACCGTTTCCGCTCCGGCATTTGCCGGATGGTTTGGACGGCGTTCTCCAGGCGGCGAGCGCGGGTTTCCGGTTTCTTCGCTCCTGCCAACGCTTCGACGTATTCGCGCTGCAAGGTGTAGCTAAGTTCCCGCCAGCGCTCCCAAGCCGGCGGCGCTGCCTTGAGAGCCTTCACGAAGTCGGCCGGCGGATTCACTTCCCGCTTTTCGGTGTCGAGTTCGAGGCGGACCTCCACTGTTTCCCCGCCTTTCAATCCCGCCGCCTCGCGATTGCTTTTGCGCAGCGGAATGAACGGAGGGCCTCCCATTGCCGCGATCGTGCTCCGATACGTGTAGCCGTTCAGAGTAACTTTGACGGGCGCGCGAATCCTGCCGAATACCAGCTTGGGGTCAAAGGTCAGAGAGAGGGCACACATGGAGGTATCTCGAGGGATGGTGGCCCTGAAGGTTTTCAGAATCGGCATTGGGGATCCCTTTCTGCCCATCTCCTGACTCCCGTAGAGCAAGGCATGAGGGCACGCAAACGACCGCTGGAATAAATCGTAACATACCCATCCGTGTCTCACGCAGGGCAGAGCGCCGCGTTTGGGTGCATGCCAAGTTTTACATCCCGTTAACCCTGATCGCCGAACTACAATCCGCGCCGGCCACCAGGGTATCAGGATCTCTAAACCGCCGGAGCGTGCTACCAGCTTTTACTGATTTTAAACAACTTATCCGGATATCCCTGCATTTTCGAGCCGATAGAATAACATCCTCGCGCGGGAAGCCCGCTTTGGAGTGCGGTAGCAGCAGCTACCGCTTTCCTTCCTCGTTTCATGCTCTGCCGTCTAAACTGTGGGGAGAAAGCGGTAGCTGCTGCTACCGCACTCCAAGGCGCTGCGCGCCGATTCGCGCGCGCCTCGACAGGGTGCTGGGCGGAACA
>DATJVT010000539.1:0-5392 GCA_035501695.1 Terriglobia bacterium | reverse complement strand
TTGGCGAATTGCAGCCTCTCTAAATGGACCTCTCTATCCGCCGTTTTCATCGGGCCGATCTGCCCATCGACACCACTGACCTGGCGCGCTTTCTGATCGGGAAAACCCTGGTACACGACCTGCCGGAGGGCAGGTCAAGTGGCCGGATCGTGGAAACAGAAGCCTATGTGGTGGGCGACGCCGCGGGGCATGCCTTTCGAGGGCGAACGCGGCGAAATCAATCCCTGTTTCTCGATCGGGGGCACGCCTATGTTTATCTCTCATACGGGCTGCACTTCATGCTCAATGTTTCCAGTGAAATTTCCGGTGTGGGCGCCGGCGTCCTGCTGCGCGCCATTGAGCCGCTGGAGGGAATCCCACTCATGCGGCTTCGCCGCGCCCAAGCGCCCTTGACCGACCTCGCCAGAGGACCGGGCAGACTCGCTCAGGCCATGGGCATCAGCCTCCGGCACGACGGCCTGGACCTGTGCGCTGCCGGTCCGTTGTGGCTTGGCGACGCAGTCAGGCCACCGGGGGAAATAGGCAGGAGCGTAAGGATCGGAATTTCACGAGAGACCGAGCTTTTGCTCCGATTCTATGAAAAGTGTAGCCCATATATATCTCGACCCCGGCAGTCGAAAGCGTGAGGGAGCGTAGGGGGGAGAGAGACACCTTAGAGTGGGCTATGACCTCTTCAGCCCGCCGGGCCTTGCGATTGGGGAATGCGTAAGCAAGAGGGGAGGAAAGGCCAAGCGCTAATGGGATCTTGACCTTCCCTCCGGACACGATCGGTTCTTTGACTTTCCAAAGGAGCGCAGGAGATCTCCTCACCCGGCGTGCTTCGGACAATTGCGAAAGCAATAAGATCCTTAGCTTTACGCAAGGAATTTGCGCTTCAGGGTCCCACCGAGCCCGAGCAGTCCCACGCCCAGCATCACTATCGTGCCGGGTTCTGGAGCCGAAGTCGTCGTCACCCCCTGAGTCGCGACGTCGAAATAGAGCCCCGACTGTACCTGGTTCATATCGACAAAGAACAACTCAAGATTATGGTTGCCGGCGGTGATGTCAAAGGGCGTCACGCAAGTCCCATATGAGAACGCGTGGACTCCACCCAGATCACAAACGACTTGCCCGTCAAGATATGCGAATGCTGAGTCGTCCGCGCCGATGCTGAAACTGACCAACTCCGTCGTAGGCGCGTACAGAGTCCCCGAGAAAATTGCGGTAAGACCTCCGCTTGCATCGCCGCCGTTGGCATTTCCGTTCGGCGGGTAAAAGTTGTATTCGAAGCTGAAAGGCAGCGTGACGGACCCGGTGCCGGTCGGCATCACGTTCGAATTGAGAGCGTGACTCCACCACGTAATCTCACTTCCTTGCGGCGTGGAATGGAGATCTGCAGAATTGGGCCAAGCGCCGGTATACGCCGGATTTAGCATCGGGTACCCATCCGGCCCCAGTGTGGGCAATACTTCGTTGTCGTATGTGCCACAGCAAAGTTTGTTGTAGCTCGGGTCGGAATTTGAAATCTCGAAATAAGTGACAGAAAGACTATTCGCAAAGCCGTTGGCGCCTGCCAATAGACCTAATACCAGAACTGCCAGAGTTCCCCGTAGTGAAAACAGCTTCATGGACAAAATGCCTCCCTGGAGTCAAAGATCTGAACCATCAACTTAGGCCGCTTCGGCCAAAAAGAGCATGTTGAATCAAGAGAATCCTCGGGCTCAGGAGGCAATTCGAATACCAAATATAAGGAATCGGCTGACAGTTAGCATTTAATTGAATCTAAATTGCTTAGATAAGCGGCGTAGATAGCACGAGACGTTGGCGGCATGCCAAGGTAGCACATCTCTTCCATCTTTCGGCAAATCTTTGCAGAAAACTGGTCCAAGTCCGAGCTTACCTCCCCCAAGACGTCCGCATGGTCCAACATTCCGATGCTGGAGACTCTCACTGTCAAAAATGACAGTATTCAGACATTTCGTCTGACGATAAAATCGTGATTGTTCAGAGCGAGTTGATCTGAGCTAGCACCGTACCAAGCACAGATCTACGAATAAGGGCATCCCCCGCGGCACGAACGGCGGCACTTAAGCCTGGAACGTTTCCAGTCCATTTGCGTGACAATTCTACAGCAATGACCACAAGGGGCTGAACGATTGGGAACCACCGCCAAAACACGCACCTCGAGTCGGGCCCGGAGGCCTGCAAAGCCCCCGCGTTGGCCCTTGCGGGGGTTAGGGTTCGTTGCGGGAGCCTTAGCGCTCGCCGCCCTGGCCTTAACTTGGCGCTACGCTTTGCGCCTGCCTTCGACGGCGCGAGTTGACGCCGCGTCCGCAGTCATCCCCCCCAGCTTTGATCAGGTCGGTAAATTCCTTCCGACTCTCCCCAATCACTCCCTGCCTCAAACAAGAGCGCCAAAAGGCATGGTCTGGATTTCCGGGGGTGAGTTTTCCATGGGAGCCAGCGATCCCCCGGACATGAATAACGTCGGCATGAAAGCGACACTCGACGCAAGGCCGATCCACCGTGTGTACGTCGACGGGTTCTTCATGGACAGAACGGATGTTACCAATGCCGAGTTCGCAGAATTCGTCAAGGCAACCGGTTACGTGACCATTGCCGAACGCCCGCCACGCGCCGAGGACTTTCCGGGGGCTCCTGCCCAGAACCTTGTAGCAGGCTCGGTGGTTTTTTCTCCGCCGGGTCACCCGGTGCTCCTGAACAACCACCTCCAATGGTGGAGCTATATAGGGGGTGCGAACTGGCGGCATCCACTGGGACCGGGCAGCAACCTGAAGGGCAAAGAGGCTTATCCGGCCGTCCACATAGCCTACGCCGACGCCGAGGCGTACGCCCATTGGGCTGGAAAGCGACTGCCGACCGAAGCCGAATGGGAGTTTGCGGCGCGCGGCGGGCTTTCGGGCCAGCCTTTCGTTTGGGGTGATTCCTTCCGGCCGAACGGCAAGTGGATGGCCAATACGCACCAGGGACATTTTCCAGATAAGGATACCGGTGATGACGGCTTTGCCGGGATCGCGCCGGTGGCCCAATATCCTCCCAACGGATACGGCCTGTACGACATGGCGGGCAATGTGTGGCAGTGGACCAGCGACTGGTACCGCCCCGACTATTACCGGCAGCTAGCGTCCGCAGGCGGTGTTGCCCGCAACCCGCGAGGCCCCGATTCATCGTTCGATCCCGGTGAGCCCAATCAACCCAAGAAAGTGCATCGCGGAGGATCGTATCTCTGCACCGATCAATACTGCTCACGCTACATCGTCGGCACGCGGGGCAAAGGCGAGGTCAGCACCGGGACTAATCACCTGGGCTTTCGCTGCGTGCAGGACGCAACGGCAGCCCGTCAGACGGCCCCATTACCGTGAATCTGGCCAGGCCGCGCCTGGTAAAGGAGACCACTGGCAGGACCCGCAGGAGCGCTACGACATCTTGATGAACAACTTTACGGAACGCACGTGGATGGGCGTTGTCATGGAGCAGGAGGTAAAGAAAGTAATGGCGACCTATGTGAAGTATCCACCTCGCAAACTGCAGAGCTACGGCTACACCGGACCCATTACGCTCTCGGGTTACGAACGCTTCCAGTGGATCAGGGAAATGCTGTCCAAAGAGGGCGTGAACATTCCGCTGCCGACTGGAAACTAGGCCAGAGATGGATGGCATTGGATGCGTCACCCGGCCCGGAAGAGGGGCCCAAAAATGAGAATCTGCAGGCTTGTTATTGGCGCGATCTGCCTTCTTGCCGCTTCGGCGTTGACGCTCAAAGCGCAGTATTAAGGCCTTCAGCTCCCCGGCTTCACGGGACTGCAAGCCGGAACGCAGGCGCCTCAGGAATACTACCTCACCATTCCACTCTTTTGGGACTGGCACGACATATCGATTTACGGCCCGCAGGGGAACGAAGTGCCGAAAAGGCAACGCCGGGTATCAACGTGATTGTGCTGCCCTCGTTTCAAGTGGTAACGCCCTTCAAGATCCTCGGAGCCAACTACGGGGCTTCCTTTACGGAGTTGGATCATTATTGTGGCCTTTTGGGTGGTCGCTGCCGGAATCATGAGCAATGAAATTCTCTATTTCGTCTTCTCTGGGCAGTCGGGGCCCCCGGGTTGATTCTTTTCCCTCTCCGAGGGGAGAGGGTGGCCCGCGCCGCACGCTATCTCCTGTGGGCGCGGGCCGGGTGAGGGGTCACTTCCTCGCCAGACAAAACCACTTCCGCAAAGGTCGAACCCTTGCTGCTTCCTCGCCAGGCGCGAGGGTTCTCCGAATCGAATAAAGGAGGAGTCTATGAATGTGCACCAGAAAGCCGGAGAAGCCGCGTCAATCCATCCCGTCTCAAGGCGCGCCGTACTGCGCACTGCGTTGGGGGCGACGGCGGCGGGAGCTCTGTTCACCCAGGGATTCAATTTCATCAGCCCACAGGGAGTGTTCGCGCAAAGCGGACTGACCCCCGCTCAAGCCCTTCAGGAGTTGCAGGAGGGCAATCGGCGCTTTACTCAGGGGCGTATGACTCACCATACCGTGGACCTTGCCGTATTGCGGCAGCACACGGAAGAAAAACAGGAGCCGTTCGCCGCGGTGCTCTCTTGCGCCGATTCCCGGGTTCCGGTGGAGTTGGTCTTCGACCAGAGCATCGGGCATGTCTTCGTGACACGATTGGCGGGCAATGTAGCCACGACGGAAATAATCGCCAGCCTCGAATACGGCGCGGCGGTGCTGGGAACCAAGGTGATCGTTGTCCTGGGACACAGCAACTGCGGGGCTGTCAAGGCCGCGATAGCCGGGAAGGAAGTGCCCGGCCAGATCAGCGCCCTTTACCTGCCGCTTCGCCCTGCGGTCGAAGCGGCGGGCTCCGACCTGGTGGCGGCAATCAAAGCGAACGCGCGCATCCAGGCCAAACTCTTGAGCGAAAGTTCTCCGGTGATCTCGGGTCTGGTCAAGGCGGGCAAGATGACCGTTGCCGCCGCCTACTACAATGTGGCCGATGGCACCGTGACCATGCTGCCGAAAGAAAGCTGATCCCCGGGACCAACCGGCAGGCGCCGGAGCCTGTTTCCGGTCCGGATTTCCCTGTATGTCTTTACCTCATGATGCAATTTGCAGAATCATGACCATTTCCGAAACAGCTGGTTTCCGCACTTCCCGGTGGGGGGGAATCTCCCGGTCCGGCTATGGTCACCCCGCAAGGCGTTTTGGTGTTCGCTGCTGCGGGGTCGTAATAACCTGTTGCGTCCTGGCGGTGCCGGCCATCGCCCAACGGCAGCAACAGCAGGTGGAAGATCCGGAAGACGATCATGGGATAGGCTTATGGCTCGATCAGGGAATCTCCGCCCCCCTTTCGCCCAAGAGCTCCCTGGAGTTCGAATTCCATGAACGGTTTGACGAGGGCGTCACGCAA
>DATJVT010000538.1:0-4230 GCA_035501695.1 Terriglobia bacterium | reverse complement strand
ATATGGGTTCGGCAAGGTGCGCGTCACTCCGGCCATCTCGATGGGGCCCATCGCGCTCCCGTCGGCACAGGTAATCCCGGTAAAGGTCTTCGTTGTCAGGTTGCTCATGGGTTGCGGGTTCCCCTGGGTGATCGCGTACGGGCCGTATTTGTTCAAAGCCTGGATGGTGCCGCTATTGGGGAGACAGGTGGTGAGGGCTTGCAAACCAGTGGGCGTTGGCTCCAAGCTGCCGGTGGACCCCACCGTCGTGCTGGGGCTGTTTTGGGCATCGAATCCGGCAAAAAAGAAGAGTTTGTTTTTGATAGCCGGACCACCCACGCTGGCGCCCGTGAACACCGTGTTGTAGATGGGTACCTGGGTAAGACCCTCAAAGGCCTTTTGGGTGTTCGAGAGAGTGGCCGTTCTCCAATTATCCTCGGTGGCGAACACCGACCCGTGGTAAGCGTTGGTCCCCGACTTGGTCAGGATGTTGATCACGGACCCCGAGTTGCGGCTGTATTCCACGCCGAAGTTGCTGGTGGTCACTTGGTATTCCTGCACCCAATCCGTGTTGCCGAGGAAAATGCTGGGACCGGTTACGGAGTTGTCGTTGTTGTTTTGACCGTCGATTTGCTGATCGTTGTTGCGGCCCCGAATTCCGTTCGAGGAAAATCCCACACCATTGGTATTGGCGTAGTTGTTGTCGCGGGACGCATTTACGCCGGGCAGGAGGACAGCAAGATTGTCAAGACCCTCGTTCTGGCCCACGATGGGCAGCGACGAAAGCGTGGTACTGCTGACCGTGTTGCTGATCTGCGACTGCGTCGCCTCCACGGCCGCGGCTTCGGCCGTGACTTCTACCGTCGTGGTGGCCTGGCCGACTTCCAGTTGCACCGAACCCACATCGGTGATGGACGCGGAGTTCACCACAACCCCCACCATCGCAAACTTGCGGAAGCCCTGCTTGGTGACCGTCAGGTTGTAGGTACCCACTGCCAGCAGGGGGATGCGGAAAGATCCCGCGCTGTCGGAAATAGTATTTCCCTTGGAACTGGTGGACGGATCGAGCGCCACAACGTCGGCCCCGGGAACCACGGCTCCCGTGCTGTCGACTACGGTGCCATGAATGCCGCCTTTGACCACTTGGGCCAACCCCTGGGTCGTTGCCAGCCCCAGAAACATGACTGAAGCGGCCAATAATGCCATAATCCACAATGTTGCTCGCTTGCGCATACTACCTCCTAAAGAATAAGACTTTGGTTGGGTTTGCAGGTGGCGGTGAGGAAACCCTCTGAGTGTTCTAGTCATTATGTTGTGCTGCTTCCGCGCACTGGAAATCTCAGGTTGGATTTTGAAAACAGACGCTGCGCATTTAAACACTAATGGCTGCGCCCCAAAAGACTAAGTATCCTTTCCTCGCAAGCCTAGAGCCAAACTCACGCCAATTGTAACTGATTGAATCCAAGCAGGAATCTGATCAGTCTGTAGCTCCTGAACCGATGGGCAGATATGGAAAATTGTATCGTAATTCTGAATCTTGTATGAAGATAAACAGACATAATGTCATGCTCGTGTAGTGCGGCACTGTTTCCGCCACTTGGGGGACCCTCCCGATAGGGCCATGTACCAGGCCCCGGGGACGCGATGGCCTCTTCAGCGCTAAAATCGGGCTTGGCACAGGTCAAGTCCAATCTCGAATTATCAGTTAACTCATTTATTTCCATAAACATCGTCTGATGAAATCGATATCTTGTTTGTTTTCAATAATATCGTGGCAAAATTGCAGAACCAAAAATTTTGGCATTTGTTTTCAGTAACATCGTGGGACTAACCTTCATTTTACGGGGGCCCCCATTTTTCCGCTCTGTCCTAAAAACTGCTTATTTTCAATGACTTGTGGCAATGCAAAAACCGCGCGAAACACGCCAAGTATGTTTATTATCATACACATCGTGGCAGAAAAACTTTAGCCGGGATTTTTGCCGGGACCGCCCAAGTTGCCCAATCCTGCTTCGCCTGCCAATGTCTTTTCCCCGGCGGGCACCCCCGTCGCTATCGCTCCGGCCCCTCCTGCAATCAGGAGGGGAGCTTCGGGGGTGCCCCCCTTTCCGGGTCCTACCTGTCCTTTCCTAGTCTAGCCAGGAGGCCAGCGGCATTGTCAAGGGAAATGTGACGAAAAAGCGGCGTTTTGCAGAAAGATCCGCCACTTTGTCGCTGTGATTTCCTACCGGTAGGAAATGCCTTTTTTAAAACGGCGATTTCAGAAATGTGCAAAGAGCGGACTCAACGATGTCACGCCTATTTCGTCGCCGGCTTCAATGTCCACGCTTGCAGTTTGGCCAGTGACATCATCTTGGGGGCGTGAAACCCGTGCGGGAATATGATCCATCCCCAAAGGTCGGGCGAATCGTCAGCGACATAATCCGATGCGGCGAGACGCGCCGGGGCGAAGGTGACCGAGTCGGGCATCCCGCCTTTCTGCATGATGCTCTGGGCGGCCTGCGCGATCGCCACCAGGTAGCTTTCAGGAGGAACCGATTGGCTGCCCAGCCAGACGGCGCTGGGGATGCGCCCCCCCTTGTCCAACTCATCCTGGACATCGGGGATGGTGCGCGCCACCTGGTCCCAGGGCACCACCAGCCTGGCGGTGAGAGGTTCGGGGGCGGGAGCAGGGCCGTACGGCGTCCGCTCCAGCAGAACGCTCCCCGTTCCCTGCCTCCCTACGATTCCCGCCAGGTACTTGTTAATGACGTAGAAGACCTCGCTGGCGCTCAGGTCAAAACTGTCGCCGGTCTGGAACGTGACCTCAGGCGAGACCTGGCCGGCAATAGCGCCGACCTCTTCCGCGGAAAACACGTGCATCTGGGCGCGATCATGAAGTCGTTCGGCCGCCCGGGAAGCCGTCATGAACTGGACGCGGGGGAAGGACTTCAGGAATTTGACAAGGTCCTCGAAAAACTGGAAAGCTCGCTCCGTATCGGCGACGGGGCGCATGTTGGGGACTTTCCACTTCTCCGGCCGCGGGTTGGCCCCGTTGCTGAAGTTTGCCGCATCCCAGAACTCCTGGTGAATAAACTCGCAGGGGTGGAAGTAGATGCTGATAACCCCGCCCTCTTTGCGGGATGACAGCCGGTCGTAGGCATCGTGAAAGCGGACTTTTACCGCATCGAGATTGGACCAGGTGGCGTCAGGGCGGAAGTCTTCCCCATCCCGGAGATTGAAGATGTTGAGCAGGCCTCCGTACCAGAAAGGCCGGCCGCGCAAACCCACCTGCTTGCCGTCGTCGAGATAAACCCGCACTCCCCACTTCTGCAAAGCGGGAAAAACCTGCGGGGCCCACGAACTCCCCGGCTGTCCGTAGGCCGTGGGTTTCTTTCCGAAGATGCGCCCCACGTCGTCAAAGCCCGGGCGCTCGCGGCGGTTGAATTCTTCCACGCCCCGGTCCCAGTCAAGGTTGGCCTCGTACTCGGCCACGGTGGGGTGCTGGCTGTGGGTGTTGGCGTGGTAGCCGATTTCATGCTGGGCCAGGGCCGAGATTACATCCTGGCGCTGGCGCCGTTGGAGCGTGCGCGCCTTCTCTCCCACCACCTTGAAGGTGGCGGGCACTCCCTGCTCCGTCAGGAATACCGCGATGCGCTTGGCGGCGTCGTCACTCTGCGGCAGGATGTAGTCCTCGGTATCGAACCAGAGAAGCACGCAGACCTGGCCCTCGGTGGCCGTCTCGGGCCTGGGCTGCTCCTGCTTCGCCCCACCGATGTGTGGGAGGTGGAGAGGTGCGGATGGAGGATTCTGGATTGACCCCGGCGGCTGTCCCGGAAGCTGCCCTGGCGCCTGCCCGTTTGTGGCCGCCTCCGCACAAACCAGAATGAGCGCCGCTGCCGCAACCCCCGCGAAGACACCCAGCGCCAGGCTGCGCGCCATAGCCGTTTTACCCATTTTCCATCCCCTCACGATGCGTTCCTCCCCCTCACCCGTAACCGAATGCCCCACTCCAGCAAACAGAGAATTATAGCCGTTCGCGGATGTTAGCACTTTTCCAGGGTAAGATGAAGGACGAGGGCTGACGCAGGGGGTGCTTTACGCCGCCACTTGGCGAGGTAAACTCGCAGCTACATGCCCCACTGCCCCAATGCGAGTTTTTGCAATTATTTAACATGGGCATGGGAATCTTTTCGCCGCAGGACCGCGTCAAAGCAGTGGTGCGCGGGTTTACACAACTATACAGTGCGGCAAGAATGGTAGCGCCGCTCC
>DATJVT010000537.1:0-16416 GCA_035501695.1 Terriglobia bacterium | reverse complement strand
GAACTGGTTGGTTTGAACGCCTACCAGGCAAACGATGGTTTTGGTTTTCTGGTCGCGTTGTGAACGGCAAATCCGCTCCACCGGAACGCGGTCCACAGTTTCGTCCAGAACATGGATTTTGACCCGGAGGAATTCTCCAAGCCGCTTTTGTTTAGCCACCTCCTCCGTCAGCCCCGCCAGGCAAGCGAGAGTATTGCTAGGCAGCACGCCGCGCCAATGTCGCACAACGTAGCCTTCATCATCATACTGGGTGGGTTTGATCAAATAGACGTTCAGGTTTCTCAACATGGCCTGACCTCCATGAGAGTTGGGAAAGTCGGTGCTGGAATTCCAAGCCAGCTCCTGTGCGGCTATTACGGGGGCACATGGTTAGCCCTTTTCCCGTCCTGGGTAGCTGGCAGTGAATTCCTCGAACATCCAGCTAGGAGGGTAACCGGTTGAGACGTGAACTGTCTGTGCAAAAAGGAACAGCCGTGGCAAGTCCCGTCTACAATCCCCATTGGAAATGACCATCACTGCCATCGGTCATCGCGCTCGGGACTTTCTTCCCTCACGCTCACCTAAACATCCATGCCGAGGAAGGCGTTGGCCGACCCCTCGAAAGTGCCCCACGGCGGCAGTGCATGGTCCGGCGACCAGGCGACGGCCACACGAATCGGCTTGCGATTGCCTTTTGCCATATAGAAGAGTTGCGTTCGCCGGAGGGTGGGGTCCTTCGTATTTCGGGCCGCGGTAGTTCAGAGAATCGATTCGTAAACTGGCTGAGGATTTAGGTGAGCACTCTTGACCAACCGGGTGAGCAATATGGGACTGTGAACCTGAAGGTTATCAGATACAACCACATTGGCTCGTTCCTAGGAACGGCCTCACTGCGAAGCGACGAAATTGCGACACAGACCGACAATCAGTGATTTGCGCACAAGCAACAAAAAGGAGAACAAAACATGTTTGAAGAAACATCGGAACAGTCGCAACTACCCAGCGACGATGACAGCGGGTCCCGAACGGGTCGCGTCCCTGAGAGCCCGACACCCGTAGCGGTCGACGAAAATGCGGCCGGCGAACAGGCGACCAACGACGAGTGGATTCGGGCTCGCAACAAGAGGGTGCGCGCTCCACGCAAGTCGCCGGGACCCGGCGGGCCACCTCCTTTTACCAATCATTCCGGACAGCTCTGATTTGTTCCGGGTCATCGGGGGCAGTCCGGTCGACGGAAACCAATGACTCGCTCGATGGAAGTTGCGGCACGTGCATCCGAGAACAATCCGGTTAAGCCGACCGCCGCCTGTGCCCCCGGCGAGGTTTTTGTCTCATTCCTCAATGAAAGCTCGCAGTTGGCATGAGGCGACCGGAGTCAGCGGCGTGAGGCGCTGACGAGGGTGACGTTGCCGGCCTGAAAAATCAGGCTTCCCGAGCGTTTAGCATGAGGAGGCCTATGCTGACTTTAAGTTCCCGGGACTTCCTAAAAAGGGTCGGGGCTCAAAAGGTGACTCAGGAGTACCTAGACCGGCAGGCCATCTATTCGCAAGGCGACCCGGCCAATGCGATATTCCACATCCTGAATGGCAACGTGAAACTCGTGGTTACATCGCCGCACGGCAAACATGCCGTCACCGCGATCTTGGGGCCGGGCGATGTGTTCGGAGAGAGCTGCCTGGTCAAGCGATCCCTGCGGTTGTCCACCGCAATGGCAATTCAGTTTTCCACCATCGCCCGCGTCAATAGGACCGCTTTGGTTCGGATGATCCGTCATGATCCAACCTTTGCGCGGCACCTGATCTCCCGACTGCTTTCGCGCATGGTGCGAGTACAAGAAGATTTCGCGGATCGACTCTTCAACTTCAGTGAGAGGCGCTTGGCCCGGATTCTGCTGCGACTCACACATTTGGACCAGCGAAGTCGATCCGACATTGTACTTCCCAGGATCAATCAGGAACACTTGGCCCAAATGGTGGGCACCACCAGGTCGCGAGTCAGCCATTTTTTGAATGAGTTCAGGAAGCTTGGCTTGGTGGACTACCAGACGAGAAGTGGCTTGACCGTTCACCGCGACCGCTTGAAGGCTATGCTGCAAGAGTAGCACCGCGACTGCCGCCGGGTACGTGGAGCGCGCGTGAGTTGCTTAGGGGAGATCAAATATGAAACTTCCACAGGGCATCGACAGCAAGTTTCGATTCATCCTGGTGTCGGCCAAACGAGCCCGCCAGTTGGCTGGCGGGGCCCAACCCCGAGTGCAGGGCGAAGGCAGAAAAGTTGTCGACATTGCCCAGCGTGAAGTATCCGAAGGGCTTGTTCCTTTTATCCTAACCGATGGCAAAGGCCACAACCTCGGAATAGCTGCGACGGTTACAATCAGCTAGACAGTTGTCAGATTCACCCACGGCTGTTGTTGGTAGCGTCCTGGCTCGAACGCAACGCCGTCACGTTAGCGGCTCCATTGCCGGCCGAAACCCGGCGCTAGGGCCCCAATTAGGACACTACGTTGCCGTTGGGAAGCGTGCGGGGGTTGGAGCGAAGGGGGCTTGCCTTGATCCAGTGGATTTACCGACTTGTCATGATAAAGCTCAGCAAAGCGAAACGTCTGATAACCGCCGAGGGTCCCATACAATCGGGTGCGTTTACAGGGTACGTTGCAACAGACGACATCATCAGAAGAAGCGGTATCTGGCCGTGGTTAGCCAAGCGGGCCATGCGATCGGAAACGAAGCGAAAGATGGGTTTGGTTTAATCCTCAATAGTGCGTCACGCGAGCTTTGGTGGGATTACTTCTTCAAGAATGTCATGGACGGTCTCCAAATCCTTAACCAGCGAGAACTGCTTTAAGGGCATGCGCAGCTTCCTTTTGGGTCAAAACATCAATGCGTTCTTCCGTTAATGGGGAGGGGTGGGGCGAAAGAGTATCGTCAACATAAAGGGTAGCCTTTTGCGCATCATAACTGTGGGTTCTCAAAGCGGAGATATACCAATTCTCTGGGGGTGGGGACAACGGCGAAATTGTGAATCAAAAACGAGAACGGGGAACCGCTTCTGGCTCCCCGTCTCTGCTGTTCGTCGTGGATGCCGTGGCAGCGTCCGCGGGGCGTCGCCATCGGTGCGCACCGCAAGAGCGGTGTGTGATCATTCGACGATCATATGCATGCCCGGCGGAGTCATCACTCCTCCTGCTAGCATACTAGCTTGTACTCTTCTGCTAGCACAAATGCAAGCGCTTCTTTGATCTCACGCCATCAATAATGCCAATGCGTTCAGACCGTCCTTGTCTGCCTATGCTCAAGGCAGACGTTCGTCGCAGTGCCATGGACCCCGCCCATCCAAGTGACGGCTTCCCCAAGGTCATCTCCGGTGGGAGGGTAGACCAGAGCCAACCCCTCCGGGCAAGCATCGGCTGGACGCGTGAACTGATCCTGGTTCATGAGGATGAAGTCAAGGGCCAGACTCAACTGCTGAGAATGGAATTTGTTGTTGAAAGATATTCCACTGGGGTGAGCCGAAGAGGTCCACATCCAGTATTCGCACACCATATTCTGTTTACCCTCGGCATCAACTGACCAGATGCTCAGGTAATCCACGGCCGTTCCAACCGCACTTCGATACTCCACCCGTGCGGAACACGGGTCGCTGACCTTCTTCAAGTCATCCCAGCCTAGAACCGCCGCAAACCCCAGTGCCTTGTCCAATTCCATCTTGATTCTCCCTTTCGAACGAGTCATTTTGATGGTCGTAGAATCGCGGCGAGGCGAAAAGGTCCGCCGGGCATTAACTCCAAGAAATCTGTCTGCCCCGAAGACGTGGCGGCAACCAGTTCGGTAATCTTATATTTCACGTCGCGCGATACCATCGTGGTGTGCCCGAGTATCCGGACGTCGGCCGCGGCCTCGGTGGCTGTTTGCAGCCACATTCCGCCCACGTCGCCATAAACAAACGTGACGCTCACGTCCCTCACCCACCAGGATGGGGGCTTGGCAAGTTCGCCCGCGAAACGGCGAAGCAGGTACGTGTTCGCATCAACCCAAATATTGCCATGGAGCAGATGTCTTTCTATGCGCCGGGGAAGCAACTCGAGCTTGCCGCCGCGCCACCGCGCAGCGAGAGCTTCGTTCCGCTTGACGGATTTTGAAGCACCAGTTTTGTGGCAAAGGCTCACCCCCGGAATCGTTCGCCGGGTCTCGGGCCTTGTATAACCCTAACCTTTCTCCGGGCAAATCCCGGATGGAAGAAAGAGGCACAGTTCTTATAGCTTGAGGAAGTTCGCCTGTCAGGCCCAAATTGCTCACTTTGCTGATCACAATTGCTCACCGAAAACCATTGGGAATGCGCAATGCGCCGAACTTCATGCTAAAATGGAAGTCCACTCACAAGCCGCCTCGAAAGTTTGCGCCCCCGCAATGCTAATGAAACGCAGAGGTGAAACATTGTTGTGACGCAGCAGAAAAGAGGTTCTGATGACGGCACAAACACAGAAGAGACCAACCACGGGTGGCAGGGCCAACGGTAAAGGCAAGCCTGCACTTGCTCCCGCCAACGAGAAGACTCAGAGCGTCGATTGGGCAGCATTCCTCGCAGGAATGTCGTCTGGGAAAGCCGTTCTGGAATTCCGCGCAGACCGCACGATCTTCGCGCAGGGAGACGCAGCGGATTCCGTGTGGTATATCCACCAAGGCAAGGTGAAGCTCGCGGTGACCTCCCAACAAGGCAAGGAAGCGATCGTCACCATTCTGGGCGGCAACGAGTTTTTCGGCGAGGGATGCCTGGCGGGCCAGCCGTTGCGCATTTCCACGGCCATGGCGGTGACGGATTGCACTCTTTACCGAATCGAGAAAACGTTGATGGTGCGTTTGCTTCACGAGCAGCACGGAATCGCGGAGTTGTTCATCACGCACCTGCTTTCACGCAACATTCGATTCGAAGGGGACCTGGTCGACCAGCTATTCAACTCCAGTGAGAAACGCCTGGCCCGAATTCTCTTGCTGCTGGCGAATTTTGGCAAGGAAAGCAGAACCGAAACGGTTCATCCCGGAATCAACCAGGAACACTTGGCTCAGATGGTCGGCACCACCCGGTCACGGGTTAGCCATTTCATGAACAAATTCCGCACGCTGGGCTTTATCGATTACGCGGGGAATGGGGCGCTGACGGTGAACAGTGGCCTTATGAGCGTGGTCCTCAGCGACTAGTCCGGATTTCTAATCCCATCCTCAAGATGGGGAGGGATGTCCGTGCCGATAGCCGACTCAGTCCACTGGCCTCCAGGACTTGTCCATTCGGGTGGAAGGCGATGGTATCGTCGGTGGGAGAGAGGCCGTCGTGCGCAGTGGACCGAAGAGCGCTGCTATTGTGCTAGAATGTCCATACGGCACACGAGGCAATTTAGCGACGTACCGTGCCTGTGTCGAGCTTTACCCGTTTTGCAGTCTCTGGGATGCCAACCATTTCCGCCACAGCACTACTGCCTGCAAGCTGGAAGAAGTTACTGCTGTCAGTGTCCCCGAGTTGGATCGCCCCCTGCCTACCCGGAGCAAGACTCCGCGACTCAGTTGTGACAGCATTATACCGTCGGAATTCAGACGTGGGACCCAGATTCCGGCGGGCTGGCGCAGTCGGCAGGTGGCGGAATGCCCCCACTTCCTCCCCCACTCCTGGGAACGTCGGGCTGTCTGCGATTCCTAACAGGGGGAACATGTGGGGAATTTTGTAGGCATGCGCGAGGGAGAGCGTCGAGAACGCCGCGGTTAGGACATGCTGGGTGAATCTTTCGCTGAACTGCCGGGATGACCACCCCGTTGGGGAGCCAAAAAGTGCAGGGACGTTTGCAGGTGTGCCAGAGAGAAATGGCGCGAAAAACCGGCAAATCGTGCACACCTGAGTTCTCAAGAGAGCCCAATCAAGTCCTCATCATCGAGCGACATACGGCGATCCTGAGCATTGCTGATTGCTGCATTGCTAGTGCTGTCAACCGAAGGGTTCCAGGTTCGAGTCCTGGCCGAGGAGCCAATAGCATTTCGGATTTTCGATTTGCGATTTTCGATCTGGGACGCTACACATCCCCTACAACTCATCTATACAGAGCGACATAAATGCTTGCGCATTCGGTTGTAGCGGCGGTCTCAGACCGCCGCCGTCGATCGGAGATCGCCGCTACAATCCGGGCGCGCGGAGAGCGCCGCTACGGGCAACGCGCAGGAACTTATGTCGTCCTGTATACACCACGGGCCGCCACGGACTGCGCCGGAACCACCGAGCCCATCCTCTTTGCCCGGGCTGAGGCGCTAAGCAATTACGGCAGAAGGTGTTAGGTCCGATGGGTCGTAGATGTTTGCATCGACACCGCTTCCGTTACTCCGACCGCAGGAAGCATCCAGTCCCCTCTTCGGCCCTCGAAGTGCAAATTCCAATGAGGGGTGGGGGATTATCCGAACACCCTGTAAGTCCCGCAGCAAAGGGAGTGAGAAGATGCGCAGCCATTTGGGTTGTACAGGAGCCGTAGCCCTCGGCTCTCTCGGAGAGGAGGCGCAGAGGCGTCTGGAGCAGATTTCGGCGACTTGGCTGGAATTCTCCCCGGAGACTTCCTCTCTTGTCGTGCGCCATGTGCAGCCGGACGATTTTCCCGCATTGCGTGAGGTGGCCGGCGAGCTTCTGGATTTCCTGCACGTTGTTTCAGATGCTGAACGCGCTCAAATTCCGGGAGGCGCCCTCTATTACCAGGATGAAGCTACCGGCCAGTACGTGCGCCTGAAGGTGTGGAAGGGCGGATTCCTGACCGTGGCGTGGGCCCGGCCCGACTACACCCATGCCCAGTGGGAGATATTCCAGAACCAACCCGCCACCCTGGTCTTCGAGCCCTATCAGCGCCTGAACGGCACCGTGAGCTTTGACGGCAACCCCAACGCGGCCAATGACTTTCGCCGGATCATCGAGAAGACCGCGGGGCAGTACTCGCAAGGGGACTACGCCATCAATTCCTCCATCAACCAGGTTGAGATTGCCCTTCGTGATGTCAATGCGGATGCGCTGACCGTGGTCAATGCGCTTCGCTACATTGCCAAGGCCGGTACTCTGCGCGGCGAAATCGACGTGACCTCGTTCCGCGCCGGCGACCTGGAAGACTACTGCCGGTTTTCATTCCGCGCCGGAGAAACCTGGATGGCCCGGCCGATCCTGTGGTCAAATACGCCGGAGGAGAATTGTCAGTCCTCAGTTCTCAGTCATCAGTAAAGGACGCCGGATAATGGGCGCAGGGGAGCGGAGTCGAGCGGTTGGAAGATGAATGAAGGCGGGAGGTCGGAGACGCGCAACCCGATTCTGAAAACTGACTACTAATAAATGACAACTGACAACTGAAGACTGACAACTGATAACTAACATCAAGGAGTTTCCCAATATGGACTACGGCTTCACTGAGTATCAAACGGCCATCCGCGACCTCGCGCACGAGATCGCCGAGAAGGAGATCCGCCCCATCGCGGCGGAATACGACCGTGAGGCCAAGTTCCCCTGGCCGGTAGTCAAGGTCCTGGCGGAGACCGACCTCTTCCGCGTCTACATTGAGGACGAGTACGGCGGGATCAGCGACGGCTCGCCCATCCTGAACATGGTGATCGTGACGGAAGAACTCTCCAAGGCGTGCGGCGGCGTGGCTCTCAGCTTTGCCGGAACGGCGCTGGGCACGCTGCCCATCATTCTTTCTGGCAACGAGGAGCAAAAGAAGCGATGGCTGCCTGACATCGCGGCGGGCCGAAAACTTGCGGCCTTCGCGCTCACCGAGCCGCAGGCGGGATCCGACGCCGGCGCCGTGCGCACTACGGCGATTCGGGACGGCGACCATTACGTGTTGAACGGCACCAAGCAGTGGATTACCAATGGCGGCGAGGCGGAGATCTACTCCGTGATTGCCCTCACCAACCCCGCCAAGGGGCCGCGCGGCGCCTCCTGCATCGTGGTGGAGAAGGACACTCCGGGCTTCACCTTCGGCAAGAAGGAAGACAAGCTGGGCATTCGCTCCTCGGCCACGCGCGAGCTGATTTTCCAGGACTGCCGCGTGCCGGTGGGGAACTGCCTGGGCCGCGAGGGCACGGGTTTCATTACTGCCATGAAGACGTTTGACGTTTCGCGTCCCGGAGTGGGGGCGCAGGCAGTGGGGATTGCGGCCGGGGCCTTCGACCTGGCGTTGGAGTACGCCTGCACGCGCCGTCAGTTCGGCTCGCCCGTAGGCTCCTTCCAGGGACTGCGCTTCATGCTGGCCGACATGGCCACCAAGATCGAGGCAGCCCGTGCGCTGGTGTACGCCACGGCCCGCTACATTGACACTAAGCCCAAGGAGCGGCCCACGCTCTATGCCGCCATGTCCAAGTGCTTCGCCTCCGACGTGGCCATGGAAGTCACCACCGACGCCGTCCAGGTTTTCGGTGGCTACGGCTACATGCACGACTATCCCATCGAGAAGTACATGCGCGACGCCAAGATAACCCAGATCTACGAGGGTACCAACCAGATCCAGCGCGAGGAGTTGTCCAAGGTGCTGATCAGCAACTTCCACGCCCGCCGTCCCGCCGCCGCGCGCGCGGCGTAATAAAGACAGTTGATAGTGGTCAGTCGTCAGTGGCTAGAGGAGGTGTGCCCGCCCGCCGCCCGGCCGAGAGGGGAGAGGGGAGACTGCGCATTGGCTTCTTAGGGAGTTAACAGGCAGGTCTAAAATATCGGACATTATGTCATGCTGATCTAGTTTTTGCCAAAAGCTAATAAGCCCCTTATTTTTCTGCATGTTCTCAGCTTTGGCAAACGCAAAATCGACTCTTTTGAATCTTTGTTTTCAATATGTTCTCAGGTTTGGGAGTGGATTGACACATTGTCGCTTCCGGACTCGGGCGGGTCCTCGATGTTTAACCAATGAGTGATTGCGCTAATTAATAATCTATGTATTGTCATACAAGGTTCCTTCTCGATCCCCATCCTATCCCCACCGCCCGCCGTCGACGCTGCCCAGCATGCCCTCGCGGCCGCCGGTCCCGCATTTGGCGGGACCGGAATCGTACCGTTGTCTGGAGGCCGTCGCGGCACATGGGTTAGCCGCGCCGGTCAGCCTAATTGAAAATCACTCTATCGTACCATTAATACAATGTCAAGAGAAAAACGTAACTGAATTTTTACTTCCTCGAATACATTTGCGTCCCCCCTTTGGTCCGCCATAAAGCGTTTGGTACAATACGCCGCGAGGTAATCATCGTCCTGTCAATAGAGAGCCCTTCCCCGACGAAGGCAAACGGCCTCAAGCCTCTTTTTACGGTCGGGCACTCGATCCTTGAATTCGATAACTTTGTCGCCTTATTGACGGCCCATGAGGTCGATCTCGTGGCGGACCTCCGCAGCACGCCGCAGAACTCTCGGCTGGCGCATTTCAGCCAGCCAGCCTTTGAAAAGATGCTCAGCGCCGTTTCCATCGGGTATCTATTCCGGGTAGAAGAACTGGGCGGCCGTCCCATTGATGCGGATGCCTATCGCCCCGATGGCTTGGTTGACTATCGGGCCCGCCGGAAATGCTACGCCCTTCAGGCAGGATTGGACCGCCTCGTCATGGCGGCCGTCCCCCCGGTCTGGTTTGGGGCGGGACTTACTGGCAATGATCTTGTGAGCAGGGAATTCCCGAGCCGGTCATTTATTGGTTCACGCCAAAAATCGAGACAGCCTTTCCTTGAAAGCGGTGAATGCGATACACTTTCGGGCCAATATCCAGCACAGTGCGGAGGTGTCCGGATGGTGGCAGCGAAGGAAGTCATTGTAGGCATCGACATGGGGGGGACGAGTCTGCGCGCCCTCGTGGTGAATCCCCAGAACGAAATCCTGGCCATTGAGAAGACGCCCACCAATGTGGCTTTGAAACCCGACGCCCAGATCCGCGAAATGGCGGCGATGGTTGAGGATGTGGTGGGTTCGGCGGGCCTGCGAAAGTCGCAACTGCGGGCCGTAAGCATTGGGGCGCCGGGGGCTGTCGATCCCGAGCATGGCGTGGTTTACCACGCGCCCAACCTCGGCTGGCACGCGGTTCCCCTGGGCGAAAAACTGAAGGGGCACTTGCACGTTCCCGTCTTTGTGGAGAACGACGTGAACGTCGGCGTGGTGGGCGAGCACGCCCTGGGGGCGGGGCGGGGGGCGCAGGAACTGGTCGGCATCTTTGTGGGGACGGGGATCGGCGGCGGCATCATTACGCGCGGCGAACTTTACCTGGGCGTGCGGGGAGCGGCCGCCGAGGTGGGCCACATGATCGTGCAGGTGGATGGCCCCCTGTGCGGGTGTGGCAATCGCGGGTGCATTGAGGCCCTGGCCAGCCGCACCGCCATGGAACGCGACGTGCGCGAGGCCATTCACGGCGGTGAGAAGAGTTGCGTGCTCAAGCTTATGGAGGAGCGTGGCAAGGACCGCATGACCAGCAGCATCATTCAGCGCGCGCTTAAACGGAACGATCCCGTCATGCGCAAGGTCATGAAACGCGCCCAATACTTCCTGGGTATGGCGGTGGCCAGCGTCGTAAACATGCTTGATCCGGAGAGTGTGGTCATGGGCGGAGGGATCGCCGAACGCCTGGGTGAGAACTTTGTGGGTCCAATCCGCCGAACGGCTTATGAGAATTTCCTTCGCCGCCATGACGCCGAGAGAGTGAAGGTGGTTCCCGGCGTCCTGGGCGACAATGCCGGCCCGCTGGGGGCGGTGGTCCTGGCGCGCAAGCGATTGAAGAGATAAGGGGGGACTGGTTATGTTTCTCCGTCGCCGGTGGGAGTTGCTGGCAATGGCACTTTGGGGATTACTCTGGGGTGCGCCGCTGTGGGCGCGCCATGCGGAAACCGGGTTTTTGAACCGCACTGCAATTGTGGACGGCGTCACTTATAAGTATCAGGTCTTCGTACCCTCTAACTGGAGCAAGAAAACGAAGTGGCCCATTATTCTCTTTCTGCACGGTTATGGAGAAGAGGGCGAGGACGGCCTGCTGCAGACCCAGGTGGGTTTGGCTGCTGCGATCCGTTCGCATGTGGATCGTTTCCCCTTTGTGGTCGTGATGCCGCAGTGCCGCAAAGAGGACTGGTGGACGAATGCCCCCATGGAAGCCCAGGCACTGAAGGCCCTTGACCAGACCATGCAGGAGTTCAAGGGCGACCCACAAAGGGTGTACCTGACCGGGCTTTCTATGGGGGGATATGGCACGTGGGCGCTGGGCTCACAATATTCTGGCAAGTTCGCGGCCCTGGTACCTGTCTGCGGGGGAATTCGTTTGCCTCCGGGCCACGACATTGTCAATGCTCATGACACGGACACCTCCGCTGACCCTTACACTGCTGTCGCCCAGAAGATTGGGAAAACCCCCGTGTGGGTTTTTCATGGCGGCGCCGACCCGGTGGTGCCGGTCACGGAATCCCGCCAGATGGTTGAAGCCTTGAAAAAGTCTGATGGGAATGTCCGCTATACGGAATATCCCGGCGTGGAACACAATTCCTGGGAAAAAGCGTACGACCAGGCGGATTTATTTACGTGGCTGATGGCCCAAAAGCTGGGGCAGGCGAAGTGAACCTTCGGGGCCATGGGCTGTGACAAGAAACATACTCTGATTCAAGGAGAAGACGCGTGAAGGCCCTCCTGACGTCTCTGCTGTTGTTTTCTGTGCTGCTTTCTGCCGCTGCCTTTCCGGCGGGATGTCAAGAGCCGGCCGAGGGCAATCCGGTTGCGGTCAAAGCTGGGCGCCTTCTGGACGTGAAATCCGGAAGCTATCTCAGCGATCAGATCATTCTTATCGAATCCGGTAAGGTCCGTGAGGCGGGCAGCGCGCGGGACGTGCAACCGCATGTTCCCGCCGGTGCGAAGATCATCGACCTTTCCCGTTATACGGTTCTGCCGGGACTCATCGATGCCCACACGCACCTGACCTTCGATCCGGCATCCCAAGGATACCGGGGTCTGGGCATATCCTTCCCTCGGGAAGCGCTGATTGGCGCACGCAACGCCCGCCGGACGCTCGAGGCCGGTTTCACCACGGTGCGCAACGTGGGCGCGGGCGGCTACGCTGACATTGCCTTGCGCGACGCCATTAACGCCGGCGACGTTCCTGGCCCGCGCATGCTGGCTTCAGGCCCGGCGCTGGGCATCACCGGCGGGCATTGCGATAACAACTTGCTGGCGCCGCAATTCAACTTCTTCGAACTCGGCGTCGCGGACGGAGTCCCCGCCGTAATGGCCAAGGTTCGAGAGAACATCAAGTACGGCTCCGACGTCATCAAGATCTGCGCTACGGGCGGAGTGCTTTCCCAGGGCGATAATCCCGAGGCCGAGCAGTACAGCCCGGAGGAAATGCACGCCATCGTTGAGGAAGCACACCGCCTGGGCCGCAAGACAGCCGCCCATGCCCACGGGGCGCGGGGCATCAAAGATGCCGTGTCGGCCGGAATCGATTCTATTGAGCACGGAAGCTTTATCGACGAAGAAGATATCCAGTTGATGAAGGAGCGGGGAACATACCTGGTTCCGACCTTGTATCTGGGCGATTGGCTCTTGGAGAATTACAAGGACCTGGGATTGACCGACCACATGGTGGCCAAAGCCAAGTATGTTCTTCCGGAAGCCCGGCAACACGTGGCGCGGGCCTTTCAGGAGGGAGTGAAAGTGGCTTTTGGGACGGATTCTGCCGTATACCCGCACGGCCTCAACGCTCATGAATTCGCGGTCATGGTGAAGTTGGGAATGAGTCCGCTCAGCGCCATTCAAGCGGCCACGCTGAACGCCGCTGACCTGCTGGGCTGGTCCGACCGGGTGGGTTCGCTGGAACCGGGGCACTATGCCGACCTGATTGCGGTCGAAGGCGACCCCCTTCAGGATGTCACCGTCCTCCAGAGCGTGAAGGTGGTGATAAAGGGCGGGGAAGTGGTGAGATAGCCGCTAAGCACGATCCCATGCGGCAGCGCCTTGGAGTGCGGCCGCGAAGCTGCCGCTACCTGCCCGTCGTCACGTATGCCGACAGAAGTTGCATGGCACGGAACACAACCGGTCTTTCCGAACAAATGGGTGACAATTCCACAGCCGCCGTACCAGCATATGACCGCGCCAACCAGCGCAACGCGCTGGCGGCAGGATTTCTGGGCTGGACGCTCGATGCCTTTGATTTCTTTGTCCTCACCTTTGTACTGGTCCCGGTGGCGCACGATTTTGGGGTCTCGGTGGTCAAGATCGCGGCCACGATCACGGCCAGCCTGGCTATGCGGCCGGTGGGCGCGTTTATCTTCGGGTTGCTCGCGGACCGTTACGGGCGCCGCTGGCCGCTGATGTTCGACATCGTTTTCTATTCCGTGGTCGAAGTGCTGTCCGGCCTCGCTCCCAATTACCAGGTCTTCTTCGTTTTGCGCCTGTTGTACGGAATCGGAATGGGTGGAGAGTGGGGCGTGGGGGCGTCGCTGGCCATGGAGGCGGTCTCCCCCAAGTGGCGCGGCATCTTGTCGGGATTGTTGCAGGAAGGATATGCGTTCGGGAATCTCCTGGCGGCGGGGGTCTACTACCTGGTGTTTCCGCACTGGGGTTGGCGGGCGATGTTCCTTGTGGGAGGACTGCCGGCCTTGCTATCCCTCTTTATTTTCGCCAAGGTGAAGGAGAGCGAGGCGTGGCGTGAGACGCGCACCGACTGGAGCACCTACGGCAAAGCCGTGGTGCGTCATTGGAAACTGTTCCTCTACATGGTCCTGCTAATGACCACCATGAATAGCATTTCGCACGGCACGCAGGATCTGTATCCCACTTTTCTCCAGCGTGAACGGCACTTCAGCCCGCAGATGACGGCCCTGACCACCATAATTTCCATGGTGGGGGCGATCGCAGGCGGGTTGCTCTTCGGCCTTTACTCGGACCGCCGCGGACGCCGCCGCGCCATGGTTACGGCAGTGATCTTCGCACTCGTCTTCACGCCTGCCTGGGTGATGTCGCCCACCGTGGCGCTCATCATCACCTCGGCGTTCCTGATGCAGTTCATGGTGCAGGGGGCCTGGGGTGTTATCCCGGTCCATTTGAACGAACTCTCGCCCGGCGAACTGCGCGGCTTCTTCCCCGGTTTTGCCTATCAATTGGGAGTGCTGTTCGCAGCGAGCATCACGCTGATCGAAGCGATCCTGGCCAAGCACCTGACCTACGCGCAGTCCCTGGGGTTTCTGGCGGGCCTCGTCCTTCTGATTGGCATTCCGGTAATCGGGTTAGGTCCAGAAGCCAGAGGCGTGGATTTCGGGAAGAGGACCACGCCCTGATCTTCCGCCTCAGCGGCGGAGGCGGGATGCCCTGATTCTGCCGCAGAAGCAGGAGCAGTCAGACGGTTACGGAAATAGGACCTTGTTCGCTATGGACGCGACCCCTCCCCCGGCCCGCGCCCACTGGAGAATGCGTGCGGCGCGGGCCACCCTCTCCCCTCGGAGAGGGAAAAGAACTAGCGCGGGAGGGGCGCGGCGCCCCCAACAAGCGGGTTTCCCATCAGACCTGCAGCTTGCGCAGGTAGGGAACGCTAGCCTTCATCAAATCCAGGTCCATTTCTACGAAGTAGTTCTTGATGCCGCCGGTTTTCGCCGCGGTAAAAATCTTCTTCCAATCCAGCGAATCCTGGCCCACGGCCGTTTCCTTCTTGGTCGCAAAGGACCAGCCCTGCACGTGCATGGAGATGAAGCGGCCGGGATACTTAGTGAAGTACTCCGCGGCATCGTACCCGGCGCTGATCGTCGAGACTTGGAACTGAAACTTGATCAGCTTGGGATCGAGCAGCTTGAACAGGATATCGTAGGTGCGCTGGCTGCCCACCATGGTGAGTTCAAAGTCTTCGTTGTGCAGGCCTTGCTGGATGCCGGCTTGGGCCGCTTTTGCACCCATCTTGTTGTATTCGTCGGCCGCCCGCTTCACATCATCCATCGTGGGCTTGGCCGGCCCGTCGAGGCTGGGCACCATCATTTGTGTCAACCCGACGTCCTTGGCCCAGGCAATGCTGCGCGCCTGGTCTTTCCGGAGTTCCTCGATGCCGAAGTGGGAGCTGATGCATTTGACGCCCGCATCCGCCAGGATTTTGCGCAACTCCGCGCCCTTGTATTTGGCAAGGCCGGCGAATCCCGAGTCCTCATAACCGTAAGGCGAGCACAATTCGACGGTTTGAAATCCGGCCGCCGCAAGCATCTTGATAGTCCCGGGAAAATCACGTGCAATCTTTTCCCGCACCGGCCATGTCTGGCAGCCGATGGGCAAGCCCAGCGGATTGGCTCTGAGTTGCGTCAGGTTGGCCGACAAAAATCCCGCCACGGCGGCACTGGCCGCCGCATTCTTGAAGAACTCTCTTCTTGAAATCTCCCCCATTTATTCCTCCGTGAACATTTGATCGAGCTGGGTCGTTCAGCTAGCGCCCGGTATTGTCTCACAATCCGGCTTACAGCGAATCCATAAAGACCAGGTAGGAAGAACCCCAAAGGTTGGTGGGAATGGAGCCACGCGAACGGTTGGTGATGACGATGTGGAAGCCGCGCTGGGCGGCAGCGATCCGCGCCTGCAAATCGTCAAGGGAATCTGCCGGCCCTGCATCGGGTTCAATCAGCGCTAACATCTCCAACACAGGATAGATAACCTCGCCGGCGGGCGCCATGGGAGTCTCGAACCCATCGGCAATAAACTGCATGAGCGCATCGATTTCGTAGAAATGCCACGCCAGGCAGGCGCAAAAGCTGACTCCCTTCTCGAACTGGGCCAGCCCCTTTTCGTCATGCTTGGGGAGTCTGGCGTCAAACACCAGCACCAGCCGCCGCTCATCCTCGCGCGTGAACTCCCGCACCTTAAGTTGTTGGGCTTTGGCTGAGGCTTTCCAATCCACAAAGCGTGCACTGTCGGATTCCCGGTAGTCCCGAATGGCGTACAGGTCGTGCCCCCGTCCTTTGGACATGCTCTCGAGATCCCCGCCGATGAGGGGGAGAATTTCATAAAACTCCTCCGTGGGCTGCACATTGGGCAGCACGAGGATCTCCTGCTTGCTTGCCACTTCATGCGCCTTCAGGAGGAGGCCAAAAGGGAACTTGGTGCTTACGCGAAATCCATCCTGGGTATAGCGTCCGCGGCGCGGAAAGGTAAGCTCCACGTGCTGAGTTACGGCAGAGCGGTGCGGGATGTAGGGCACGTAGACAGGCGCATCCAGAATCTGGCGGGGCGCCGCTGCGGCGAGCCGCTTGCGCTTGCCTTTGCGCGAATCGCGCGCCGAGAGAGTGAGGGAAAAAGAAGGGAAGACCCATTTGTGATTCAGGACGGTGAGGCGAGAAATCAAGGGCCGCTCGGCAAAAACGTGCTCGGGCAGGGCGAAATCCAACTCCAGTTGGGCAAGCACGATGGCCGAGAGAATTCCCGACAACAGGATTCCCGCCAAAAGATTGGCCAGGATTATGA
>DATJVT010000536.1:0-7255 GCA_035501695.1 Terriglobia bacterium | reverse complement strand
CGAGCCGCGCTGGCGCTGGCACGGTCGAACGAGGACCAGATCGCGGTGCGCCGGAACCAACTCCAGGCCATGGAACGGCAACTGGATGCCGCCGGCGCACAAATGTCGAAGGCCCAGGTGCGCCTGGATTACACAGAAATTCACGCCCCCATCCCCGGCGTCATCTCCGTATTGGCCGCCCGCCAGGGCGAGGTGGTGAATATCGGCCAGCCCATCGTATCCATCATCAATCCGGATGACCTCTGGGTGCGGGCGGACGTGCCGGAGACTTACATAGACCGTATTCGCCTGGGCGACCGAATGGAAGTGCGGCTTCCGGATGGGAAGCAGAGCCAAGGCACGGTTTTCTATCGGGGCGTGGACGCCGACTATGCCACGCAGCGCGATGTCAGCCAGTCCAAGCGCGACATCAAGACCTTTGAACTCCGACTCCGCGTGGATAATAGTGACCGGCGCCTTTGGCCAGGTCTGACCGCATACGTAACCTTGCCCCTACAAGATGTCCTTTAGGTGGATCGGTTTGTGACCATGAAACCCATATCGACGCCACCCACGCCGTTCGCTGTGGAAGTTGAGCACTTGCGCAAGTGCTTCGGCAACTTCTGCGCCGTCGAAGATCTGAGTTTTTCGGTGGGGCACGGCGAAGTATTTGGACTGCTAGGTCCCAACGGAGCCGGGAAGTCCACCCTGATCCGCGTCCTGGTTACGCTTCTGCCCCCTACGTCTGGCGCAGCGCGAATCCTGGGCAACGACGTTGTGCATCAGGCCGACCGGGTCCGTCATTGCATCGGGGTAATTCCCCAGGCCATGACCTCCGATCTTGATCTGAGCGCGATGGAGAATATGCAGATCTTCGCCAAGCTCTATGGCGTTCCCCGCGAGCGGCGCATCCGGGTCGCCAAGGAACTTCTGGAGGCCGTCGATCTTGGAGCGTGGGCGGACAAGCCGGTGAAGAATTTTTCCGGCGGCATGCGACGGCGTCTGGAGATCGCGCGCGGTTTGGTGCACGAACCGCGCATCTTTTTTCTCGACGAACCGACGACGGGCCTCGATCCTGCCTCCCGCGTGGGCGTGTGGGAAATGCTCATGCGGCTGAAGAAAGAACGTGAATTGACCATCCTTTTGACCACGCACTATATGGATGAGGCCGACAAGCTCTGCGATCGCATCGCCATCGTGGACCACGGAAAGCTGATGGCATTGGATTCTCCGCTCAAACTCAAAGCTTCCATTCCCGGAAACAACATCCTGGAAGTGGGCTTTGCGCCGGTCCCGGAGGGATGGACCGAGGTGCTGCAGAAGCTCCCGGACGTGCAACACGTCAAGTCGGACGATCATGTGTTCCGCATCGGTTCCGACAACGGGCCTAAGACCACTGTGGCCCTCATGGAAGCGGCTCGCCAGGCGAGAATTGAAATAACTTCGCTATCCGTTCAGAGCACCTCGCTCGACGATGTGTTTATGCACTACACCGGCCGTCAACTGCGGGATACCTTGCAGGACGCTCTCGGCTACGACCCCACGTTTTTCTATCAACGGGGGCAAAGGTAGAAGGTTATGAATCGTATCCTGGCGCTCGTCGAACGCGATTTACGCAAGTTGATGCGCAGCCCCACGCTCATCCTGGTGTCGATGGTCATGCCCATCGTGCAGCTCGTGGTGCTGGGATATGCCTTTGGCGGAAAAATCCACGACCTGCGCGTGGCGGTCGTGAATCAAGATCACGGCTTGCCCACCGTCAAGCTGCGAGAGATGTGCGGGGCAATCGCCGCCAATGCGCGCACTTTTGAAACGGTTGAATACTCCGATCTTCAAGCGGCTTTGACTGACTTGCGGGAAGGGCGAGTAAACGGCGTCCTGAGCTTTCCACCGGATTTTTCCCGCCGCACTCTGGCCAAGGATGCGCCGCAGGTAGCGCTGATCGAGGACAACACGGATAACTTCGCCGTCGGCGCACTGGAGGGCGGTTTTACTGAGATCGTGGGTGCGTACAATCAAGGTGGCGCTCCTCCACGCGTCCACAGCCAGGTCACTCTCTCGGTCGTGGAAATTTATCCCTACGTTCCCTACATCCAATACCTGCTGGCCGGCTCGATCGTCATGGCCATTTTCGTCTCCGCCATGATCGGAGGCGGCATCATTTACATTGATGACAAAGCGCGCGGGCTGCATGAAGGATACCTGGTCACGCCCATTTCCAAACTGGAATTGATCCTCGGCTTTAACCTCTCCGGGGCGGTAAAGGCTGTGCTGGCAGGCATTGTTCTTACCACCACCGGATCGATTATCGCCGGAATTCCCAATCCACTGGAGCCCATACGGATGGTGAAACTCCTGGTGGTCATCCTGCTGACCTCTCTGGCCCTGATCAGCATGATGTTTCTCCTGATGGTCCGCGTGAACGACCCGCTCGTGCCGCGCGCCACCTTCGGCGTCCTCAACACCCTCCTCTATTTTCCCAGCGGCGCCGTTTATCCCATCTATGGATTCCCCGGCTGGATGAAGGTCATCGCAAGGGTTGACCCTATGACTTACGCTGTGCACGCTTTCAAGTGCCTGTTGCTCAAGAATACGGGCCTGTCAGCCATCGGCGGTGATCTAGCTTTCCTGGCCTTATTTACTCTCCTGACCACGGCTGCTGAAACCGCCCTGTTCAAGCGATCCCTCTAACTCCCCTTGGCAATCCCCCTCCGCATCTAACATAATGGGGGGCTCGGGAGGGCGTTGTTACTCCTGGCTCCCGGGAGGGACCGGTCATGACTCTGCTTGATGCTCCGCCGTCCAAGCCGCCTCGAAGAATTGGTCGCTACATTCTGATTGCGCTGGCTGTTATCGTTGTGGGGGGAACGGGCTATCTCGCGTTTCGCAACTACCCTGAAGAACGGGCCATCTCGCGCTTTCTCACCACGGTCCAGCAAGGCAATTATCAGGAAGCCTATAAGCTCTGGCAGCCCAGCAGTACTTACGCATACGGTGATTTCCTGCATGACTGGGGCGAGCAAGGGGACTACGGGAAGATTCACTCCTTCAAGATCCTGGGGTCGCAGGCCAAAGGTTCGGAGACTGTAGTCGTTACCGTCACCATTAACGAGCACCCGCCGATGGAACTCGTGGTAGACCGAAAGACCAAAGGGCTTGCCTTCTCTCCTTTTTGAACCGCGTCACGAGGTCTGCGCCAGAACCTCTTCGACGGCCACACGCACCTGGTCGAAGGTGACGGAAAGAATGCATTCGGGGCGCGCGAATTGGTAACACCGGTCCCCATGACATGGGTTGCAGGCGTATTGGTTCTGCACAACGCGCGAAGCGGGTTGGGAATCCTTCCCCGGCCAAGGCCCCCAGATCGGGGAGCTGGAGGATCCGAAGATGACCACTACGGGCCGGGCCAACGCCGCCGCCATGTGGGCGGGACCGCTGTCATTCCCCACAAATAACCTCGCCTCCGTTAACGCCGCGGCAAACTGCGACAAGCTCACACCCTCCAGACGACGCACCGAGCCGCCGGAGGCTTTCTCCACTGCGTCTAGCACTGGTGATTCCCCCCGTCCGCATGAATAAACGGGCGTGATTCCAAAGTTGCCCTCCAGGTGTGCGCCCAGGCGCGCAAATCCTTCCGGCGCCCATTCCTTGGTCTTATACAAAGCGGTGGGGTGGACGATGGCGTAAGGCTTTCCCGAGGAGATGTCCAGGGTCGCGCGTCGAACCTCCCACCACGCCGCGTGCGCGGCTCCAGAGAAAATCTGGGCGCGCGGGATTTCCTTGCGTGGCAGCCCCAGGTGAAAGAAGGCCGCCGCTTGAAGCTCTGCCGTATGCAGAGACGGCTGGTTGAGGATAAAGCGGGCGTCGGGGATTACGACGTTGTAAAGAGTCAACCCTCGATAATGCGCAAAACCCACGCGCCACGGTGCGCCCGTCCAGCGTGTAAAGAAGCGGCTGGTCGGGCCGCCGTGCAGGTTGACGCAGAGCGCATAGTCGTGACGGCGCAAACCCCGAACGACGTCGAGGCGCGAGAGCAGGTGGCGCGCGCCGGTCCCCTCCCCAGCCGTGAGGATCTCTTCCACCGCCGGGTTTCCTTCCAGCAGCTCCCGAAAGCGTGACTCCACCATGAGGGAGATGCGCAGGTCAGGCCGCCATTCCTTCAGAAGCCTCAGGGTGGGGGTCAGCAGGACAATGTCGCCGATCGACCGGAGACGAAGAATGAGGATACGCGCTCCGGAGGGAAGATTGGGTAGCAGGGAAGCCGGGTTCATAGGTGCGCGATCGTGCCCGAAGGCCAGGGTCAGCCTTGTTCGACCTTGGCGTCTTCGATGATCATGTCGGGGATATCGTCTTTGATGGCGTAGACCCGCCGGCACTGAGCGCACTTCAACCCTTGTCCATCCGGCGTGAGCTGAACCGGCACTTTGCAGGCCGGACAAACCAGCATATCCAGCAGTTCCTGGGATACGGCCATACGGAACCTCCTTGGCGGCGACTCCAAGTGACATTATATCCGAATCATCCCGGCCCATGTCTTGCCAAGCGTTTGGGTCGGACTACATTCTTCGATCGCCCCCGCCGCGGCGGCGGTTGTTAGGGTCCCACGGCGCGATTTCCATCTGTAAGGTGCAGGTGGCATTGCGCCAGGAGGGCGGCTCGATCTTCCATACGGCCAAAATGGCCGAACCCTGATACACGCGTTCGAATCCCAATTCGGATTGCGAAATGGTCTCAATCGGGACGATCCACCAGGTGACCTGGGGCCGTGCCTGCAAGGTGATCATGACTTTTTGCCACTCATCGACGACCATCAGTGTGGGAGAAACGATCTCGCCGCGGAACTCCAGCGGCCGGTGGACGTCCTTGGCGAGGAAGTACCGATCGTGCGCGTCGGGGGCGAGCAGGTTCAGCACCAACTCCAGTCCCAGCGCCATCCCGGCCGGGCAGGCCCGGTCGGTGTCAAGCGTGGTGCGGCACTCCATCTGCCAGGTTAAGTCGGTCACCTTGGAACTCAAAGTCTTGAGGGCATCGACGCGCATGGTGCAGCCGCCGCAACGGACCTCGGCCGCATTACGGAATTCGACCGCCGCGGCGGGACCCTTGAGCGGATTAGGCTTCCAGGCGCCTCGCGCCAGCGCCTCATTTTCTTCCAGGCGGAGCAGCTCAAAGTCCTGCCAGTTCTTGGTGCTGGGAAAGACAAAGGTGCGGAAGCAGTGCCGCGCGTAGCGGTCGTAGCGCAGCAGGCCTTCCAGGTGCGATTCCTTGCTGAGCACCTGGTCGTGGATGGAGGCAGGTCCCTCGCGCGGCGCTTGCTTGGTAGACACCTGCTTGCGCACCAGGTCGTGGTAGGCTTCCGGCCGCCGCATGATGGAATTTACCAGTTCCACGCCGGCCGGCTGGAAGCGCAGGCTGGAAACGGTGGCGCCGTCGGCCGGGTGCAGGGTCATGGCCCCGATGCCCTGGCGCACCAGGATTTCATCCTGCCCGTCCACGTCGAAATCCTTCGTCACCACCTCGGGCTGCGCCAGGGTGTCGCGCCCCTCCACGCAATCGAGTTGGAACTCTGCCCGGATCATATGGCACAGGATGGCGCTGCGCAGATGGGGGGCGTAGAGGCCGCCGAACACGCCGTGCCAGTAAGGATCATTGCACTGCGCGGCCAGCAGGTGCAGGCGGGCTTCCTCAAGCAATGATGCCCTTTCCGTCCCGCTCTCCGCGGTGCCGCCGAGCCTCTGGAGGCGATGACTCAGGCCCACCATCTGTTTCTGGATGCGATTGGACTCGGGGTACTTGGTCAGGAAATTTCTCCACAAGCCTCCCCGCAGGAAAGGCAGGAATCGCCCCCCGTTGGGCATGTGCTCGCTCTCTTCCAGGCAGGCTTTGAATTCCGCCGATGCCTTGGGGGGAAGGGACCATTCCATCATCTCCGCATAGGAGGCCGTGGGCAGATAAATGCGCCCCACCGCGGCGTGCGACTTCAGGTAGTCCGTGACGGTGGTCGTCTCCAGCCAATCCGAGCTGCCCTCCAGGGCCCGGAAGAACCGTTCCAGCCAGCCGTTCTTATAGACGTGATTGTAGGTGCCGGGCCAGACGCCGAATTTCTCGCAGTCATCCCCCATGGCGATCAGCGATTCATGGCCGCTGTTGCCTTCCCTGAGAATGCGCAGAGTTTCCGCCGGCTCCTGGAAGGGAATGGCATAACGCAGCGCCTTGGAGCTGGGAACGAGGCGCAGCGGGTTGCCGTCCTCCTCGGTCATGAAGGTGCCATGCAGTTGCCAGGGCTGGAGGCCGGCGGCGAGAAAGTGGGTGTCATCCAAAACGGTGTATTCGACGCCCGCTTGGGCCAGGGGACCGGGCAGCGTGGGTTCCCAGACCCGCTCGGCCACCCAGGCCCCGCGCGGCGTGGTGCCGAATTTCGCGGCGATGTAATCCGCCATCTTGCGGACCTGGGCGACTTTGTCCGCATCGGGAATCATCGGGAGAATGGGCTCGTAGTAACCTCCCCCCACCAGTTCCATCTGGCCGCGCCCTGTCAGGTCCCGAAGTTGTTGGAAATACTCAGGATGGTGGTTTTCCAGCCACTCCAGCAGGATGCCGGAGAAATGCAGGCTCAGGCGGATCTGCGGATGCGCCAGGAGCGCCCGCACAAAAGGCGCATACGATTTCTGATACGCCTCTTCGATAACATGATCGAAGTTACCCACGGGCTGGTGTGAATGAATGATGAGAGCAAGAGAGACTCTGCCCAATTTTGCCGTCCTCCTGGGGGTCGAGAAGCCATCGGAACTGCCTAGAATAAGATGGAAGCATATTTATTGCCAGTGACATTTTGGTGAACTTGCGGGCCGCGAGGCGGGAAATAGACACCCGCACGCAGAGGCGCAAGGGCGCCAGGCAACCCGAAGCAGATCCCCCTTGTTCGCCGGGTTGCGTCTTTGCCCCCTCGCGCCTTGGCGTAAGATGTTTCGCTTCCTTCCTTGGCGGGTGGCCTTCGGTGGTGGCGGCAGCCTTCAGCTACCCGGAAATTCTGCCAGATTTTGCGGTGTATGGCATATTTCCGTACCGCGATCCCCAAGGGGGGTTGTCGCCATCTGCACGAGCGGATAGTCCTGGTCCTCAGGTTTATACAGAGCGGCATCAATGCTTGCGCATTCGGTTGTAGCGGCGGTCTCAGACCGCCGCCGTCGATCGGAGATCGACGCTACAATCCGGGCGCGCAGAGAGCGCCGCTACGGGCAATGCGCAGGAACTTATGTCGTCCTGTATAGCATCAACG
>DATJVT010000535.1:0-10246 GCA_035501695.1 Terriglobia bacterium | reverse complement strand
CGATGGGCAATTGCGTGATTTCGCGAATTGCCCTCGACACGCGACTGCAAGCCGGGCAGACGGCTTCCACGAACCGGGGCAGGGGGCTTCGATGCCCCCCCCTCCGAGGGGGTGGCCGGTCTGATCCATCGAGCCGATAGGTATAAATCTCGAGAGATTCGGGCGACATGAGATAACCCTCCTCAGAGGGCACATCGGCCTTAGAGCAGCAACCCTAATCGCCGGGCCAGCGTCTGATCCCAGCCGGTTGTCTGCCTACGGCGCTTCCGCTTGCCTCGTTATTCATAAAACTTCTGCGCAATCGGGTAGCGGCGTCCCATGCCGAAGGCCTTGGCGGTGACTTTAAGCGTAGGCGGGGCCTGCTGGCGCTTGTATTCGGCGGCGTTCACCATTTGCACAGTTCGTCTTACCAGGGAGGGGTCCATGTGCTGGAGGCTGGTGGCGATTTCGTCTGCGCCCCGATTTTCTTCAATGTACTCCTTCAGGATAGCATCCAGCACTTCGTAGGGGGGCAGCGAGTCCTGGTCGGTCTGGTTCGGTCGCAGCTCGGCGGAGGGGGGCTTGTCGAGGCAGGCCTGCGGGATGCGCTCGCCCGCCCGGTTGATGTAACGCGCCAGGGCGTACACGGTGGTCTTGGGAACGTCGGCGATGGCAGCCAAACCGCCCGCCATGTCGCCATAGAGGGTGCAGTATCCCACCGCCAATTCCGATTTGTTCCCCGTGGTGAGCAGAAGCGAGCCGAACTTGTTGGAGAGCGCCATCAGGATGTTGCCGCGAATGCGCGCCTGAATATTCTCCTCCGTCACGTCGTGGGGCCCGGCCTCGAAAACAGGGTCCAGGGTTTTCAGGTAGCTCTCAAAAACGGGGGTGATGGGAACGATCCGAAATTCAATGCCCAAGTTCGCCGCCAGCGCTGCCGCGTCCCGAATGCTGCCCGGTGAAGAATAGGGCCCCGGCATACCCACCCCCAGCACGTTCCGGGGGGTCAGAGCGTCGGCCGCCAGCGTGGCCACCAGCGAGGAATCAATGCCGCCGCTCAGGCCTACCAGCACCTTCTTGAACCCGCATTTCTGCACGTAATCGCGGATTCCCAAACAGAGGGCGTGATAGATCTCCTCCGCCTCCGATTGCGGGGCGGAGCGGATTTCCCTGGCGCCTTCGGCCGTATCGAAGATCACCAGGTCTTGCGCAAAAGCATGGGCGCGGGTGCACAGCTCTCCTCGAGCGTTGAAAGCGAGGCTGGATCCGTCAAAAAGCAACTGGTCGTTTCCCCCCACATGGTTCACATAAGCCACAGGGATCCGTTGCTTGGAAGCAATCGTCTTCAGCATGTTGTAACGGAGCTGAATCTTCTCGGTGTTGTAGGGAGAGGAAGCGATGTTCAGCAACAGGTTGGCGCCTGCTGCCACACACTCCTCTACCGGATCGCGGGTGTAAAGACGATTGTTCCAGAAATGCTTGTCGTTCCAGACATCTTCACAGATGGTGATGCCTATTCGATAGCCGCCAAAATCATGAACGCACGCGCCGGCGCCTGGCTCAAAGTAACGCGATTCGTCAAACACGTCGTAGAACGGCAGCAGAATCTTGGCGTAATCAAACACTACTTGGCCGCCCTCCAACCATGCCGCGGCATTCGCCACCCGCTTGCCTTGGTCAGCCCGCGAGCGGCGGACGTAACCCACCAGTGCCGGAATGGGGGGGAGAAGGCGGGAAAGCCGGATCAACTCGCTTTGCGAGCGTTCGATGAATCCCGGCTTTTCCAACAAATCACGCGGTGGGTATCCGCACAGGGCAAGTTCGGGAAAAACGACGAGGTCCGCGCCGCGCTCCCGCGCGCATTCGGCGTACTTGACGATCAGCGCCACGTTACCGGCAAAGTCGCCAATCGTGGTGTCAATCTGAGCTAAAGCAATTCGCACGGAGGTTCCTTAGTTCAAAGCGTCGCCTTAGACAACTCTCCAAGGCTTCGCCTCATTATAACGAACCTTCTGCACCGAAACACGGAGTCTCCTCTATCCCCGAAAGCCGCTACATTGAGTCCCTGTCGATTCACCTTGGCCGCGGCGCGTTTCCTGCTCCGCACAACTTTTGGCCTGTCGTCGGGTTGAAGCCTATAGGAGATCGCCTAAGCGACCACAGGTAGTTGATGCTTGACTCTCGCGGAGTGATGGAAAAAAGAAACTGAATCACAGCCCTCAGCATGACAAGACATGGCACGATCAGCGATGGACAAAATATCAATGAATCCCAGGGAGGATAGGATGATGAAGAAGATCAGGTTTATCTTGTGGACGGGAATTGTCCTTTTGGCTTGTTTGCTGATGGTGGGGTGCGGATCCAATGGCGGTTCCACTTCAGCACCTCAAACGCAGACCCAGACGGGCCAAGTTGTCACTTTCGGGACCGACGCGCCCATCTGTGACGTGGAGTCGTTCATCGCAACCATTACCTCGGCGAGTTTGGTGCCGCAAGGGGGCGGAACAGCTGTCCCTCTGATAACATCGACCGCGCCAGCCACCGTGGATTTCGCCCGCCTGACGGAATTCACCAACATTCTCAGTACGGCTAACGTCGCGCCTAATACTTACAGCCAACTGCAGGTCAATTTGAGCAGCCCGGCGCAGCTAATTGCCCTTAATCCGGCCAATCCGTCAAGTCCGGTGACCATGTCCGCGACACTGACGGCCACCAACTTGACCATTGATATTAATCCGGGCCTGGTGGTTTCCGATTCCACCACGACCGGACTGACCCTCGATTTCAACTTGCGGAAGTCCCTGCAAGTTGATGGGAACGGACAGGTTACCGGAACTGTAGACCCCCAAATCACCGCCACCGCCGCCACCACTTCCGGAACGACAGTGGGCGAGGCCGATTCCCTTTATGGGGTTGTTCAAAGTACCTCCACAAGCAACCTCCCGACCGGGTTTACGGGGAGCTTCCAGCTCACCGTAGCCGACGGCGCGGGGCAAACCTATACAA
Source organism: Terriglobia bacterium (assembly GCA_035501695.1). Classification (GTDB taxonomy): domain Bacteria; phylum Acidobacteriota; class Terriglobia; order UBA7540; family UBA7540; genus Bog-366. The sequence goes on along the minus strand of DATJVT010000535.1, from coordinate 7,261 downwards.
TCCTTTCCAATAGCAGTACGGTTTTTGGGGGGGATGGCGTAACAACCTTCTCCGACCTCACGGCCAATACCTTTGTCGAAGTCGACGCCATCGTCAACACGAGCGGTCAGATCATTGCCCAGACCGTCGATGCGGAAGAACAGACCTCACCCTCCTCGCAGAAATCGGCATTCCTGGGAAAGATTCTCAATGTCACGCAAGACGGATCCGGCAATGCGACTTCTTTCACACTGCTGGTGAATGAGGAAATCCCCAGCCTCAACGGCTCTGTCCCGCTCCATTCCGGACTTAATGTCGCGGTTTCGAGCAGCACGAAGTTCCACATCAATCGGAAAGGCTGGAACCACGAGGGGTTCGCGTTTAACTCCCAGACCCTATGGCAAGCGGAAAAAGTGGCCGTATTCGGAACCCTTGGATCAGGCTCCCCCCCCACCATGGCTGCCACACATATTTTCTTGCGCCCGCGCACCGTCACGGGGAATTTCATTGCCTTGGCGGCAGCAGGTTCAGACGGCATGACGGGAGGCTTCACCATGCTGCCTTGTGGCGTGTTGTTTGGCGGGAACCCCATCACGGTGCTGACCTATCCGACTACGAACTTCAACGGCTTCAGCACTTTGACCCAACTGACGGCCGCCCCCACTCTGATTGCCCGCGGCCTCTTATTCTATGAACAGGCGAACGGCTCGTCCAATCAGACCGGTGTCTCCTGGACCGGTCCGACATGGGTCTTGGAGACAAAAGGAGTGCATCAACTCCCCAACTAAAATCTGCACCCCCGGACAAAAGAAAAACCCCCGGGGCGTCTTACCGACGCACCGGGGGTTCGAACGAATCACTGGTTATCGAGGGCAGATTTCCAGCCCCGCAGCCTCCCAGATTACACGCTGAACGAACTGCCGCAACCGCAAGTGGTCTTCACGTTGGGGTTTTCGAACTTGAACCCTGCGCCTTCCAGGGTCTCCACGTAATCGATCTTGGTTCCATTCAAATACATCAGGGAAGCCTGATCGACAAAAACCTTCAATCCATCGAACTCGTAGACCTTGTCGATGGGATTGCTCTGGCTTTCAAAATTCATCTGATAGGAAAATCCGGAACAGCCGCCTCCGGCCACCCCCACGCGCAACCCGAGGGGCGCAGGCTCCTGCTGGGACATGATCTCCTTCACCTTGGATATAGCCTTCGACGTAAGCTCAATCGGCATGAATGCTCCTCCTGGGTTTCACGCTAGGGATACTCCCCTGCCCTACCACAACACTAAACTTACCAGACAATAAGCCGGAAAGCAAGCTGCGGCAGGTACTTGTAGCGGCGAGTTTATGTCGTCAATTGGCGGCGTGAAGCCGCCGCTACGTCAAACTGTACCATTGCCCTCGCCGGTGATACACTTTCTCTCATCTCACCTTGGAGGGCTTAACATGAGTAAGGAAGGTCTCTCACGGCGAAGCTTTCTGCGCCATACGGCAGCCGGCTCCACTGGCGCTGCCCTGGCTTCCCTTCCCCTGACCCACGCCGCCGGGGCCGAGGCTCCGCCTTCGCCGCCCTGGCCCGTTACGGCGGAATCCTACCCCCTGGTCGAACCCCACCCCGCCGCCAGCCAGGCACGCATCAAGATAGTGACCCAAGGAAGCGATTTTCCCAACGGCTATCAGGAAAGACTGCAAGCCTACTCTCCCGGCCTGGCAATCAAGACCTGCGGGAGCCGCGAGGAATTCCGGCAGGAACTTGTAGATGCCCATATCGCGTTCGGCCACCTGAGCCGGGAGGAATTCCTTGGCGCCCGCGACTTGCGGTGGATCCAGTACCCGGCCGCCGGCGTGGAGGGGATCCTCTACCCGGAGCTGGTGGACAGCCCTGTGGTTCTCACCAACATGCAGCGTATGTATTCGCCCACCATATCGGAGACTGCCATAGGCATGCTGATTACTCTTACCCGCCGCCTGAACGATTACACCCTCCAAACCCGCGAGCGCCGATGGAACGCCTTGGAGGGGCTTCGAGAAATCAGCGGCATGACCATGGGCATCGTGGGCATGGGCGGCATCGGCACGGATACAGCGTATCGGGCCCACTACGGATTCCACATGCGCATCCTGGGGACGGATCCGAAACCCCTGCCCAAACCCTCCTTTGTTGCGGAACTCCACTCGCCGGAGTGGCTTCCGAAAATGGTCCCGCAGGTGGACGTGCTGCTCAGCGCCGCCCCGCACACTCCCTTGACTCACCACATGTTCAATGACCAGATCTTCGGCTTGATGAAGCCCAGCGCCTATTTTATCAACGTGTCACGCGGCTGGCTGGTTGACTCGCCGGCTCTCGTCCGTGCTCTGAAGGAACGCCGGATAGCTGGGGCGGCCTTGGACGCTACCGAACCGGAGCCGCTGCCCCCGGATCATCCCTTGTGGACGGCGGGCAATATCCTGATCACGTCACACTCGTCGGCTGTGTCGGACGGTTCGATCCAAAAGAGCATGGACCTGTTCGCCGAAAACGTGCGGCGCTATGTGAACGGCTTGCCGTTGCTCAATGTCGTCGACAAGAAGAGGGGTTACTAGGACCGGTCACTGCGCCAGCACCTTTTCGTAGGCGGCGCGGATTTCCGGGTCATCGGGGGCGAGCGAGTAGGCGGTTCGCAACTCCTCAATTCCCGCCTCGTGCTCGCCCCGGTTATAGAGAACTCCCCCCAGGCTGTAATGGGCCAGCGCGAAACCGGGTTGCAAGCGGATGGCCTCGCGATATTCATCGACGGCGGGGCCGGAATTACCCTGCTTGTAATACGCGGAGCCCAGGTGGAAGTGGTTTTCGGCATCGTCCGGCTTGAGGCGCATGACCTCACGGAACTCGGTAATGGCCCCGATCAAGTCATTCTGTTTTTCCATAGCTTTGCCCAGGTTGGAATGCGCCTCCAGGTAGTCCGGCTTGAGGCGGATCGCTTCGCGGAATTCCGATTTCGCTTCCGCGGCATTCCCCACCGTCTGGAGGGCTACCCCCAAGTTGTTGTGGGCGATCGCGTCGTCGGGCTGCAAGGCCGTTGCCCTGCGCAGGGTGCTGATGGCCTCGTCCCATTTTTTCTCCTCCACCAGCGCATGCCCCAGGGCGGCTTGCAGCGTAGCGTTGTCGGAGTCAAGTTGGAGTGCGGCGCGGTATTCCTGTTCCGCCTGCTGGTAAAGCTGCTTGCTCTCGAAATCCGAGGCCGCCGCCAAGTGTTGAGCCACTTCCGCTGCCGGGCGATGCGTGGCGCGATACCAGATACCCGCGATGATGGCCAGGGCCAACAATACGAGGACGGCCCGACCCAGGAAGGAGGAATGCCGTTCCGGCTCGCGAGCTATCGGCACGGCCGGTCTCACCGGCTGGGGGGCCCGAGGAGGGGGCAGCGGCGGCAGTGATGTGCCCACAACGCCTGACCGCGGCACGGCTGGAACTGTCGTGGGAGGAATGGTCGGGGCGGCCAGGGTTGGAGGAGGCTTGGGAGAAATACGCGGCGTTAGGCTGGGAATTGCGATTTCCAAACGCCGAAGGTCTTCAATCAAAGCCGCCGCAGAGGCGGGGCGCAGTTCACGCTTCTTCTGCAGCAACCGCATCACCAGCAGGCCCAACGCCTCCGGGATGTTCAAATCCGGCCTCGCCTCCCGAATCGGTCGAGGGGCCTTCTGGATGTGTTCAATCAGAAGATCGATGGTCTTTTCGGAGGTAAAGGGCGGCGCGCCGGTAAGCATCTCGTACATGACGATGCCGAGCGAATAGAGGTCTGAGCGGCCGTCCAGGTCGTCTCCCCGGCTTCCCTGCGCTTGCTCGGGCGATATGTACATCGGCGTGCCCACCACGTAAGCGCCGCCTGTCAGGTCCACACCTTTTATTTCATCTTTCTTGGCGCCTTCTCTCACGCGCGCAATGCCAAAATCCAGCACCTTGGCTTTCTCCCCCTCGGGGCTTTGGACCAGCACGATATTTTCCGGCTTGATGTCACGGTGCACCAAGCCCAGGTGGTGGGCGGCGTCCAATGCCCCAGCCACTTGCTTGATGATGGCACAGACGCGGGCGGGCGCCATGGGACCCTGCTCCCGTAGGACCCGGTCCACGCCGTGGCCCTCAATCAATTCCATGACAATGAAGGGGCAGCCGTCCTCGGAAAGGTCGATGTCCTCCACACGGACGGCATTGGGATGGTGGAGCTTGCGCGTAATGTAGGCTTCCTGTTTGAAACGCTGGTGGAACTTCTCGTCCCCGGTCAGTTCCGGGTTGAGCACCTTGATGGCGCGCAACTCGTCAAAACCCGTGTGCTTTGCCTTGTAAACCGCCCCCATCCCACCCTCGCCGATCTTGCCCAGAATGAGGTAGCGGCCGCGGACCAGGGTGCCGGGAGCCCACGATCCAACGGTCCTCAGTTCCGCGCCATCGTGGGTGCAGAACGTAACGGGATCAGGAAAAGTCGCCTGGCATGTGGGGCAGGTTTTCATGGGCGCGGCACACGAATTAAACGGCCCGACTATACCATACGGGAATCTTGGAAAAGAACGGGAAAGAGTGAAACGGAGGCCCTACTCAAAGATCTCGTCCTTCCACAATTTTTGCCCGCCCAACGACGTGTAGAAGGCCCAGGCTGCAAGGGCCACAAAACCAGCCATGATGATGGCCGCATGGGGCGCATACCACCGTGAAAAATCGAGCGAAAAAGGGAGGTTCAGCAGAATGTTGGCGGTGAAGATGGCGAAAGCCAGGACGACAAGCCCGAAGCGCGAGAGCGCCACGGCCGCCAACGTGAACAGAAGCAGCCAGAACAGCCAGATGATCTGGGGATGATCGCTCTGGAGGGTGTTCTCCACGGTAAAGATGCCAATAAAGCAGACCAGGGCCAGCCACCGGTTGCGAAGAATGACCCGCAGCAGGAAGAGCACGAAGAAGAAATTAAGCGTGCCGGTTATGCTCTGGATCACTCGATGCAACCAGAAGCTGATAACCTCCCGGCCCCCCAGCAAAAGGTCGGTCGCGGCAAGCTGCGGCGTGGCGCCCTCGCGTTTCATGAAGAGGAATCCCACCCCGAGGGTCAGCGACCAGACCGCGCCCAGGAGAATCCCCCACAGAATATCGCGGCCTACCAAGGGATCGCGCAGTTTTCCTGCCAGCAGGCGGCTCCAGGAGATAATGGCGTGTGGCCAGTGGCGCCGCACATAGGGTTCGAGTGCGACGTAGAGCATCCAAATCAAGGCGGCGAGAAGAAGTGACTTGCAGGCGGCCAGGAAAAAGTGCGCAAAGGTATCGAGGGTGGGAACGAAGTGCTCCATGCACAGCCAGAGGACCATGTCGAGGGCGAAAGCCGCGCCGGCCAGGCGGAAGGCGCCGCGCACGTCACCCTTCCCCCGGGCGTAATTGCGGCGGGCCACCAGAGCGGCCCCTGACAAGAGCGAAATGGACAGGATCACTTGAATGATCTGGCTGGCACGTTGCCCTGCCGTCTGGTCCTCATGCGGGGTTCGGTCCGGCTTGGTCCAGGGGCCAATCAAATTGAAGAAGACGGGCCGGCCCCGCCACGCGGCGGCCTCAATCCGCAGGGGGAGATCGGAGCCGGGCCACTTCCCTACCCATGCCGCACGCTGGTCGAACGCCGCCAGCGAAAGCCAGTTGGGTTCCGCCTCACGAAACTGCCCAGGGTCGAGCCCGGCGGCGGCAAAGAGGGGCTTCCAATCCACCGGTTGCGCGGTCGGCAGGTTGGGCTCCACCTCCTGGGGAATAGCCTGCAAATAGCTGAGGTGGCCTTGAGCGTCCAGCGTGAGGTTGATCATGCCCGACTGCGTGGGCGGTGGGTCGTCAAAAGTGATGAAGTCGGGCGTCACGAAGTTGTTGTAACGGCCTTCGGCGAGGTACGCCGGACTCTGGCGGTAGTTGTACACCAGCGCCTGCGGTCGCTGCGAGAGAACTTTGGGCCAGTCCGGGCGCGGCCTGGTGTTCTCGTGGACGTAATCGGTGAAGTCCGTGTCATAGCCGTACGACGCGGCATGATCGACGCCGGGGTCGGAATACCCCAGTTTGTCGAGGGTTTCGCGCGCGTTCTGGTGCAGGACGTCGGGCGGCAGGATGCCCCTCATTAACCCAAGGCCACTCACCTTGAGGCCAATGAAGGCGACCCCCGCGAGTCCTAGAATCACCGCCGCAAAGCTGGCCACGGCCACACGCGGAGCCAGGCCGGTGGTTTCGCCCGCGGCGGCCACCATTTGCGGCGAGGGAGTCTCGCCCGCCGCCAGCGCCGCCGCCAGGGGATCGCCGCCCGGCAGGGCCGCTGCCACTGCCAATGCCTCCAGTGGGCGCTTCGCAGGGTCCGTTTCCAGGCACCGCAGGATCACGCGCTCGACGGCGGGGTCGAGATCCCTCACCCAGCTCGATGGAGTCTTGAGCGGCTCTTCCCGGCGCTGTTTCACCAGTTCGGCCAGCGTCTCGGCGGCAAAGGCGCGCTTGCCGGTGAAGATTTCATAAAGCACCAGGCCAAGCGAATAGATATCGCTGCGCGCCGTGACTTCCTGTCCCGACAATTGCTCCGGCGCCATGTAGGCGGGAGTGCCATTGCGCGCCTCCAGGCCCTCCACCCGCTCCGCCATGCTGGCCAGGCCAAAGTCGGTCATCACAGCGCGGCCCCGGCCGTCGAGCATGACATTGGCAGGCTTCAGGTCCCGGTGCAGCACCCCTTCCTTGTGAGCTGCGGCCAAGCCCGCGCAAAGCTGGCGCGAGATCTCGAGGCCCTTGTCACCGGGCAGGCGGCCAATGCGCCGCAGCAGCGACGCCAGGTCCTCGCCGTCCACATATTCCATGGAAAGAAATGTGTGGCCCTCGACTTCGCCCACGTCGTACACGCGGCAAACGTTGGGGTGCGAGACGCGGCGCGCGATCCGAATCTCGTTGCGGAAGCGCTCCAGGGCTTCCGCGTTGTTCTTATCCACTGCTTCGGGCAGGAACTTCAGCGCCACGGGTTGTTCCAGGAGCAGGTCATCGGCGCGATAGACTTCGCCCATGCCACCCTTGCCCAGCACGGCGACGATGCGGTAGCGACCGGCCAGCAGCGTGCCCGGCAGGAATCGTCCTCCACTGGAGAGGCCGCCGGAACCAGAGGGGCTGCTCGCGGAAGTTCGATGTTGTGAGGCGGGTTTCTTAACGGCCACGGGCGCCGTTTCGGGATTCGTTACTTCGGCAGTCAGCTCGGGACCCGACTCCAGGGGCGAGCCGCACGAAGAGCAGAACCGGCCCGCGTCCGGCACGCTTGCACCAC
>DATJVT010000534.1:0-3345 GCA_035501695.1 Terriglobia bacterium | reverse complement strand
GGAAGCACGGAACCGTCCGCCACATACAGGCTGTCGTAAACGCCTGTGCCGGCGGCGGAGTTGAACACCTGCCCTTTATGATTTACCGCCCCCCCGGACGCGTCATCTCCCATCACGCATCCTCCCAGCGGGTGCACGGTGGTCAGGTTTCGGTGCAGCAACTTGCTCCACAGCGGGTTGTGGACAAAAACTCCACCCAGTGCCTCCGTAGCCTGCTTCAGGCGCTCGTTCACACGCGGAAAGATCGGTTGATCGCCCACTCCCGGCCAGCTCAGCGCAAGGTTGCTCTGTGCATCCAAACTCATGCGGCCGCTGGCGCTGTCATGCGTCATCACCAAATAGGTCTGGGTGTGGTTTACCGGCCCATGATAAGGACCCTGATAATCGGCCAGCAGTTCGCGTTCCTTTTCCTGTATGCGCTCGGTGAGTGCGACAGGCTCTGCCGTGCCCGCCACCTCCGCGGCGGCAGCAAAGGATCCCGGCAGAAACAACCCCAGCGCTCCGGGTGGTGAACCCTCTTCCGCTACCATTCCATCGGTCAGCACCGGCTGGTGGCGCATGTCGATGATCCCCGTAATGCAGGGGCCAACGGGAGGAACCTCCCCGGGCGCGTGATGCCCGAAACCCACACCGTTGATCACCTGGCCGGTGTTATATCCAAAGGCCAGTACGTCGCCGTTGCCGGTGAAACGTTCGCCGATCTTGGTCGATAGCGACAGGCCGTGCTGCGCCGACCGCAGCAAGATCTCTGTGGAACCCAGGGCGCCAGCGCCCAGGACCACGAGGTCGGCGGTGACGGCAATCATGGGCGCTTTGAATTTCGCCCGCCCCACCCCCAGCACCTCGCACTGGACGTCCCATTGGTTGTCCTTGCGCTCGATCCATCGCACGGACACCTCGGTGAAAATCACCGCGCCGTGATTCACCGCGTCCGGCAAATAGTTCATGATCAGGGTGTTCTTCGCGGCATAGTTGCACCCCGTAACGCAATCCCCGCAATTGGCGCACTTGTGCTGTTCCACTCCCACGTGATTCGCGCCTTCCAGGGTGAAGTTGACGTTGATGGGCGTGCGATAGAACTTCTGGCCCAGGTGCCGGGCGGATTCCTCCAGGGCGCGCAGCTTGGGGAGTTCGGGCGCGTCCTGGGGGTAAGGGTTGGGTTTCAGCATTTCTTCCGCCCGCGTGTAACCCTCCTCCAGGGGCGTGGCGTGATCCACTTGGAGATTCAAATCCACGGGCTTCGGATTGCGAAGCTCGCGCGGCCAGCGGGGGTCGTCGAACACGCGCGGTTCGGCCCGCAGAGCCACGTTGGCGTTGACCAGAGAGGTGCCGCCCAGGCCGCAACCCACGAATACGTTGATGTCGGGATTGATGTGAATATCATAGAGCCCCGTGCGCGAGCCGATTTGGGCACATTCCGGGGTGTGCGCCTGCATTTCAGCGACGGCCTCAGTGGAGCGATTGGGGTATTCACCGGGCTGGAATTCCCGGCCTCGCTCCAGTACGCAAACCTGCTTTCCCGCCCGCGCCAGGCGCGAGGCGGCAATGGCGGCGCCGTAGCCGGACCCGATCACGACCACAGGGTAGTGTTCCTTGAGGGTTTCAATGGGTGATGCCAGACGGGGCATACAATCTCCTTTGTTAGGTCAGCGGCTGCTGAAACATCGGCGTGTCCTCGTCGCTGTCCTGGTAATACGACACCACCCCGGAGGCGCCATCAAGGTCGATGATGGCGTACCCGTGGTTGTAAATCCCGCCGGTGGTCCCGAGGCGATACGGATTGCCGTCGGCGTCCTTGATTAGCGGCACGTCCGGGTGCTTGGGGGCCGTCGGCAGTTCGTCAATCCCAACGGGGAACGCCGCGTGGCCCAGGCAGCAGCTCCGTGCCAGGTTTTTGTAGGAGTCGTAAAGCACGAAATCGTGCTCGTGTCCCCAGATCCAGATCGCCACCTTGGGCAACAGAGGAGCGACCTGCGTATAGAGGCGCAGGTTGATCTCGTTGTTATCGATGTCGTCGTAGGCGGTAAAGAGCTGGTGATGCGAGAGCAGCACGGTGCGGCGATTCCCTGCATTGTTAACCTTGTCGGTAAGCCAGGTAACCTCGGTATCCTGCAAGTATGTGGCGCCCGCCCCGCCGCCCGCCGGATTGTGGTCGTGGTAGCCGGTGTCCATGGCCACGAACTGCCAGTTGTCGTTGCGCAGGCAGAAGTAGCTGGCGGGCTGCCCGAGTTGCTGAATGAGTTGGTAATACGGGACTCCGCCGGAATACATGTCGTGGTTCCCGTCCAGGGTGAAGGTGGGAATGCGATCCAGTTTCGGGCCGAGATTCAGAGTCTGCTGCCAGATCTGCGTGAAGTAAGTAGTCACTTCGAATTGTGTTCCGGCGTAGTAGATATCGCCGAGGTGGATGACCACGTCGGGGTTCTTATTGGCGATTTGCCGCAGGACGAGCTTGGCTGCGTCCTGGCCGGTTCCCCAGTCGCCGAGGATTGCCACCTTGGCTTTGGCGGGAAGTTTGCCGTCGATAACGAAATCGCTCAGGTTCTTGTACACGATGTAGGGAATCTGCTTTTGCTGGGCCACAAAATACTCGGCGTACTTGGCCGCGGCTTCCGAGTATCGCGGGTCGCAGTCGCCGAACTTGGCGAGTTCCTGCTTGTAGCGATCCTCGTCCGCCTGATTCCCCAGGATCTTGGCCTTGGCGAGCTTGAGCGCGGTGAGTGAACAGAAGCCGGCGGTCTGGGCCAGTCCCTCGGTCACGGGATGTTCCGCCGTCGCTCCTGTGATGGGAAGTCCGCTGTCCACCTGCGTGGCATACGAAATGGCTTCCGAAGACATGGGGTCCAGATCATCCGGCCGACCCGTGGCGGCACGCGCTGCTGCCACATCCTCCGCTTGCGCGCCGACGGCGGCCTTGGCCGCAACCTCACCCACTGCGGCCTGCCAGATCGAGAGTTCGGGATCGTGAAACTGCTTGAAACGCGCCATAGACGAAGCTCCTTTCGTTACACAGACATCATGGCCCGCAGCAGATCGACCATGCCTGTGCCCTGATAGGCGCGGTCTCGACCGAGGTCGGTGGCGGTCTTCATGAAGATCTGCTTTACACCTTCCGGGTCGCCGCGATACTCCTGGTGGCCGGAGAGAAAGGCCGCAATCGCTCCTGAAACGTGCGGAGCGGCTGCGCTGGTGCCACTGGCCTCGCGATAGTCGTAGCCCTGGTCAGGATGCGCGTGGCAGGAGATGATCTTCTCCCCCGGCGCCACCAGGTCCGGCTTCATGCGCCCGTCGGCCGTGGGACCTTTCGACGAGAAGTAGGAGACGCCATAGCGGTGCGGCGAACTC
>DATJVT010000533.1:0-3944 GCA_035501695.1 Terriglobia bacterium | reverse complement strand
TCCATCGTTGACCAGCGCTGCGGCCATATCCCAATAAGTCACCACCATCCGCAAATGGCCGCTGTGCTCGCCGAGCATCGCTTCGGTGAAGTCAGCTATTGTTTGGGGGTTAAAGTCCCGAAAATACCAGTCGCGCGCTTTGCGCATGGTCTCCTCCCTGCGCAGTTCGTACAGCCTCAGGATGAGACCGGCTTCTTCTTGTTTCGACATAGAACGGATCCTCCATCTTGGGTCATGGTGCTATCGGTTGCGCCGTTCGCGAAGCTAATGTAGCAAACACCGGTGCCCCTCGTCCAACGCAGGAATAGACAGCGGCACGATGAGGAATGGAGGTCGGCGCCAAGCCGGGAAGAAATTGGCGTGGGAGAGGGGAAGGTGGCGAGCGGCCGGAGGCGGCCCCGCGCCCCTGAGACGGGATTATGCGCGGCGGCCGCTCCCCCCCGGTTAACTTTTGGATCGGATCCGCCGTCAAGCGACATTCCCGGCGGCGGTCTCGATCTCAGGCGTTCACGTTAAGTGTGCCGGTGGTGGTTTGCGAAGGGTTGTAACCACCCGCAACCGCTCCGGCAAAATCCTGTTGCAGGGTGGCATAAGCTTGCTGTGCCGAAGTAAGATTCCCCGACTGGAGAGCCTGCCCGAGTGAGCTGAATGCCTGGGAGATCGGGCTAACCTGCTGGCCGCCCTCCCCTCCGTGGTGATGATGATGGTGGTACCCCTGAGTCTGGCCGACCGCCTGCTGTACGTCCTGCTGGACGGTGGTGTAATCCTGCTGGGCCGCCGTCAGGTTCCCGCTCTGGAGAGCCTGCCCGAGCGCGGTGAAGGCCTGGCTGATATTATTGGCGTTGTTGCCGGCGCCCTGCGCACCGGATGGTGCGTTTTGGGTTAACGTTGCAAAGTCCTGCTGCGCCGCCGTTAGGTTGCCGGCCTGAAGATCCTGACCCAACTGTTGGAACTCGCTTTGCCGAGTCTGGTGGTTATTGTGGCTTCCTTGCAAGGCCTGAAATAAACTGCTCGAAAGAATTCCGCCTACTGACATTCTCTGCCTCCATTATCGACGATGAAGAAGAATCCGGCCGTCGATCACTCAACGGTTGCTCAAACAGTCGCTGGCCCCTTCCATCCGCACTATCGGCACTCTCGAAGAAAACTTTACTCGCAACCTGGTTCCTCGCCCCGCCAGACCGCCGAGCACCGCGCCGTTTGCGACGCCGGACCCTTCTCATAAACTTCAGCAAGCCGGGTGCCAGACCTATATCACCGTCCGAAGTGTCTTCAATGGCTTGATACTGGAATGGTTAATGGGAGGACGGCAACCGGGAAGAACATCTGCCAGGCAACGGCACTGGGCAGCAAAGATCCGTCATCGAGTGGTCGCGGGCGGCAAACCTTGCCGAGCTATGGGCCCAATCGCGCTTTATACTGTGAAGTTGATATCATTTTGTTCTACAATCGACCACGTACGGACTATTATGGGTCGTGACGGTCGGATCGGGTCGAGGTCCTGACATAGATGCTTGCCTGAAAGTCGCGACCCGAACAGAGAGGAAGACGCTATGGCTACTGCTGCACCACAGATCGCGTTTCAGCCTCAAAAGGGCCTTCCACATCCACTCGGCGCAACCCCAGATAAAGCCGGGGTAAACTTCTCGCTTTTCTCAGAAAATGCCACCGCGGTAGAACTCTTGTTGTTCCGCCGCCATGACGATCCCAAACCGTTCCAGACCATTCAACTGGATCCACGCCTCAACAAAACATTTCACTTCTGGCACGTTTACGTCCCAGGGCTGCCTGCCGGCACGCACTATGCTTATCGGGTCGACGGCCCTTCGGATTTGAGCCGAGGTCATCGGTTCAATCCCCGCAAGGTTTTGATCGATCCTTACGCCAAGGGCAACACCAACACCCTCTGGGTGCGCGCCGATGCCTGCGGACCCAACGACAATCTCGCGACTTCAATGCGCTCGGTGGTAATCGATACCGAAGGATACGACTGGGAAGGCGACAAGCCGCTCAATCGGCCGATGGAAGACGCCATCATTTACGAGACGCACGCGGCCGGCTTCACCAAGTCACCTTCATCCGGCGTCCAACATCCGGGCACATTTTCGGGGCTGATCGAAAAGATCCCCTACCTGAAAGAGCTGGGGATTACGGCGGTAGAACTGTTGCCGGTGTTTGACTTCGATGAAACCGCCGCCCTGCGAGTGGTCGACGGCAAGCCTTTGACCAACTTCTGGGGTTACAGCACGCTTAGCTTTTTTGCGCCCCAATGCTCCTACTGCGTGGCTCCGGAGGCCGGAACGCATCTCCGGGAATTTCGCGACATGGTGAAAGCTCTCCACAAGGCCGGAATTGAGGTTATCCTGGACGTCGTCTTCAATCACACCGACGAAGGCAATCACCAAGGTCCGGTTTACTGCTTCAAAGGGATCGATAATCGTGTCCACTATTTCCTGGTGCCCTGGGACAACCAGTTTTACTTTGACTACTCCGGTTGCGGGAACACCTTCAATTGCAACCATCCGATAGGGCAGAAATTGATCATTGAGTGTCTGCGCTACTGGGTTCGGGAGACCCACGTGGATGGGTTTCGCTTCGATGAGGGATCGATCCTGTCCCGGGGCGAAGACGGCGCCCCTCTCGCCCACCCGCCGGTGGTTTGGCAGATCGAACTCGACGAAGACCTGGCAGCCTCCAAGGTGATCGCGGAAGCCTGGGACGCGGCGGGGCTTTACCAGATCGGTCATTTTCCCGGCGACCGCTGGTCAGAATGGAACGGCCGCTACCGGGATGACATTCGCCGGTTCGTCAGGGGAGACCGCGGTTTGGTTGGCGCTGTTGCCTCACGCCTGGCTGGCAGCGCCGACCTGTATGAGGGGTACGGCAAGCTCCCCATCAACAGCATTAATTTTGTGACCTGTCACGATGGATTCACCCTTAACGATCTGGTCTCTTACAATTCGAAACACAATGAGCCAAACGGCGAAGGCAATCAGGACGGTATCAATGAGAACCTCAGTTGTAATTACGGTGTGGAGGGCCATTCTTCCGATCCTGCCATTGAAGCGCTCCGCGAGCGGCAGATCAAGAATTTTGCCACCATCCTGATGCTCTCACGCGGCGTGCCCATGTTCGTCGCGGGGGACGAGGTGCGGCGAACTCAGAAGGGCAACAACAATGCCTACTGCCAGGATAACGAAATCAGCTGGTTTGATTGGAATTTGGTTAAGGAGAATCGTAGCTTGTTTCGATTCTGGAAGAGACTTATAGAGTTCCGCAAGACCCATCCCGCCTTGCGCCAGGGGCTTTTCTTCAATGGCGAGGTCAATGAACGAGGCCTGGCGGACGTCTCCTGGCACGGCTGCAAACTGAACCACCCGGGCTGGTCCGATCCCAACGGCTGCGCGTTAGCCATGACTCTGGGCGGGTTCAACGGGGATGCCGATATTCACGTCATGCTGAACATGTATTGGGACAGCCTTGATTTCGAGATCCCGCCTCTCGACGGGCGAGGATGGTACAAGTGTTTGGATACTGCCCAACCCACCCCGTTTGACATTGTGGATCCCGGCAAGGAGGTGGAGCTGCACACGGGTACTTCCCTAGTAGAGGGGCGTAGCATCGTCGTACTGATTTCGAAGTAAAAGCCCGTGCTGCCACGCCTAATTCTTGACAGTGGTTCAGCGGCTCCGCCGCCCTGACGTGCGGAAAGGCTCAGCCTTTCCGTTGCGCCAGGGGAAAAAATTCTTCTCTTTAGCTTTCCGGAAAGGCGAGCCTTTCCGCGCGTCACGGCGGCAGAGCCGCTGGCGTTGTCGAGTCTTAGGCGAGACAGACACTGGCAGGTGAAGGCGAAGCCAGGGCGCGGACCTGCTTCCCAAGGTCCTCGATACTTTCTTACTTTCGTTCTAGCGTAGGTATCTAGCACCTTGCCGTAAAGCCGCCGA
>DATJVT010000532.1:0-12819 GCA_035501695.1 Terriglobia bacterium | reverse complement strand
CGGTGCCGCCGACGGATAGTTAGACCATCGGATCATTGCGCCATCGGATCATTTTCCCATTGGCCTTCGCGTCGCCATTACCATGGTCATCAATATCGGTGGACAGGTAAAGAATCGGCCCACCGTGGAAGACCCCGGACTTTGGACCATGCACATGGCCCCATCACCCCGCGCGCTATGTCAATGGAGAAATGATTCCGATGACCCGATGGCCCAATGATTCGATTCTCCTCACGCCATGGCGTTGAGAGCAAGGGTCAGCCGCGACTTGTAGCGCGCGGCGGTGTTAGCGTGCAGGATGCCCTTGTGCACAGAGTGGTCGATCAATGTCAAGGTGGGCTTCAGGAGAGCGAGCGCGGCCGCCTTGTCCTTGCCTTTAAGCGCCGCGCGAAATTCGCGAATCTGGCGGCGTAGCCGCGAGGTGTGCGTCCGGTTTTGAACGGTGCGCTTCCTGATTTGCTTGATTTCCTTCAGGGCAGATTTGTGACTTGCCACGTAAACTCCTTTCATGCTAAATGCAATCCTTCAATTTAGCAGATCGCTTGCATAAGCGTCAACGGTGACACCCATGAGCACCCCACCCGTCGGTTCGGACCTTCCCATTCTCCTCCGTCAAACCACAATTGAGGCGCGCATTACCGATTTGGCCGCCGCCATTTCCCGCGATTATGAAGGCCGAATCCCGCACTTGGTGGGGGTCCTGAAGGGCGCATGGGTTTTCATGGCGGACCTCGTCCGTCAGATCACCATCCACTGCACGGTGGATTTTCTCAGCATCCAAAGTTA
The DNA here is from genome assembly GCA_035501695.1 of Terriglobia bacterium. Lineage (GTDB taxonomy): Bacteria > Acidobacteriota > Terriglobia > UBA7540 > UBA7540 > Bog-366. The sequence continues at coordinate 12,033 of DATJVT010000532.1, read as the reverse complement.
TGGTTCCGGCAAGGCATCCTCGGGCGAGGTCAGGATTACCAAAGATCTCGACGTCAGCATCCAGGACCGCGATGTGCTGGTGGTGGAAGATATCCTCGATACCGGCCGCACCTTCCACTATTTGCAGGAAGTGCTGGGGGCGCACGGCCCGGCCAGTTTGAAACTCGCCGCTTTGCTTGACAAGCGGTCGCGCCGGATTATTCCCGTGCAAGCCGACTACGTGGGCTTTGAGATTCCCGACGTTTTCGTGGTCGGCTACGGCCTGGATTTTGATCAGAAATATCGCAACCTTGCCGACGTGCGCTACATCCCGGAGCCGCATACTTTGCCTTTGTTCGATACGACAAACTGATCATGGGTGATCAGTCGTCAGTTCTCAGTCACCAGTAAGGAGCCCATGGCATCAGCTCCGGCATGCTCGATTAGAGGAAGGCTTGTGTCCCTGTCTTAAGTCCTGGAGACTGAAAACTGATAACTGACAACTGACGGCATTTTCAATCTAAAATCCAAAATCGCAAAATTAAAATATAATGGGTGGGCGAGTCCGCCACCTCCATGGAAGAATTCTCCACTCCTCTCATGCGCCAATATGGCGCCATCAAGCAACGCCACCCGAACGCTCTCTTGTTTTTCCGCCTGGGCGACTTCTACGAGATGTTCTTTGAAGACGCCGTGGTAGCCGCCAAGGAGCTCCAAATTACGCTCACCTCCCGCAACAAGGAAAAGGGCGCGGCCATCCCCATGTGCGGAGTGCCTTACCATGCGGCGGAGGGTTACATCGCCAAGCTCATCCGGCGGGGATTCCGTGTGGCGATCTGCGACCAGATGGAGGACCCGCGCCTGGCCAAGAAGCTGGTGAAGCGCGAGGTGACGCGCGTGGTGACCCCGGGCACCGCCATTGATTCGCAGGTGCTCGAGCCGCGGGAGAACAACTTCCTGGCATCGGTCACGTGGCACAACGGTACGGCAGGTCTGGCCCTGGTGGACCTTTCCACGGGCGACTTCCGCGCTACCGAGTTCTGCGGCGATGAGGCTCTTCAGCGCCTGCGCGATGAAATCGACCGCATGCGGCCGAGCGAGTTGTTGCTGACCGCGGGAGAGGCCAGCCCGCTGGAGGGCCGCCCGGGCGGAGTGAGCATCACGCATACACCGCTCGACGAGTGGGCCTTCGGCGAAGAGTATGGCGCACGCCTTCTCCGCGACCATTTCCGCGTGGCGACCCTGGCGGGTTATGGCTTGGAAGGCCACGCCCGCGCCGTGGCCGCGGCCGGCGCCATTCTTCATTACGTGCGCGAAACGCAGCGCGGGTCCCTGACCCATCTCGATGGCATCAGGTTCTACCAGCAACAGGACTCGTTGGTTCTTGATCCCTCCACCCTGCGCAACCTTGAACTGGTGGAACCGGCTTTTGGCGAATCGCGCGCGGCGACTCTCTTGGGCGTGCTGGATGAATGCTCCACGTCCCTGGGTGCACGCAAATTGAAGGCCTGGATGCTGCGGCCCTCGGTCGATCGCATGGAACTCACCGCCCGCCTGGATGCGGTGGAAGAACTCGCGAAGAACGCCATTGCCCGCGAAGAACTACGCCGCGTGTTGAGTACCATCCAGGACCTTGAGCGCCTGCTCAGCAAGGTGACGCTGGAGACGGCTAATGCGCGCGAATTGCTGGCTCTGAAACAGTCCCTGCGCCCGTTGCCGATTCTGAAAACCTACCTGGAGCATTTGCAGGCCAACCTCCTCGCGGAGCTGCGCGGGCGGCTCGACGACCTGGCCGACGTCCACGAACTGGTGGAGAAGTCGATCCATCCCGAGCCGCCGGTAGTTTTGAACGAGGGCGGTTTGATCCGACCCGGCTACCACGCCGAACTTGACGAACTCCGCGACCTGGGGCAGAACTCCAAGCGCTTATTGGCACAAATCGAACTGCGGGAACGCGAGCGGACCGGAATCGGGTCACTCAAGGTGCGCTTCAATAACGTCTTCGGTTACTACATTGAAATCTCCAAGGCCAACCTGCACCTCGCCCCGCCCGATTACGAGCGCAAGCAGACGCTGGTGAACGCCGAACGCTTTACCACTCCGGAGCTCAAGGAATTGGAAGCGAAGATCCTGGACGCGGAGGAGCGCAGTCATACGCTGGAGCGCGAACTCTTCGTCGCCATTCGCCGCCAGATTGGCAATGAGGCCCCACGAATTCGCCAGACTGCCGCCGCGCTGGCGGAACTGGACGTGCTTTCCTGTTTTTCGCGCCTGGCCGCCGAGCGGGAATACCATCGCCCGGAGTTCTCCGACGACGCCGAGTTGCTCATTCAGGGAGGACGCCACCCGGTCATCGAACGCATCGTGGAGGAAGGGCAGAGCGGCAAATTTATTCCCAACGACCTCTACATGAACGGGGGCAAAGACCTGTTGCTGATCGTAACCGGCCCGAACATGGGCGGGAAATCCACCTACCTGCGGCAGGCCGCGCAGATCGCCTTGATGGCGCAAATGGGCAGCTTCGTCCCGGCGGCCCGCGCCAAGCTTCCCATTTTCGACCGCATTTATACGCGCATCGGCGCGTCCGACAATCTGGCGCGCGGGCGCTCCACCTTTATGGTCGAGATGACGGAGGCGGCCGCCATCCTGAACACCGCCTCGCCCCGTAGCCTTGTGCTCCTCGATGAGGTGGGCCGCGGCACAGCCACCTTTGACGGCCTCGCCATCGCCTGGGCAGTGGTCGAATACCTGCTGACGCACACCCGGGCCAAGACGCTTTTCGCGACGCACTACCACGAGTTGACGGAGCTGGCGGACCTGCTGCCGGGAGTCAAAAACTACCATGTGTCAGTTAAAGAGTCCGGGTCCAACATCATCTTCCTGCGCAAGGTCGAACCTGGAAGCGCGGACAAGAGCTACGGCATCGAGGTGGCGCGGCTGGCGGGTCTACCGAACACGGTCATCGAGCGGGCTCGCGAAATCCTGACGCGCCACGAGCAGAGCGAGCACACCCTTAGCGAGCGCCTGGCGACACGTAAGGAGGCGCCGGAAACCGGACCGGTGCAGCTCACCATCTTCACCCCACTCAACGCCGAAGTGGTGAATGCCATCGAGAGTACGGACCTCGACAACCTGAAGCCGCTGGAGGCGCTCAACCTGCTTGCTGAACTCAAGAAGCAGATCCAATCCTGAGATCCTGAGGGGATTGAAACGTGCCTAAGACATCGTCGCGCGGCTCGCGTCTCGTGGTGGGACTGATCTCCGGTACGTCAATGGACGGCATCGACGTCGCCTTGGTGCGTATCTCGGGACCGGCGACACGCCCCCGCGTGCGCCTGGTGGCATTTGAAACACTCGCTTATCCATCGGCGGTGCGTCAGGCGATTCTGCACGTTGCAGCCGGGGAGAAGGCGACAGCGGGAGAAATCAGCCAGCTCAACTTTCTGCTGGGTGAACTCTTCGCGGAAGCGGCCCTGCGCGCCTGCCAGAAAGGCAGCGTCTTACCCTCGCAAATCGTGGCGATCGGATCGCATGGCCAGACAGTTTACCACCAGGGAGCGCCAACCCAGGAAGGCGGCCGGAGCATCGCCAGCACGCTGCAAATTGCCGAGCCGGCCCTGATCGCCGAGCGCGCGGGGGTGTCCGTGGTGGCTGACTTTCGCACGGCTGACATGGCGGCGGGGGGCCAGGGCGCGCCGCTGGTTCCCATGGTCGATTATCTCCTTTTGCGCGACGCGAGCCAGGGAACCGTGGCGCTTAACATCGGCGGCATTGCCAATTTCACGGTCATCCCGGCGCGAGCGGAACCGGAGCAGGTTTTCGGATTTGACACCGGACCTGGAAATATGGTCATCGATGGGCTGGTCCGCTATTTCACCAGCGGACAGGATACCTACGATGCCGGGGGGCGATGGGCGGAGCGAGGCCACGCGATCGAACCGCTGTTGGATGAGATGCTGCGCCTCCCCTTCTTCACCCAGGCGCCCCCGAAGAGCGCCGGGCGCGAGCAGTTCGGGCAGATATTCATAAACCGCTTCTTTTTGGCCAAGGTGTCTCCTGCCGAACCCCCTAGACGTGATGTAGCGCCGCCCGGAACAATCGAAGATCGACCACCGGCGATCGACCATATGCACGGGGCGAGACCCGAGGACCTTCTCCGCACCGCCACGGAGTTGACAGTGCGGACCATTGCAGGCGCGCTTGAGCGCTTCGTGCTGAGCAGGGTTGCCATCCACCGCCTCATCATCTCAGGGGGCGGAGCCCACAACCGATTGCTGGTGACGCGGCTCGGCGAATTGCTGCCCAAGCTGCGAATTCAACCCTCCAGCGAGTTCGGCTTACACGTGGACGCGAAAGAGGCCATCGCCTTCGCCGTGCTTGCCGACCGCACCCTGCACGGCCTTCCCGGCAATCTCCCCAGTGTTACCGGCGCCCGCCGGGCCGTGGTGCTGGGCAAAATCTCGCGGCCGGGGTGACGGTTTGACGGCTGGAACGATCGCGGTGTCCTATGCTAGTTAGTGTGTAAGCCGATGGCCTTACGAGCAGATCCGGGTGAGGAATTCCGGAAAGGAGAAAAGATGGCAACCGACGAGCGGCGATTACAAGACCTTGTGTCGGTAGGACCGGCAATGCTACGGGACTTTGAGAAGCTAGGCATTCGCTCCATCAAGAAACTGGCGCGGCAAAAGCCGGAAAACCTTTACGAAAGGCTCTGCCGCGTGACCGGCCGGAGCCAGGACATCTGCTGCCTCGATGTCTTCAGCGCCGCCGTGGCGCAGGCGCGCGATCCCAATCTGCCTGCCGAGCAGCGCCAGTGGTGGTACTGGAGCCGCAAGCGCAAAGCAAGCGAATAATTGTCGGTTTGCAATTGTCGATTGCCGGTTGTTAATTGCCGATTTTCGATTGTCGATTGCCGATTGACGAACCCTGCGCTCCGTCTTTTGATCCCTGCATCCCGTATCCCGAGTCCCGAATGCCGACTCCCGAGTCGCGAGTTACAGCTTGAATCCCAAGCGCCACAAGGTGGTGACTACCATTTCGCGCAGGGAGTAGAGCAGGCGTGAGGAGGGATCGTTCTCGATGGGGCTTGCTGGTGCGGGCGAGCCGTAGGCGGCAATCCCCAGGGAGCGGAACATCAGTTTGATGCGGTAAAGGTGAAAACCGTCGCTGACGGCGATGCAGGTGCGGCCATTGCGCTGCTTTATGATTTGGGCGACAGACTTTACACTCTCGTAGGTGGTATCACCGTGCGTCTCGGAGAGGATCTTGTCTTCCGCTACTCCCTGTTGGATCAAGTAATCGCGCGCCACGCCGCCCTCGGTGAAGCGCGGGTCGCCGCCGCTGCCGCCCGTGGTAATGATGACGGGGGCCAGACCGCGGTCTTCCAATTCCAGCACGTGGTCCAACCGGGCTTTCAACACGGGCGAGGGCGCGCCGTTGTACTCGGCAGCGCCGAAGACCACGATGGCATCGGCCGGACGTATCTCCTCTGTCACCGCCTGCCTGCGGATGGCTTTGTAGAGAGACTGCTCCGTCCAGGCGCAGGCGACCAACGCCGCCAGAACCAGCAGTAGAACACCGTATCGAAAGCGGGTGGAATTCAGCCGAGGTACTCCTTCAATTCCGACTCGGGAATCGCCCCTGGGCGCAGGATACGGCCGGTCTCCCCCGTCAATTCGACAACGGTGGAAGCCAAACCTCCACGGGTCAACCCCCCATCCAGGATTAACGGCAGCGCGTCGCCAATCTGGCAATCCACCTCGTCGGCGGTCGAGCAGGATTCCATGTCGGAAAGATTGGCGCTGGTGCCCGTGAGCGGGCGTCCCGCGGCTGCGATCAGGGCTACGACAAATGGCGCCAGGGGCCATCGGATCCCAACTTTGCCGGAGTTGGCCGTGACCTTCAGGGGAACCTGGTGGGAGGCAGGCACCACTAGGGTAAGAGCCCCCGGCCAGAACTTTTGCGCGAGTGTGAAGAACAGCTTGGGGGGATCATGGGCAAGGTCGCCAGCCTGATCGATGGAATCCACCAGGAGCGGAATGGGCCGATCCGCGATGCGACGTTTGATGCGAAAGATCTCGCTGACAGCCGCCAGGTTGAACGGGTCAGCACCGAGACCATAGAATGTGTCCGTAGGGAAAGCCACCACCTTGCCACTCATGATGAGGTGGACGGTGTATTCCAGCACGTATTCGAGGGAGCTGGTCTCCAGCTTTAAGATTTCGGCCATCGGACCGCCGAGCGAGGCGCCGTGCGTACTCGGCCAAAGACCGTAGCATAAGCACCTCAGACGGTCAAGAGTTGCAAGTCTTCACACAAGATTAAAGCCAGATTCAACTTGAAATCACATGTCCGGGGTAGTCTGACCTTTTGAACAGGAACCCGGGCAGGGGAGCACCCCTCCTGTTGATGATGCATTCCGCTCTCTTCAGCGTGAGGCCAGAACGCATGATCTTACACGGGGTCGAGTCTCAGGATCTTCCTCCGCAATTCCAGGTTGCGATACCCGCCGATATCGAACGTAAGATCATCCCCTTCGCCAAGCCTGCCGTTCATCGCCTGCTTTGCCTGGAAGAGTTGAATGAGCTTTACGCCTGCGTCACCGAACACGGGAGCGACGGCGACGTTTGGCAACGAATTCTCCACTCCCTCAATGTGGCGTACCAGGTTCCTCCGGGGGACCTTGGTAACATTCCGGCGAGCGGTCCCGTGGTGGTGGTCGCCAACCACCCTTACGGAGGGATTGAAGGAGTAATTCTTGCCGCCTTGCTGCGTTCGGTGCGAAGCGACGTGAAGTTGCTGGCCAATTCTCTCCTTTACTCCCTTCCTTGTCTGCGTGGTTCGCTGATTCCCGTAGACCCCTTTGGAGGCGAAGGCGCGGCCGCTTACAACATCAAAGGTCTGAAAGCGGCAATCCAATGGTTGAAGAAGGGTGGGATGCTCGCGGTTTTCCCTGCCGGCGAGGTGGCGCACGTCGATATTCATAAGGCCGTCATTACCGACCCGCCCTGGCACACAACCGTGGCGGCACTGATTCGCAAAACCTCCGCCGCGGCCCTGCCGGTTTACTTTATGGGAACGAACGGGCCGGTATTCCAGGTCCTCGGCATGGTGCATCCCCTATTGCGGACCGCCCTACTTCCCCAGGAACTGCTCAACAAGCGCGATCGCACTTTCCAGGTCAGAGTGGGCCACCCCCTTTCCTCCGGGAAGCTGAGCGAGTTTACCTCGGCTGAGGAGATGACGGATTACCTGCGCTGGCGAACCTATCTCCTTACGAATCGCCATCGTCCTGTCAAGGGACGTCTCAGCCGGATCCCCTGGGTTCGTCCCCCCAGTCCGCCAGCGGTGGCGCCACCCCGCGAAGGCCCGCAACAACTGGAGCAGGAACTACGCAGTCTGCCTCTGGAGCAGAAACTCCTCGAAACGGCAAATGAGAGTGTGTATCTGGCAGAGGCCCGCCAAATCCCACGGCTTGTCCAGGAGATCGGCCGCCTTCGCGAAATCACGTTTCGCTCCGTCGGTGAAGGTACGGGGCGCGCCATTGACTTGGACAGATTTGATCCTCACTACCTCCACCTCTTCGCATGGAAGAAGCGGGAGCGCCAGATCGTGGGCGCATATCGCGTGGGGATGACGGATTCGATTCTGGCCCGGTATGGCAGGGACGGGTTGTACACCTGCACCTTGTTTGATTTTCAGGATAGCTTCTTCAGACGCCTCGGCCCGGCCCTCGAACTGGGCCGGTCTTTTGTGCGCCTGGAATGCCAGGGTGCCTTGAACGCCCTGCCCCTGTTGTGGAAGGGAATTGGCCGGTTCGTCCTGCGCCATCCGCAATACAAGACCTTGTTTGGTCCGGTCAGCATCAGTAACAGCTATCATCCCGCCTCGCAGCGGCTGATGGTGTCCTATCTCCAGCAGAATCATCTGACCCAGGAGATCTCCAGCCTGCTTAAACCCAAAACGCCCTTCAGGACCCCCTTGGCCATGTTCCATGCACCCGATCCCCCTTGCTTCCGGATCAAAGATGTGGAGGAGTTGTCGGAACTGATTGCCGAGATCGAGTCAGACGGGAAGCGAGTTCCCATCCTCCTCAAACACTATCTGAGGCTGGGCGGGAAGATCGTTGGGTTTAATGTCGATTCGCAATTCAGCGGGGTGGTGGACGGCTTGATCGTGGTCGACCTGACCAAAACCGAGCGGAGACTCCTGGAGCGCTTCTTTGAACCGGAGGGAGCCCGGCGGTTCCTTGCGTATCATGAAGAGCGGTGTTTCCCGCGAAACGCCCCTCCTCCCACCCAGCCTCTGGTTAAGCTTTCAGATATTGAAATAAATCATAAGGTGTAACTTGTGAGAATTCAGTCAAAATGTTCTTGACTTATGATCAACCTTGCGTCAAAATCGTGCCCTTGCTTTTCTTATTTGTTGGTCTCACTTTTATTATTGAAACGGGGGTGTTGATCGATTGGCTGAAGTAAGACTTCAGGACGGAGAATCCCTGGAAAACGCGCTGCGGCGATTCAAACGGAAGGTTCAGCAAGAAGACATCATTAAAGAAATAAAAAAGCATTCCTTCTACCTGAAACCAGGTGAGAAGAAAAGAGTCAAGGCAGCGTTGGCCCGTAAGAGAGCTCGTAAAAAGGCCAGACACGAACAGGACTGATTGTTGAATTGCTGAACTCGAGTGTGGGGAGGGCGGAAGTTGGAGCTCTTTCCACCAGCACCCAATTTGACCCAGGTCGGGACCTGTTCGAGCGAGGGAGCAAAGCATGGAATACAGGGATAGGGTCCTGAAATGTGTTGATTGCGGTGCGGATTTCGTTTTCACGGCAGGGGAGCAACTCTTTTTCGCCGACAAAGGTTTCAAGAACGAACCCAAGCGGTGCAAACCCTGCAAGTCAAAACGGAGTCAGATGATGAACGGCCAAGGGGGACAGCGGGTCGAAACCACCACCACATGCTCGCAGTGTGGCAAGGATACAACGGTTCCCTTTAAGCCGACTCAAGGCCGGCCTGTGTACTGCAGGGAGTGTTTCCAACAGCGCCGGGCCGTAGGTACCCCGGCTTAGTCTTTCCATCTTAAACACGATGGGTCCCAGTCAGGGTGGTGGTGTGTCTGTCGAACGGAGCACCCGAAACTGGCAGTGCGCCCTCGTCCCGGCTACAATATCCTGTCTGAGCATGGTGTCTTTCCACATCCTTAACTTTGGCTGTCGCGCCAGCCAGGCTGACGGGTCGGCCCTGAAGCACCAGTTGCTTCGGGTCGGCTTTCAGGAAGCCGCGGGTGTGGAAGAGAGTGCTGTTGCGATACTCAACACCTGTACCGTCACGGCCTCGGCCGACGCGGAGGTTCGGCAGTTTATCCGCCGCATCCACCGTCTAAACCCGCACTGCCGCATCCTGGTGACCGGGTGTTACGCTCAACGTGCGCCAGACGAACTGGCGCGCATGGAAGGCGTCGCCTGGGTGGTGGGAAACTCCCACAAGCACCTGGTAAGTGACATCCTTTTGGGATCGGGTGATCGGGTGATCGGGTCATCGGGTAAGCGGCCGGGAAACGATCTCCCAACCTCTACCCTTCCGTTGCCCCCCGCCTCGGCGCTCGTACAGATTCAAGCTCCTGGAAACAGCGCCCGCCGGCAGATCGGGAGCGACCCCCAGGCTGTCCAATCACCTGATCCCCCGATCACCCGATCACCCGATTCTCCAGCCCCCGTAGTCCTGGTGGGCGAGATCACGGAAGACTTCCATTTCGCGCCCGTATTCGCCGACGACCGCACACGCCCAACCCTGAAGATCCAGGACGGATGCGACGCACGCTGTTCCTTCTGCATCATCCCGGCGGTGCGCGGGCAGAGCCGCAGCTTGGACCCGGAAAGGGTGCTCGAACAGCTTCGGCAACTGGAGAAGGCCGGTTACCAGGAAGTCGTGCTCTCAGGAATTAACTTGGGGGGCTACGGGCGCGACCTGGGGCGGAGGATCAATTTCCTGGGAATGGTGGAGCGCATCCTGCGCGAAACCTCGGTGGCGCGCCTGCGCATCAGCTCGATTGAGCCCATGGACGTCACCCCTGCCCTCATCCGCCTGGTTGCGACCGAGCCCCGCATGGCGCAACATTTCCATGTCCCCCTTCAGAGCGGGTGCGACCGCATCCTGAGGTTGATGAACCGGCGCTACTGGACCCGCCATTATGCCGAGCGCCTGTTGGCCGTGCGCGAGCGGATTCCCAACGCCGCCGTGGGCGCGGACGTGATGGTGGGGTTCCCCGGGGAATCCGCCACCGACCATGCCGCCAGCCTGCGGTTCATCGACTCCCTCCCATTTACCTACCTGCACATCTTCCCTTTCTCGTCCCGTCCCGGCACTCCCGCCGCCTCCGCGGCCGGCCAGGTGAATGGTCGAGTGGCGCGCGAACGGAGCCTGGAAATCCGCCACCTCATCGCGGCCAAACGCCAGGCCTTTCTGGCCGCACAGGTGGGACGAACTCTTCCTGCCCTGACCCTCGAGGAGAGTGACGAGGGCGCTCCCCTGGCCCTTACCACCAACTACCTCAAGGTAACGCTTCCTGGGTCGGAGATTCCCTCCAACCAGCTGATCGATGCTTCGATTGGTCGCGTGACGGACGGCAAGCTTTTTGGCTACGTGAATCCCCCCGCGAGACCATCGAACACATAACGCCGGGAACGACCGCTGGTACCCTTACTCGCCCGAAAAGCGACAAAATGTTTTATGCAAGTGAACAATAACTTTTCAATGGAGAGCTCGTTCGCGCCGCGAGCATAATCCGAGTCAGTGGCCAAGATCCCTGCAAGTCCTGAGGGAGGGCGCGATACAGCACCCCGTCCACTCCATTCACCCGCGACCGGTACTCGCCCGGCCTCGCACACGCCCCGATGGGTTTATCCCTCGCCGCTGCAACTGTCGCACTCGATCAATAAGCCCGCACACACCTTCCTTCGGATATACATACATCGCCGCTGCGACCCGAGCGGACTGCCAGGCCGCTGTGGGGAGCGACGCAACGCGTTACCGTGCGCCTCCATAAATAGGCGCGGAAGATTCCTAGGCAGCCACGATCCGCGCCATGCATGTGTCATCATAAAGCGCCGCCGCCCTCGCGGAAGTCCTCGCCAACGGCGAAACCGGGGCAGCCTTTGCTGATTTTAAACAACTTATCCGGATATCCCTGCATTTTGGGAAGCTCTTTTTTTGACCCTTTCCTTGTCATCTCAGAACTGGATTGCTCTTGCACCGTCGAGGCACGACAAGCGCCAGGATGTACGCCTGTTTTCTGTTCGATTAGGCACAATTGTCATTCCGAACCTATCCGACCGGGCACAATTTCCCGATTTTCATCCGGACAATTTGCCATCATTTCCTTTTTTTTCATGCATATTGCGGCTTCGAACGTCGTTTTTTTGACATCTTTTTGGGGGATGCCTTCCCTTACTTCTTGTCCATGTTCGAATGAACTTACCCCCTCCGGCACCCGCCGGATTCTCACCCTTGCCGCCAGCCTCCCCCCTCCGCATTCCATTGAATGGTCACCCACTGATCGCGAAGCCCGGACCCCGGATCCCGAGTCCGGCACGTTCCCCCCAGCCCTAGCCCCTAACGCGTGACCCTGTCACCTGTCACCTGATTTCTATAATTCTGGCTCCGAGCCCAGGTGCCTTGTCAAGTATAATCCGGCATTTTTCGCGCCGGAACGGGCAATCTGTCATAAAACGGGCGGCAAGTTTCCTGCCGGTAGGAAAGCCCTTTTTTGGATCGCCGGCCAGCCAGACATATAGTCCCGCTGTAGCCGACACGGGATGGGAGCGGGGCTCGCACAATTGAGAGTAGGCAAAAGGCAGCAGGCGGTAGGCAGGCGGCGGATGGGAGGAATCGAGAGAGTGCCCCCTCACCCAGCTCGCGTTCGCTGATGAAAACGCAAGGCGCGAGCCACCCTCTCCCCTGCGGAGAGGGAAAAAGCGTTTTTCAGAGCGTGCTCGCGCGCAAGAGAACTGTGTCTTCCTTCTCCGAGGGAGGCTGTCTCAGAACTGGGGGAGTGGA
>DATJVT010000531.1:0-2296 GCA_035501695.1 Terriglobia bacterium | reverse complement strand
GCGAGGTGATCCTGACTCACAAGAACCTGCACGACGATACCCTGGAGGGCCTGCGGCATCGCACCATGCCCCTCTTCAGCGTGCAGTATCACCCTGAAGCCTCCCCCGGCCCGCATGACTCGGGGTATCTCTTTGACCGGTTTGTGAACATGATGAAAGAGTTCAAAGAGATGGGATGAGCCATCGGCAGGTTGCTTTGATCGCAAATAGTCAATGTGCTAGGATGTGTGCATGGCCAACACACGCAGTGCAACGGTGAGTGTCCGATTGACCCCCGGCGTTAAGCGACAACTAAACCGCCTTGCGAAATCCACCGGCCGAAGCGCGAACTACCTTGTGGCGGACGCCATCCAGGTCTACGTCCAGGAACAACAGCGGCAACTGGAGTCCATTCGTCGAGGGTTCGCGGAATTGGATGCAGGGCATTCCATCTCACATGAGGCGATGAAAGCATGGTTGCTCTCCTTAGGCTCGGAGCCCGAGTTGCCGGCGCCGAAATGCAGCTGCGGTAAATCCCACGACGAGCCGAAGCCATGCGGATAGTCTGGGCTCCTGAGGCTAAGCGACAGATTCACGAGATCTGGCATTATATTGCTCTGGACGATCCCAAAGCCGCGGATCGCATTCTTACGCGCCTCGTCGCCGCCACTGAGAAGCTGACTCACTTCCCCCACCTTGGAAAGCCAGGCAGGGAAGCGTCCCGGGAGCTTGTGGCCGCTGGCACCCCCTTTGTAGTGATCCATCGCGTGGAGAGCGAGTTAATTAAGATCGGGACGGTACTTCACGGAGCCCAGCGCGCAACGGAATAGGGGCAGCCCAGTCATTGCTGAAAGACTAATCTTCCATGCCCAAACGCACTGATTTACGAAAAATCCTCATCATCGGTTCCGGCCCCATCATCATTGGCCAGGCGTGCGAGTTTGACTATTCCGGCACGCAAGCCTGCAAGGCGCTGAAGGCGGAAGGCTACGAGGTGGTGTTGGTGAATTCGAATCCCGCCACCATCATGACGGACCCGGAATTTGCCGACGCCACGTACGTCGAGCCGCTCACGGTGGAATACCTGGAAGCCATTATTGCGCTGGAAAAGCCGGATGCCCTGTTGCCGACCGTAGGCGGGCAAACAGCGTTGAACCTCTCCGTCGAACTCGCCGAGGCCGGCATACTGGACAAGTACAACGTCCAGCTTATCGGCGCCTCGCTCAAGGCCATCAAGATGGCGGAGGACCGCCTCTGGTTCAAGGACGCCATGTTGCAGGTCGGCCTCGAGGTTCCGAAGAGCGTCTTGGTGAACAAAGTCGAGGCGGCGCTGAAGTTTTCCCACCAGGTGGGATTCCCACTGATTATCCGCCCGTCGTTCACCCTGGGTGGAACCGGCGCGGGTATGGCCTATAACCGCGAGGAGTTGGAAGAGAGGGTGCATTACGGCCTGGAACTGAGCCCCGTGCACGAAGCGCTGGTGGAAGAATCCGTGGTGGGGTGGAAGGAATTCGAGCTGGAGGTAATGCGCGATAACGCCGACAACGCCGTGGTGGTCTGCTCGATTGAAAACGTCGACCCCATGGGCGTGCACACGGGTGACTCCATTACCGTGGCGCCCGCGCAGACTTTGACCGACAAGGAATATCAGTTGATGCGGGACGCGGCGTTTAAGGTCATCCGCGCCGTGGGAGTGGAGACGGGGGGCTCCAACATTCAATTTGCCGTCAGCCCGGAGACGGGCCGCATGGTAATCATTGAAATGAACCCGCGGGTCTCGCGCAGTTCCGCGCTGGCGTCGAAAGCCACCGGCTTTCCGATTGCCAAAATTGCCGCCCGCCTGGCCGTGGGCTACCGGTTGGACGAAATACCCAACGACATTACCAAAAAGACCCCCGCCTGCTTCGAACCCACCATTGACTATGTAGTTGCCAAGATTCCCAAGTGGGCGCAGGAGAAATTTCCCGACTCGGACCACACCCTGGGGCCGCAGATGAAGTCGGTGGGTGAAGTGATGGCGATCGGAAGGACCTTCAAGGAAGCCTTGATGAAGGGGATCCGCTCGCTGGAGACCGGCCGCAAGACCCCGACCTCGCCTTCCGATCCAGCCGAACTGGAGCAGCGTCTCGCCACTCCCCACCCCGAACGCTTATGGGACCTGCTGCACGCCTTTGAAATCGGGTATAGCGCCGAACTGCTTTACGAGATCACGCGCATCGATCCGTGGTTCCTGAATCAAGTCCAGCAGATTCAGGAGATGAAGAGAGAACTCAGGCGTTTTACACCGGATACCGTACCATCCAACGTGCTGCACCTC
>DATJVT010000530.1:0-4816 GCA_035501695.1 Terriglobia bacterium | reverse complement strand
ACCTTTGCCACCGAGTCCCACCCCAAGACACTGCCCGTTTACAATCACCTGGCGCTCGACAAATGCTTCGCGGAGATTGAGGCCCACATCCGCGCCCATCTGGAGATGCTGGCGCCTTCCAACTGCGTGGCCATCCCGCTCAAGGCCGTGGCTAACTACTTCTACGAGGGTGAAGTGGTGGACCAGCGTTGTTTGGACCGCGCCCGCTGGATCTTTTCCATTCACTCGCCCATTGGCGATGCGGAAGTCATCTCCCGCACCACTCAAGTAGTGAAAATCTGCTCGGCGGCGTTTATTCGCCGTCTGGTTAACAGCGCGATCGCCGGATTGCCCCTCGCCCACATCCCGGTGCCTCCCGCGGCCGTCTCGGCCCGCGTGGAAAACCAGTACTTCAACATCAGCCGCGTGGGGCCGTGCTGGGAGCACATCGTGCAGACTCGGCGGGTGGGAGTTTACGTCCCCGGCGACTTGCCGAAACCGGAGATAGAGCTGCTGGTAATTCTGGAAAGCTAGAATTGGGTCGCGAGAATGCGACAACCGTGGCGCCGCCTTTGAGGGTGGCATGTGCGGTCCCGCGCGGCGGGACCGGAGCCACAAGCTGGGAGGTCAGGGATGGGCACATCCAGAGTCGCAACACCCCAGGCGGCGGGCATGCCAATGGCCCCCGATCGCACTAATATGGCGTTGATCTATCAGGAACTCCTGACCGCCATCACCCGCTTGCGCTCCAACCGGCAGGCGGTGGCGGACGCGGCATCGTTTCGTAATCAGATCAAGACCGCCATCTCCAGCGCGGAGCAGGTCTCCGCCCACCGCGGCTACAGCACGGAGGACACGCGCCTGGCCACCTTCGCCGTGGTCGCCTTCCTGGATGAATCCATTTTGACGTCCAACAACCCCATTTTCCGGGAATGGCCCCGCATGCCCTTGCAGGAGGAACTGTTCGGACTGCACACGGCAGGTGAGATGTACTTCCAGTGCCTGGACCGTTTGCTGGCCCGCCCGGATTCCCCGCAGACCGCGGATGTGCTGGAACTTTACGCTCTCTGCCTGGCGCTGGGTTACCGGGGGCGGTATGGCCTGGGAGGGCAGGAAGGCATCCGCTCGGTGGTCGCCACCGTGACCGAAAAGCTACAGCGCATCCGGGGCGGACCTCGGCCCCTGGCGCCCAATTGGGCGCCCCCGCGCGATGTCGCCCCGCAAAAAGGTTCCGATCCCTGGGTGCGGCGCCTCGCCATTGGCGCGATCGGTTGCTTCTCGCTCGGTGTCGTGCTTTTTGTGTGGTTCACAATTGTGTTGATTATGGGATCCTCGGCACTGGCCTCACTCTCTTCGCTCGCGACCCATTAGGGGGTAGCTGTGAACAAAGCGTTGAAATACATCATCGCCGGCATTTGCTTCGTGGTGTGGTTCATCCTGGTGTGGTTTGCGGGTTCCTGGATGCACCTGGCCGGGAACCAGCTCTGGATATTCCGCATCGCTTTATGGGTGATTGGCTTAATCGCACTCGTGATCGTGGTGGTGTTGTTCCGGATGCGCGATAAGGAACGCGCGGCGCAAGCGGCCGCCGGCACGGCGCCGGGAACCGATGAGATTGACATCCTGGTTCGGGAGGCGGAGACCCGCCTGAAGGCTTCGCAGCTCGGTCCCAAGGCTCGGATCGATAGCATGCCCCTCTTCTTCGTGGTGGGCGAATCCGGCGCGGCCAAGACCACCGTGGTCATGAACTGCGGCCTCGAACCCGAACTGCTGGCCGGACAGGCGATGCAGGAGGGGGTGCCCGTCCCCACCCAGGCCTTGAACCTGTGGTACTCCCGGAATTTCCTCTTTGCCGAAGCGGGAAGCCCGCTGCTATTGGACACTTCGCGCTGGGCGAGGCTGGTGAAGAAACTGGCGCCGCAGAGACTGCATTCCATATTCGGGAAGGGTGTTCCCTGCCCCCGCGCCGCCCTGGTCTGCATTGACGCCGAGAGCTTCATGGCCCAGGGCGCCGCGGAATCCCTGGGGGCAGTGGCGGAGCGATTGCGCACGCGCCTGCGCGACATTTCCCAGGTGCTTGGCATCAGCCTGCCCGTCTACGTCCTGCTGACCCGCGCCGACCGGCTGCAGTTCTTCCAGGACTATGTCCGCAACCTGAGTAACGATGAGGCGTCGCTGGTCTTCGGCGCCACACTCCCCATGGTGTCTTATGCCACCGGCGTCTACGCCGAGCAGGAAACTGCCCGGGTGGCGGCGTCTTTCGACAACCTGTTTCAGTCGCTGGCGGAAAAACGCCTGCCCTTCCTGGGCCGCGAACTGGACGGAACCAAGTGGCCCGCGGTTTATGAGTTTCCTCGCGAGTTCGGGAAGCTCCGGTCGCTGCTGGTCCGACTGCTGGTGGACATTTGCCGGCCCAGCCAATTGGGCGCGGGACCGTTCCTGCGCGGTTTCTATTTCACGGGAGTGCGGCCGGTGGTGATCAGCACGCCGGTGGCGAGCCGGGCCCAAGCCGCCCCCTCTCCCCAGACCTATGACGCCGGCGAAGACGTCGGCGCCACCCGCATGTTCGATCGGCGCAAGATGATCCAGCAGGCGCAGCAACAAGCCGCGGCCGCGGAGGCCACGGAAAGCCGCCGCATCCCCCAGTGGGTCTTTCTTCCCCATCTCTTCAATGACGTGCTCCTTAAGGACACCTCGGCACTCGACGCCAGCGTGACCAGCACCAAGACGAGCCTGTGGCGCCGGATTCTGCTCGCCTCCGCCATGGCGATTTTCCTGCTCCTCATCGTGGCATTTGTTGTCTCCTTCGCCCGCAACCGGGGCCTGGAGAACGAGATTTCGGCAGCAGCACAGGATCTTTCCAAGACTACGCTGACGGGGCACGATCTCGCCTCAGTGGGCGATCTGAGTCGCCTGGAAGCGCTGCGCGAGCCGCTGGCGCGATTGGCGGATTATCAGGAAAACGGCCATCCCTGGAGCATGAACTGGGGGCTGTACATCGGCAAGTCCCTCTATCCGCAAGCTCGCCGGATTTATTTCCAGAACTTCCAGCAACTGCTCTTCGGCCAGACGCAAGACGCCCTGGCGCAGAGCCTGCGCGCCCTGCCCCTTAACCCCGGGCCCAACGATCAGTACAGCCCGGTATACGATGCGCTGAAGGCTTACCTGATCACCACGTCGAATCACGACAAGAGCACGGTTGCTTTTCTTTCGCCCGTCCTCATGAAGACCTGGGCGGCGGGGCGCGATATTGACAAGCCACGCTCCGACCTGGCCCAGAAACAGTTCGACTTCTACGCCGAAGAGCTGTTCTACGATAATCCTTATTCCTCGGTGAATGACGCGGATACGGTGGCGCACTCCCGCCACTACCTCAATCAGATCGTCGGCGAGGACCAGGTTTACAGCCTGCTCCTGGCAGAGGCCAGCAAGGCCAACCCCTCCTTCAACTTCAACAACAAATTCCCGGGGTCGGCGGAGGTGGTGGTGGAACCGACCACGGTGGAAGGCGCCTTCACCAAGGCCGGCTGGCAATACATCCACAACATCCTTCAGGATCTGCCCAAGTATTTCAGTGGTGAGGAATGGGTGATGGGGGCGGGCAGTTCGTCCAATCTTGATCTGGCCAAACTTGCAGGCGGCCTGGAGCGCCGCTACCAACAGGACTACATCTCGAAATGGCGCGCCTTCCTGAGGAACGCACGCGTTCAACCTTACAACAATGCCGCCGATGCCTCGCAGAAACTCACCAAGTTGACCAGTAACGACACGCCTCTTCTCGCCTTATTCTGCGCGGCGGCCCTGAATGTCTCGGTGGGGCAGGCCGATGTGCAGAAGGCCTTCCAGCCGGTGCTGCTGGTAGAGGCGGCCAGTTGCCAGGACCAGCACCAGTATATTACCGACTCGAATAAGCCTTACATTGGTGGCCTGAGTGGATTGCAACAATGTCTCGACCAAGCTGGGAGCGCTCCCGGTCCTCAGGCGGACATCAAGACCGCTTGCGGCGATCCCGCCACCAAGGCGCACGCCGCGGCCCAGCAGATCGGACAGGGCTTTACCATCGATCAGGACGGGCACGTCGACGATATCGTCCAGAACCTCTTGTACGCGCCTATTGTGGGAGCCACGGGGATGAAACCCCCTCCGGTGGGCGGCAAGGGGCTGTGCTCGGCGTTCGGCGCGCTGGCGTCCGTATTTCCCTTCAATGCCGTGGCCAAGACGGATGCGACTCTGCAGGATGTGGACGGTTTCTTTAACCCCACGAGCGGCGCGCTCTCGAAATTCTACAACGAGAACCTAAAGAACGCGGTCATCCTACAGGGAACGAACTACGTCCCCAATCCCGACGCCACGCAAAAGGTGTCACCCGTCTTGCTCCATTTCTTCAACCAGGCCATGGCCGTGCAGCGGGCGCTCTATTCGGGCCCGCCGGGACAAGTCCAGTATAAGTACGCCCTGCGGCCCCACCCCACGCCCAGCGTTACGGGCCTCACGATGAGCCTCGACGGCCAACCCTTAACCTTCATGGGTGGGAATGCCTCGTTCCAGAATTATACGTGGCCCGGGACCGGCGCGCCCGGCCTCAAGCTGACCGTGAAAATGTCGGGGGGATCTGATTTCAACTGGCCACCGTATGAGGGCACGTGGGGAGTCTTCCACTTCTTTGCCGAAGCGGACGAGTTTCACCTGAATGGGAGCACTTACACCATTACTTCCATTCCGAAAGTCGGGGGGGGACGCCCCATGACCACCCCCGACGGGAAGCCCGTGACCGTGCAATTCGATCTGGATACTTTGGGTCAGTCACCCCTGCTGCAAAAGGGGTTCCTCACCGGCT
>DATJVT010000529.1:0-7910 GCA_035501695.1 Terriglobia bacterium | reverse complement strand
AAACTCCTCTCGCGCCGGGAGGCGGGAAACTTCAACCAGGGCATGATGGAACTGGGGCAGACCGTCTGCCTGCCGCGCGGGCCGCGCTGCTCCGCCTGCCCCCTCGCCCCCCACTGCAGAGGCTACTTGTCTGGCAAACCGGAAGCATTCCCGCTTCCCCGCCCCCGCCGCGCCGCGGAGACCCATCACCTGGCCGTGGCGCTGCTCCGCCGCGGCAGGCGCGTGGCCCTGGTGCGCGGGCTGGCGGACGGATTGCTCAATGAGCTGTGGAATTTCCCCGCCGCCTTCGGCCGTTCTCCGCAGGAAGCGCTGGAGGCGGTGCAGGAGAAGCTTGCGCAACTGGCCCGCCACCCCGCCCCGGGAGGTCGTACCGCGCCTCTACCCGTCCCGGGTGAATCCCTGGCGGGTTTCCACCACGGCATCACGTATCGTTCCATCCAGGGCCGCGTTTATCCGTTCCCGCCCATCCCAAGTCCGCGGCGCTCCTCCCTGCGCTGGTTCGACCTCGCCGAACTGCCGCAGGCTGCCGTTTCCCAACTGGCCCGCAAGGTCGCGCGGCTGATCGAGTAGGGAGTCTGCCTTCTTACGCTTCGCACCCGGAGGAACGTGGCACGGGCGTCCTCGCCCGTGAAGGGGCAATGGCCGGGCCGGCTCTTGACAGAACCCCCTGACCAAAGAGCTACATTGCGCGCCAGCCACCAAGAATCGGGGCCCGATGAGCAGGTCTGTGTGCTTTTGTTGATTGTAAACAACTTATCCGGATATCCCTGCATTTTGACGCCTTTTGTCGCAAAATTTCGTTCAACGTCGGCCACCAGGGGCTGCGGACAGTGGAATCGCGAGGGTGCAAAAGCCTTTGCTGATTCTAAACAACTTATCCGGATATCCCTTCATTTTACAATCTTCCTGGGAGCCTTTTTACCCATTTTCCCCCATTGGCGGTTCTCGATGCAGGCACAAACAACTCGCGTATCCCGGCGTGTCAGGCCGAAATGTCACGCGCTCTTCGCTAAGCTGGGCAGAAATGCCCCCCCTGACATCTGATCGCGGAGCCCGAACCCCTAATCCCGAGTCCCGAATCAGCCCGCGGCCCTGGCCCGCAATGCCTGGCTCCCGCCTCCCGCACCAGACATCTGAAATCTGAAACCCGAGATCTGACCCCTGACCCATGCCCCCTATCATTCTGGCCCAGAGCCCAGGTAACTTGTCAAGCAAATTCCCGCTTTTTTCTGCCCAAAAGGGACAAGACGTCACAAATCTTGCGCCAAATTTCCTGCCGGCAGGAAACGCCTTTTCCGGATCGACGGCGGGGGGGACAAAAGGCCCTGATGTGGGCGACACAAAGTAGAGAGGGGGAGCGAGTAGCGCGAGTATATTCCTTGGCCCAGGGTTCGGCGAACCGGAAGGTGCGATCCTGCCCCGAGGCGCGGACGAGTCCGGCAAATGGCGGACACGTCTTCGCTACCTCAACTTCCGGATTACTGGCTGACAACTGCTTTTCGAATCGGAAGCTCGCTTGCGACTGCTGGAGTTTCAACGTCTGCGATCACAACTCCGCGGGAAGCCGACGCGTCAACGTGATTACGCGGAATCGCAGACTCCCCAAGGCAGGAGTCTGCGGCAGCCCCGTAGGGGCGGTTCGCGAACCGCCCCTACGAATAATGCCATCATTGCATCTCGCGGCTGGGGCATCAGACTCCTGCCTTGGGGAGATGCACTGGCCCCGGCGGGCAATCCTGCCCGCTCTCCGCGCCTCTCCCGAGCCTCGATTCCCTGGCAGTTCTGCAATACAATAGGGCCGGAAACGGATCGTGCCCATGGCCAAACCCGCACCAGTCGCCAGTACCGACCCCCAGAAGCGGCAGGCAAACATCAGCGTGCAGCGTTACTTTGAGGTTTCCCTGCTCCTGATGCTCGCCACCGGCTTCCTCACCGTGGCCACCACGGGCAAGCTGGACGTGGTTTCCATGGTCATGATGTTCGGCGCGCTGAGTATCAAGATGTGGGGCTACATCCGGGGAGTCGATTACTCCCTCGGCCCCAAAACCGTCACGCGCATTTCCATTTTCTACATCTTCTTTTACGGCATGGATTTTCTGATCTTCGCCGGCGGTCCCAGCCCCCTGGACCGCATGTTGACGGCCACCGTCCACCTGGTGCTGTTCACCGCAATCATGAAGATCTTCTCGGCCCGCACCTACCGGGACTACGGCTACCTGGCCGCTCTCTCCTTCCTCATGATGCTGGCCAGCGCGGTGCTGACCGTGGGCACGACGTTCCTGGTCTTCTTTTCGCTATATGTCCTATTCTCCATTTCCACTTTCATCAGCTATGAGATCAAGCGCAGCGTGGAAGCGGCGAGGCGGGCCCCGGAAGGTCCCTTTCGCCGTCCGGATGACAACCGCCGCGCGCTGGAGAAGGCCCTGATGGCGGCGGCCGTGGGCCTGGCGCTGGGAATCTTTGCCCTTGCCACTCTTTTGTTTTTCGTCATTCCCCGCTATCGCACCGGCTACCTGACGAATCTTTCGATGCAGGCCCAGAACATCACGGGGTTTTCCGAGACCGTCAATCTCGGGGACATTCGCAAAATCCTGCGCTCACCCATGGTCGTGATGCGCGTCATGCCGGAGGGAAGCCCGCGGGACTACGCGGGGGTCAAGTGGCGCGGCGTCACGCTCAACAGCTTCAACGGCAAGCGCTGGTTCAACGACAATACGGATCGCATCTCCATCCCGGCGGAGGCGTATCAGCACATCGCGATTCCCCCGCCGGCCGGCTGGGAGCACCGCCCGCATCATCCCCTGCGTTATCGCGTCCTGCGCGCGGCGCTCTCCACCGACGTGCTTTTTGCCGCCGCCGAACCGAGGGAACTCTCCGGCGTGCGCATGCTCAGCCTGGACCAGACCGGCTCGCTGCACAATGCGCAGAGTTTGAGCGTTCCATACGCGTACGAAGTGGTTTCGGAAGCCGGCATGCCGTCCGCCCGCAACCTGCGTAATTCACCACCCCAATATCCGGATGAGATCCGCCTGGTCTATCTGCGGCTGCCCCACACCCTGGACCCGCGCGTCAGCGAACTGGCCCGCACGCTGACCATCTCCGCCACCAACAATTATGACCGGGCGGCCGCCATCCAAACCTACCTGCGCGACCATTTCCAATACACCCTTGACCCGCCGGAAATCGAACCCGAAGACCCGGTGGGCAGCTTCCTCTTCCGCTCCAAATCCGGCTACTGCGAGTATTTCGCCGCCGCCATGGCGGTGATGCTGCGCGCGCTGAATGTCCCCTCGCGGCTGGCCAATGGATTCCAGACCGGGACGTACAACCGCATCGGCAAGGACTTTGTGGTGCGCGCCCGCGACGCGCATAGCTGGGTTGAAGTTTATTTTACCGGCTATGGGTGGATTCCCTTCGACCCAACGCCCGCCGATCCCCACCCCGTTCTCCCCGGCAGTTGGGACGATTATGTGGACACCGCGGCGCTCTTCTGGAACGAGTGGATCATCAACTACGACTTCAGTCATCAGGAACGGTTGGCTCGCGAGTTGGAGCAGGACTCGCGCGACTTCCAGCAGGTGTTCCGCCGCCGGTTCGAGCGGTTCAAACAGCAGGGGGTCCGGACCTCCTTCCGCATCGAGGGCTGGCTGATGTCGCACAAGTTGCTGATCCTCGCCATCATGCTCGCCATCCTGGCGGGGTTGATCCTGACCGACAAATCCGGCACGCTGGCGGAATGGCGCTTCCATCTAGCCTGGAAATTTGCGCACCGCGACGCGGTGTTGAGTCCGCGCCAGGCCACGCTTACCTACCAGCGCCTGCTCAAGACGCTTCAGAAGAAAGGTATTCGCAAAGGCCCTGCGCAAACGCCGCGGGAATTCGCCCTTTCCTTCCTCACCACTCCCTGGGGACCGGGAGTAATGGAGTTCACCAGGCTGTACAACACCCTGCGGTATGGCCGAGCCGCCGTTTCCCTCTCACGCCTGCGGCAGATCCTGACGGAGGTCGCCGGGAAGTTCTAACGCGACCTCAATTCTGCAAAGCGTTTCAACTTACCCAAAATGTCCTTACCGTATTATTTGGATGCCCGCTCTCTGGGCGGCAATGCGCAATTTGTCGTCGAGGGTAACGAGAGGCAGGTTGCGCCGTAACGCGAGTTCGAAGTAGGCAGCATCGTAGGCCGTCAGCCCCGATTGGCGAACCGCAGCGGCTAGTGCCGAAGGGGTCGTAGGGCTGAGTTCGAGGAAGGCGGCGAGACGTTCCAAGTCGGTGATATGCGCGGAGACAACCTGCAGGGAGGCCCGCCCACGACGCTCCGCCATGATCAGGGCGTTGGTAACCTCGTAGGGCCAGAGATCGGGAACAACCCCAATGGCTCCCGACTGGAGGAGGTGAAGGGCGTGGAGCGCCACCCGAGGTACCGGCGTATCCACCATCCAGCCGATGACGGTGGAGGCATCGAGAACCAGATAATTCAAAATTGCCTCCCTTCCTCAATCAGGCCTTTGATTGTGATGCCTCTGCCAAGCTTTATCGGGGGCCGGCTTCGTATCGAGTCGAAGATCTCCTTCAATGTCCGCGCCCGAACGGCGGGCATCGGGACCAGCCGCGCCTGCTCTCTTCCTCGACGCGTGATAACGATTTCTTCGCCCCTGGAGGCGCGCTCAACCAGTTGTGAGAGTTTCTGCTTGGCCTCGAATATCCCTATCGTCATTTCTTCCTCCTGTACTGCTAATCATCCAGTTAGATGATTATCCTATCCAAGAAGGCCTGAGGCAAGGCTTTTGGCGGTCGCTCCGTGCTGCTCCCGCAACCTTGTCATTGTTGACGAATTTCGCAAAGCCGCCGAGCGTCCGCAGGACAGAACCCCAAAAGCCTCGCAAGCCAACTCATCCCTGCCTTGGCCAGTGAGGATGTGCTTCCATATGCAGAGATGATAGCTGACAGCTTATGGCTGAGAGTCGATAGCTGGGTTACGGAATCGACTTCCCGCCATCCACGGCAAACACCTGGCCGGTGATGAAATCGCTGCGGCTGGCGAGAAAGAGAACCGTCTGCGCGATGTCATCGGCGCTGCCGGCTTGGCGCAGAGGTGTGGTACGGATGATCTGGCGAATCGTGGCGTCGCGCTCTTCACCCGGGAAGAGGATGGTGCCGGGCGCCACGCTGTTGACGCGAATCGTGGGGGCCAGGGCCTTGGCGAGGGAACGCGTGAGGGAAATTAGCGCCGCCTTGGAGGCACAATAGTGCATGTAGCTCGGCCAGGCCTGCAAGCCGCCCAGCGAGGAGATATTGATGATGTTTCCCCCGCCCTGACGCATCATCAGGCGCGCCGCGGCTTGCGCGCAAAAAAAAGGCCCCTTCAGATTAGCGCCCAGGACCCGGTCAAAGTCCTTTTCCTCCAACTCGTCCCATTTCCTCGGGAAGAAGACGCCCGCGTTGTTGACCAGCAGGTCCAGCCGGCCGAAACGTTTCTCGAGGGCGCGGAACATGGCAGCCACTTGTTTGGGACGGGAAACGTCGGCGCGCAGGGCCACGCCACGCACTCCCAAAGCCGCGATTTCGCGTGCCGTGGCCTGCGCCCCCTCGCGCGACAGGTTATAATTCACCACCACGTCAGCGCCGGCGCGGCCCAGCGTCAGGGCAATGGCCCTTCCGATGCGCTTGCCACCACCCGTTACGAGTGCCACCTGACCTTGCAGAGGTAGTTCGCTCATAGACCCTCTTTCGCGATACACTCCGCGCTCTGCGGCGGCGTTATCAAAATAGTATCTTGCGCCATCTTTGGATTTGGCCTAGATTCTCCCGCGAGGTTTATTATGCGCGAAGCATCCTTGGAAGACATTACCAAATTTCTGGAGTGCAAGAGATTGGCCCTGGTGGGCGTCTCTCGCAAGCCGCAGCACTTCTCACGCATGCTGATGCGGGAGTTCATCGCCCAGGGGTACGATCCCATACCCGTGAACCCGCAAGCCACGGAGATGGAGGGGCGCAAGTGCTGCGCATCTCTCGCCGATGTATCCCCGCCGGTGGAGGCTGCGCTCCTGATGACAGGCTCTTCCGAATCGTCCGACCGGGCGGTGCGCGATTGCCACGCCGCCGGCGTCCAGAGAATCTGGATTTACAAGGAAGTCCACGACGGCCAAGCCCACGAAAAGGCCATCGACACCTGCCGTGTGCGCGGCACCGCGATAATCGAGGGTTATTGCCCGATGATGTTCCTGCCCAAACCGGGCATGGTCCACCGCCTGCACCGTTTCATCATGAAGATAAGCGGCAGTTATCCCCTCTGAACCGCGATGCTCAGGACGGCAGGGGTTCCAATCTGGCGGTGAAGTGCCGCAGGAACGGAGCCTCGTACGTCAATTGCAGGCCCCGGATCTTCTCCCGCCGCTTCCAGACTTCCAGGATCACCTCAATCACGTAATCGATGTGGCTCTGCGTGTAAACACGGCGGGGGATGGCCAAGCGCACCAAGTCCATCTGGGCCGCGGCGCCGAACATCAGCGTGCCGATTTCGACCGAGCGGATGCCGCCTTCCAGGTAGAGTTCCGCCGCCAGCGCCACGCCCGGAAACCGCTCGGTAGGAATGTGGGGAAGGAAGGCGCGGGCGTCGAGATAGACGGCGTGCCCGCCCGGCGGCTGGACAATGGGGACGCCGGCGTCGGAGATGTGCTTCCCCAGGTAGGCCGTCGAAACAATGCGGTAGTGGAGGTAGTCCTCCTCCAAAACCTCTTCCACGCCCACCGCGATGGCCTCCAAGTCACGTCCCGCCAGGCCGCCGTAAGTTGGATAGCCTTCAGTCAGAATCAGCAGGTTCTTCTCCTGCTGCGCAATGACATCGTCGTTGGTGCAGAGGAACCCGCCGATATTCGCCATGCCGTCCTTCTTCGCCGACATCGTGCAGCCGTCGCCCAAACGGAAAATCTCCTGCGCAATGGCCTTGGGGGTATGGGATTCATAGCCTTTCTCACGCAGCTTGATGAAATAGGCGTTCTCGGCAAAGCGGCAGGCGTCAAAGTAAAGGGGAATCTTGTGCCGGCGGCAAACCGCGCTGACTTCCCGCATGTTTTCCAATGAGACCGGCTGGCCGCCTCCGGAGTTGTTGGTAATGGTCAGCATCACCAGCGGCACGCGGTCGCGACCCACGCGTTCGATCAATTGCTCCAACGCGGCCACGGCCATATTCCCCTTGAAGGGATGCGGGAGCGACGGTTGCTTGCCTTCGGCAATCGGCAGGTCCAGGGCTTCGGCGCCCACAAATTCCACGTTGGCGCGTGTGGTGTCAAAATGGGTGTTGTTCGGAACTATGTCGCCTTTCTTGCACATCACGCTGAACAGGATGCGCTCCGCGGCCCGTCCCTGGTGAGTGGGAATCACGTGCCGGTAGCCGAAGATGTCCTGCACGGAACAGCGGAAGTGGTCGAAGCTCTTGCTCCCGGCATAGCTCTCATCACCCTCCATCATGGCCGCCCACTGGCGAGTGGACATGGCGCCGGTTCCCGAGTCGGTCAGGAGATCGATCAGGACCTCGTCGGCCGGAAGCAGGAAGAGGTTGTAAGAAGCTTGACGTAACGACCTCTCTCTATCTTCCCGCGTGGTCCAGCGCAGCGGTTCGACACTTTTGATCCGGAAAGGCTCGATGATGGTGCGGATGGGCATATGACACTCCTTGCGCGAAAGTTCAGAAGGTGGGTTGTATTATGCCCGAAAAACCCCTTTGCCTCAGCATCCGGGAGCAAAAGTTCAATTTTTGGCGTGGGGCCCGGGCAGATTTTCGAAGCTCTTTAACAGGGATCCCAGTTCGAGATCAAGGTTCCGAACCGAGCGACCGCAAAGGCCATGGAAGCAGCGGATCGGGGCAGAGGGAAGCGGTACAAGCCTGCGGCCGCGCAGTTCAAGGAAATAGG
>DATJVT010000528.1:0-5160 GCA_035501695.1 Terriglobia bacterium | reverse complement strand
GAAACTGCTCGAACCGTATGCTCGCGACCTTGCCGCGCACGGGGAAAAGTCCATCACCACGACCATTATCTACGACCCCTGGCGCTCCGACATCGGCCACCCGATGCCCGCCATGATCCAGTGGCGCTTTCCCGGTGAATGGCAACTGGGCCAGGAGTCGCGATTTACTTTTGATTTCTCGGCGTTCGACCGCTACGTCGAGCTGATGATGAAGGCGGGAATCACCCGCACCATCCACGGCTACTCGATGGTAAACGGCCCGGGCGAAACCGCCGATTGCGACCTGGGGTATATCAACACCGCCACCGGGCAACTCCTGATTCGCCACACGGTAGTCGGCGATGAGTGGTACAAGCGGGCGTGGGACACCTTTCTTCCTGCTTTCGTGAAACACCTCCAGGAGAAGGGATGGCTCGACCGCACCTACATCGGGTTCGATGAGAAGCCGCAAAACGTCATGAACCAGATCGTGGCGGAACTGCACTCGGCCGCGCCCCAGCTCAAGATCACCCTGGCGGGTGGCAGTTCCAGCCAGCAATCCACGCAAGCCGGCGACCTCACGATTCATTGGTATGACCTGGCCCATCCGGAGGCCGTCGCCCGCCTCCTGGAGCAGCGCCGCGGCGTGGGACCCACCACGTTCTACACGGCGTGCGATCCGCCCATGCCCAACACCTTCATCTACTCGCCGCTTTGGGAAGCGCGCATGCTCCCCTGGATTGCTTTCCATTACGGCTTGGCGGGCTATTTGCGCTGGGATTACAACTACTGGATTGACAGCTTGTGGCAGCAGCCCCGCTACGTCTGGCATTCCGGCGACATGTTCTTTGTCTATCCCGGCGAGAAGGGGCCCATTGCGAGCGTGCGCTGGGAGATGTTGCGTCAGGGCATCGAGGATTTTGAAGCTCTTGATATGCTGAAACTCCGCATCGAGGGAATAAAGACGACGCGCCCGGCGGAGGCTGCGCACCTTGAAAAGGCACTGAAAGACACAACGGCAATGGGCTGTGAACTCGACAACTGCGAAAACTGGCCCCACCCGGGCGAGGCGCGAGAGAAGGTGGATAGCCTGCTGGCGCAAGCCGCGGGTACCCCCGATCCCCACCCGAGCCCCTACGACAACACCCTCCGCGTGACTTCCGAATTCACTCCGGAAGATTTTGTTCCCGACGGCAACCTCGACAAACCTGTCTGGCGCCAGGCGAAGTGGGTGAAGATGGATCGCGACGCCTTCAGCGCCGTTACCTACCCGCAATCGGAAATGGAAGTTGCCTCACTGTGGACGGCCAGCGACGTCTTTTTCGCCTTCCGATGCAAGTACACTGAGCTGAACGTGTACGAGGGCGGCGATCCCACCAAGGACTTCTGGAAGCTCTGGGAGCGCGACGTGGTTGAGGTTTTCCTCAATCCACAGCCCGAACGCCTGAACCACTATTTCGAGTACGAAGTGGCGCCCAACAACCTCTGGATCGACCTGGAGATTGACCTGGCGAAGAACCCTATGAACGATGCGGGATGGAATTCCGAATTTGACCATGCGACCCGCATCGACGCGCCGAACCACGTCTGGATGTGCGAGATGCGGATTCCGGTGCGAACCCTGGGAGGCGTACGGCCTCTTCACGCCGGCCGGGAATGGCGGGTGAATTTCTACCGCGCCGACGGCGAGACCGGCGAAGGGCAACGGCGCCTGCTTTCCTGGAGCCTCGTCCGCTCCTCCACTCGCACCTTTCACACGCCCGTTTCCTTCGGCCTTATCCAGTTCGTGAGACCGTAGCCAGTGTAGTGCGTCACCGATCTTGGAACCTGTAATTCTCCCCGGGCACTGTGTAGCGCCTGCTTGTGCCCGGCATGTGCCGACCGCATGGCGCTACATACCAGCCGCCGGCAAGCTGGCACAAGCCAAAGCGGTAGCTGACGCGACCGCAGTCCAAAGCTTCGCAGGCCACGGGCGTCCCCGCCCGTGAAGGGGGATGGCCTGGACGGCCAGCGTGAAGACGCGCGGCGGGCACCTGCGCCCGCACTCGTTCATGGCCAAGATGGCCATGCCACACGCGGCGTGGCACGGGCGTCCCCGCCCGTGAAGGGGGATGGCTGGGACGGCCATCGTGAAGACGCGCGGCGGGCGCCTGCGCCCGCACTCGTTCATGGCCAAGATGGCCATGCCACGGGTTGGACCTTACCGGCCGATGACCTCGAGGATTTTCGAGTCCGGCTCCGTCCAGGCTTCCGCTCCCTTGTGGCTCAACTCCTGCGCGGTGTCGCTCCAATGCAACTCCGTGATACGCCCCTCGCCTTTTTCGTAGGCGTAAGTCCTGCCGTCATCCTGATAAAGGGTGAATTCTGCGTCCGCGCCCGGGTAAATGCGCAATTTGGCAATTCTTTGAACCTGGCCGGTGCTCTCGATGGGTTCACCCAGGGGCAGAATCGACCCGGCCCGAACGAAGAGAGGTAGTGTGTCAATGGGAGCTTCGACCCGAAGGGTCTGCCCCCCGCGGACCCGTTCGTTTGTCCAATAGTTGTACCAGTCCACGCCGGCGGGAAGGTAAACACTACGGCTCGTGGCGCCCTGTTCGGTCACCGGAGCCACCAGCAAGGCCGGGCCAAACATGTACTCATCGCCGAGGGTCGCGGCGCGCGGGTCGCTCGGGAAGTCCATGAACAGAGCTCGCATGTAGGGCGCGCCCGTCTGGTAGGTGTGGTAAGCGAGCGAATAGATGTAGGGCATCAATTCGTAGCGCAGCTTGAGGTACTTTTCCAGGATGGGCTCCGCCTGCTTCCCATAGGACCAGACTTCGTTGTAGAGGCGGCTGCCATGGGCGCGGAAAATCGGGAGAAAGGCCGCGTATTCAAACCAGCGCGTGTACAGTTCCGGATAGTCGTCGTATCCGCCGACGTTCTCCCGCGCGTCGGAGGGATCGAGCAGCGGCGGATGGGCGGGGCGATGTTCCCCCGGCAAATATTGCCAGCCGCCGATGTCCTGAGTCCAATAGGCCATGCCGGAAGCGGTGAAGTTAAGTCCGGTGGGGATCTGGCGCTTCAGGGTATCCCACGTCGGGGAAATATCGGACGACCAGAACATGGTCCCGTTGCGCTGAGCTCCCAGATAGGCGTCGCGGGACAGGATAAGGGCGCGATGATTCACGTCGCGACGAAAGCCGTCATAAAGGGCGGCGGTGTGGAATAAAGGATAGACGTTGAAAAACCGTGTCCCCGGCCCTACATAAAAGTAGCTGCCATTGGGGGGCAGATCGGGCTCGGTTTCATCCGCCCAGATGCCATCAAAGCCTTTGCTGAGGATGTTGTCGCGAATCGTCTCCCAGAACCAGCGCCCTGCATCAGGGTTGGTCGTGTCGATGTCGGACCCGGCCCGGTCATAGGGAAGCCCGTCGGTCGGAGTGCCGTCGGCAAGATGCTCGAACCAACCCTTCTTCAGGAGGAAATCGTAGAAGCGCGAACCCTGCGCGAAACGGGGCCACACGCTGATCATCGTCTGGAACCCCATGTCGTGAAGCTGGCGATTCATGGCGGCCGGATCGGGCCATTTATCCGGAACAAAATCCATCTCCCCCATTTTCGAATAGTAGAACCAATCGACCACCATAATATCGGCGGGAAGATGCCGCTCGCGATATCCCCTGGCGACGCCCAGCACCTCATCCTGACTGGCGTAGCGCTGCTTGCATTGAATGTAGCCGTAAGCCGCTTTGGGCAGCAGGGGAGTAGCCCCCGTCAGCAGGCGGTATCCCCGGTAGATCTCATCCATCGTGCCGCCGGAAATCACAAAAAAGGAAACACGGTCGCCGACTTCGGACGTCCACTGTGTTTGTTCGTTGAATCCCGGCTCAATGACCGTCTTGGAGGGATTGTCCCAGATCAGGCCGTAGCCGTGGTTCGTCACCAGGAAGGGTACGCACACGCTGGGTCCGGCTGTCGCCGTGTAGTTGTGCCAGCATTCCACGCGGTGACCGCGATAGTCGAGGAAGCCTTCCTGGTTCTGCCCGAGGCCGTAGTAGTGTTCGTCATCGGGGGAGGCAAAAGTGGCGCCGACCTGGTAAAACGGCGGATCGGAGGCGCGCTTGTCATTCAACACCCCCGCGTTGCCGTCTTTGTGGTTGGGGACGGACATGGACCAGCCCGTCATGCGCAGCAGCGTCTTGCCTTCCGCCGTCTGGAACACAATGTCGGCCCCGGGAGTGGAGCCGCTGAAAAATTTTGCGATATCCACCTGGGTTGCCACCGGCCTGCCGGGATGATCCCGTGGAAGCGTCACGATCAATCGCGAGGATCGGTAGACATCTCCCTCTTCGGTTTTCTGTTGCGTCCAGGTGTCAGCCGCGGGAGTCGCCACAAAGCCATAGCCGGGCGGGGCCTGGGCGTGGTCTTTTTTCAAGCTGAGCGACACGCGGATAATGTTGGGGGCGTAAGGCTCCAGCACCATCGTACTGCCGCGGTAATCCAACATCACCCGGGGGGCCTGGGCAGGTGCCGTTCCCGCCCAGATCAACATCAAGAGAAGTAACTGGCACGCTTGGCCCAGAGGCCGGGGAAAAAGTGCACACGGCGAAAATCCTGGGGAAAGGTCAGTGTTGAAAGAGGTTTCAAGACATGACTTGCCATGATTCCTGCGCATCTCCGTACCTCGGTTCGTCCACCGGCGTGAATTCTCCCGGCGCTGAAACTTCCGACTCCGGGCCAGACCCGCTGGCGGGAGCCGCTGCGGTTGGCTTCCCTCTTGAGCCGTTTGGCCCACCGCATTGTATAACCAAACGCGCCCTAACGCAGTTTGCATATCCGGGACTCAGATGAAAGGATGGAGACACCAACTTGCCGCCCCGGCTGCCCGCGCGATTCATTGCCTGAACCCTGTCAACAAACATCCTGGTAACTGATAGGCGCTGAAGTGAACACCTGATTCGCGAACAGGCCGGGTGACCTACCGGCCGGTTTCTGGCATCCTAGGAGAGGCCAAGGGCAGGGGCCCCGTCCATATATGTGGCAATGTGTCCGTAGGAGGACTTAATGTCATTGCGACTCCTTGTCGGTTCCGTCTTTCTCGGTGTCACAGGTTGTGTTTTGACGTCCCCAAGGCCGGTTCTTTCAGGAGGCGAGCGCGCGCTGGGTTTGGTTCGGTCCTCTCAAGGCGCTCGACTCGGGGGG
>DATJVT010000527.1:0-8555 GCA_035501695.1 Terriglobia bacterium | reverse complement strand
GGTACGATTTAGTACTTTTTGGAAATCCTCGATCCTTGCCAACCTCTTGAAAAAGCTGGCGGGGACGACGGGACTCGAACCCGCGACCTCATGCGTGACAGGCATGCGTTCTAACCAGCTGAACTACGTCCCCTCTTACATTGATTCATTGCATCAGTGGGTCATTGATTCAATGCAACACCCAACCCAACTCTGGCGGCAAACCTGACCACGCCCAGTTCGGTCTTTTTGATGATGCAATGACCCGATGGATCAATGATCAAGTTTCCTTCTGGTGAGCGGTATCTTGCTCGAACAGATGACCTTCTGCTTGTAAGGCACCACCCACTCAGTAAATATAGAACTTAGCGGCACGGTTGGCAACCAAAAAGCACTGTAAAAGACTCTTTGACCGCTCAATTTGTACGATTTTGTGCTCCGCCGGAATCCCACCCTATGCGCTTTGGAACATCACCTCAACCTGCCAGCTTGCCTACGCCGAATGTGACTCTTCTTCAATCTCCTGCCTGCGGCGCGCGCTGGTTCCTTTCCGGAGAAAACCGCTTGCACCTCTCACCAAACCTTGACCGAAGTCAGGCTCTCTTTGCAGGCTGAGACTACGAATCGCGCCGGGTTTCCTCACGATTGACATTCTGGCGATAGACGGGGGACTGTAACGAGGCAACGAGGCGGGCTACCGTGATGGCGATGTAGAGTACACCCGTGGCGGCCTCCAGGGTGGCCAGGCTGCGGGCCAGCGGTTTGACCGCGACAATGTCTCCGTAACCCAGGGTGGTGAGCGTCGCCAGGCTGAAATACAACATTTCGCTGGATGCAGTTTTCCCGGCGAGGGTCACGCCTCTCTCCGCAAAGGACCCCGGCTGAACAAGGTTGGCAACCCTATAAAGGTCAAACCAGATTATCCCCAGCAGAAAATAGAGGCTCACGGACACGTGCAACCGGGCCTTCATGATTGCCCCCGGCCGCCCGAGATAGCCAAACATGCTGGTGGACACAAGGCCGAGGAAGCCGGCCACGGCCAAGCTACTCGTCAACTGCAAGGGTCGGGTTCGATAGAGAAAATGGCTGACTACCGTAAGGGCCAGGCAGACACCGGCCATCGGAATGGCACTCCAGAAAAGCATCCGCCTTCCCGACAGTTCCAGCGTGGCGGCAACCAAGATCAAACTCAAAAAGCAGACGAGAACCAGTTCTCCCGCCCGATCGGTCTCCAGGAGAGGCAGCAGGATGAAGGCCGCCAACACAGAGACAAGTAAGAACAATGAGCGATGCTCTAGGCTCTGAAAGATCCGCATGGTGTAACTCTTTGCGATCAGGGGAACAAAGCCCCCATCCCCATCCGCGATTCTGATTCCAAATTCGTGTCCCGCAACGCCACGAAACCCGGCCCTGCTGCTACCGGCGGAACCCGCCACTGCCGCCGCTCCAACGGCGGCCGCCCCCTCCATACCCCCGAAGCTAAGAGTACCTCAATACAGAGTGAATTCAGAAGGACAAAAGGTCCCTGCAGAACGGCCCGCAGCCGGTTTGGTTCAGCTACGGTTTGGGTGGAAAATTCTTCAGCAACTTGGCCATGGATTTGTCCAGGTTCTTCTGGTTCTTTTCCTGGCTCTTGCTGGGGTCAATCGTCTTGCTGCAGTTGCCCGTCCACACCAGCTTTTTCTGCGCCGGATCGTACATGTCCAGAACCAGAGTTCCGATATTGATGGTGGAGCTGGTGGCCGTGGCCATGCCACCACCCCACCTTCCCCATCCCGGACCACCGCCCATCCCATAGGCGTTCCATTGCTTCTCTTGATCGACGGCGACCTGATAGCCGACCAGTAGATCGGCCTGGTCGCCATCCGTCTTGGTCAAGCCCTTCGACGTCAACTGCCCGTCCACCGACTGCTTGATCGCCGCGTCGGTAATCTGGTTGGGATGCGATCCTCCCTGGATTGAGACCCACTTGTAGGTATGGAACTTCGAAAAATCAATTCCCGGCATGTACTGGGTCTTGACGTCCTGGGCGGCCAATTGCCCCGGGCCCACCAGGCAGAGCCCCAACATGAGGGCGAATAACCACCGATAGCTAACAGTTCTATTGTCCATGCGTACCCTCCTTGGATTGTTTTGGAAGTGCCCACGCCTTACCTCTTACACTTCCTCTTTCTCGCTTCCACCCTGATTGGCCGAACTGCCCCCCTGTGCTGCTCATGTTCCCAGATTTTCTGTAGCAACCACGTTAGTAAACCCTCGGATTATTGGAGCCTCAGGAGGGCATCGTCTGTTGGTTGCGTTTGCGCGACAGTTGCTCCACTCGGTTATGTTGAAGCCCGACGATATTCATCAATTCGCTGGTCGTCCATGGGTCACGCCCATGCGAATCGGAAGAACCGTTTATCCGTTCGACTTGCCTTTTCGCAACAGACTCGCTGCGTCGACTGAGCCAAAGAGCTCAATTAATTTAGCGATAACGCCCGTCCAGCCCGTCTGGTGACCGGCGCCGAGGCCGGCCCCATTGTCGCCGTGGAAGTATTCGTGAAAGAGGATGTGGTCTCTCCAGTGTGGGTCGGTCTGGAACTTCTGCGTGCCACCGAAGACTGGCCTGCGCCCCGAGGAATCGCGCAGGAAGATGCTCTTGAGTCTTCGCGTGATCTCCTGCGCGACATCGAACAAGTTCATGAGTTTTCCCGAGCCGGTCGGACATTCCACGCGGAGGTTGTCGCCGTAATACATGTAGAACTGCCACAGCGCCCGTATCACGAGCACGTTGACGGGCATCCAGACGGGACCACGCCAATTCGAGTTACCACCGAATAAGCTGGTGGTGGACTCGGCAGGTGCATAGGTTTGACGAACGCTGTCCCGGCGCGAGTTACCGTCCATACTGACGCCCGTATTCGACCCAATCAGCTTGGTAATATGACGATTACCTTCAGGCTCACTGCGCCGAGCCGCTTATATTGGGCGGGAAAACCGGCCATGCACCTCGTGCAGGCGCTTCACTGGCTCCGAGATATGATGACATCGGACGAGGATTCAATTCAGAATCGCCTGAAGGCAATTCTCAATGATCCGATCCACCGGTTGTTCCTGGGTGCCGCGCGCCGGCTCGGCACTTCAGAGGAAAATATCTGTATTTGCAGGGGAATCGGGAAAGCCACGCTGGAAGGGCTGCATCCTAGCCGACTATATCAAACCCGCAGCGGCTAGGGCTGACATCGGCTCGGTCGGCTGGCACACGTTCCGGCACACCTATTCAACCTTACTCCATTCGCTCGGAACGACGCCTGCTGTGCAGAAAGGACTGCTCCGGCACGCCAACATTCAGACCACCTTGAACGTTTACACCGAAGCTATCTCCGACGAAAAACGGGCGGCAGCCGGCAAGGTCGTCAGTCTTTTGTACCAATGTGTACTCGCGAGAAAGCCGGTAAATCCGGCAAATTGTTGACATCATTGGTGGGCGGTATCTGGCTCGAACAGATGACCTTCTGCTTGTAAGGCAGACGCTCTGACCAACTGAGCTAACCGCCCGGCTGCGGATCCGGCGGAGACCAAACTGTCCGGGCCCTCGCCACACGAACCTTGACAGTTGCAATCCATGGAATATACACTAGCTGTCTGAGATCGTCAAGGAAGATACTCATCCAACTATGCAGTTTCCCCGCGAATACGTGGCCTACATGGCCAAGCAGGTTTTGAAACGTCTCACCAAGGCCGGCCTCATCCAATACGACCAGCCCGATTACGTCACCGAAGTCATGTATGAGGTCATGCTCGATGAGTTCAGCATCGAGGACCGCATCAACGACGAGGTCCGTAAGATCCTGGAACAGCACGGCGACCAGATGAAGGAACTGGGCGCCACATTCGAAGAGGCATTTAAAATCATCAAGAAGCAGCTTGTGCGGGAACGTAAGATCATTCTCTGAAAAGGCGGGGTTTTGCTCCGATGAAGTTGAGCCACGAAAAAATC
This sequence comes from Terriglobia bacterium, assembly GCA_035501695.1. Lineage (GTDB taxonomy): Bacteria > Acidobacteriota > Terriglobia > UBA7540 > UBA7540 > Bog-366. Next base: position 4,594 of record DATJVT010000527.1, on the reverse strand, counting down.
ATCCAGGTTTCGCATCGAATCATGGGCGCGATTGAAGCCCTGGATGAGGTGGAGATCTTCGAGGAGCCGAATACCATTCGCCAGGAGACGGTTAAGATCCTGACGGATCTCATGCACGAGGAAGAGAAGGTTGACGAGACCGTCAAAGCCCGCATCGCTTCTCAGAAACGCACCATCCCCGAAGGCACGGGGGAGTGGGAAATCCTCTACCGCAAATACTACAACGACGAGTTGCGCAAACTGGGCGTGGTCTTCGAATCCCCCAGCCGCACCTGATCGCCGCGTCCAAACAATAAATCCCTCACATCTTCGAGCATGTTGCGACGGCCGTCCCTGCAAAGCGGTCCCCCAACAAAAAAGGCGCCCGACCATCCGGACGCCTTTGCCAATCAAGTAAACCAGACGCTGCTTAGTCGCGCCGCTTCAACACGGGAGGTTGGTCATCGCCGCTCGAACTGCCGCCTTGCTGGCCGCCGGACCCGGATTGCGTCGTGGTGGTTTCCGGCGTCTCGCGTTTGCGCAGCGAGGGTCCCGCGTCACCCTTCTGGCGTTTGCGCTGGGTGATGAGGGTTTGCATTCGCGCCTTGATGTCATCGAACTCCGAGGTGGACACCAGGTATTGTGGGCGCTTGGGGAGAATCTTCTGGATCTCTTCTTCGGATGCAATAATGCGATCGCCCGTGGGGGGATGATCGGTGAACACCTTGGCCATGCTGCCCGGACTGCGCCGCTCCTCATCCATGACCTTGCCGAAGAAACCCACAAAGGCGTTGGGGTCGTAGCCCGCCTTGTACATGTACTGCAAGCCCAGGAAATCGGCTTCCTGCTCATCCTTGCGACTGAACTTCAAGAAGGCCAGAGGTACGCCGTTCATGTAGGCTTCCAGGACGCCGTAATAGACCGCCGCGGACATGGGGATGAACATCATGGGGATCATGGCGAACTGCAGAATCGTGGCCTTGGTCATCGTGCTGGCCCAGTGGCGCGCCGCGGCGTGGCCGATCTCATGGGCAATGACGCCGGCCACCTGGTCTTCCTCGTCCGCCGCCATCAGGGTGCCGGTGTTGAGATACATGAACCCGCCCGGCAGCGTGAAGGCGTTGATGGCGGGATCGTCAATGACCTTGATGGTCAGGGGAATGTTGAGGTCCGAGTTGCGCGCCAGATTCTGCGCCACGCGGTTTACGTACTCATTGATTACCGGGTCCTTCAGAATCTTGGCTTGCTTATCAATCTGATCGGCATACTGCTTACCGATGGCGATTTCTTTTTCCTGGGAGATGATGCTGCGATGCGCGACCTTGCGGTCGCCGATTTCGTTGGGATCGTCCTTCTTATCGTCCCCCCGGCTGGGCAGGGAGACGAGGCACAAAATCGCCACAAGCACTAACGAAACGAAACGCGGCTTCCTCATGGCTTTGCTCCTTACCGGCAATTATACCATTTTGGGCGGGCTCAACACCGATATCTGGATTTCATTCCGAACTTGCTGCGCACCCAGCCTGCTGCTGCACTCCGCCCCTCTATTGGATAGACCTCCGGCGCCTGCCCGGGCCCAATCCAAAACCGCCCGGTTATTGGATTATATTGACGGCTTTAGGGTTGTACCTGTTTCCCTCCTGCCAGCGTTAAATCGACTTTACACGGGGTGCATTGCACAGGGTGTATTGTGCGCTTGACTCCGCCGCCCAGCACAGCTAGATTAGCATGCCCGGCCTTGCGACGTGGCCCCGGCCGATTCTCCCGTGGCGGCGGTGCCGTTTCTACCACAAAGGAGTGACAAACATTGGCGGTTTCTTCCATTCAGTTAGGACAGGTATGGGAGTTCCAAGGTACGCACGACAACTGGCTGGTGACCAAGATCTACTCCGAAGTCTTTGCCTCCTATGCAATGCTAAGGAAGGTGGGGGGAGGGGAGGAGGACGTGCGCCGCGTCAAAGTCGAAAAGACCGGGGATGGGGTATCGCTCCCGGGGTTTGTCTTCACCCAGGAGGCCGACGCTTTTTGAGGATCGGACCATTTGTCCATCGGGTCATGGGGTCATTTCCTTTTGTTTCAAGAGGTGTAGCTGCCGTCGTCGACGGACCATTGAAATCGACAAAAGGAACAATCATTTGACGGGCTGAATTCCCATTAGCTATGGTCTCCACACTCCTTGAATACCTTGCAGCCTTCATCATTGCCGTCATCTCCCAGACGGGGTATTGGGGCATCGTCCTGCTGATGGCGATTGAATCGGCGTGCATCCCGCTGCCTTCGGAAGTCATCATGCCCTTCTCGGGATACCTGGTTTTCACGGGCCGATTCCACCTGCTTTGGGTGGGACTGGCTGGGGCCTTCGGGTGCAATCTCGGGTCGCTTGTGGCGTATTACGTCGGATCGCTGGGCGGCCGTCCCTTAGTAGAAAAATACGGGCGCTGGCTGCTGGTCACCCACCACGATCTGGAATTAGCGGATCGCTTCTTCGCCCGCTACGGAGATTGGGCCGTGTTCATCGCGCGCCTGCTGCCGGTGGTCCGGACCTTCATCGCCTTTCCCGCCGGGGTGTCGCGCATGAACGTCGTCCGCTTCCACGTTTATACCTTCCTTGGGTCGTTACCGTGGTGCCTGGTGCTGGCCTTCGCAGGAATGAAACTGGGCGAGCGTTGGACCACCCTCCGCCTCTATTTTCATCGCTTCGACGCCGTGCTGGGCGTCCTAATTGTTCTCGGGGCCGTCTGGTTTATTCACAACCGCTGGAAGAACCGCTTGCGGGTAGTGCAATCGCCTAAATCGATTTCACCGGAATCTTAACGATATCCTCCACCGCCGTAGTCTCCCGCATGATAAACGGCTCGCCATAGCGGACGCCGATCATGTGTCCGAAGTGGCGCGCTTCCGAGCTCATGCGGGCGTTGATATCGGTGCGGGAAGGGAAGAGGTTCTGCAATTCTTTGGGCGGGGAAAACTGCGAGGAGAAGCAGAAGATAGCTTTGAGTTTCCTTTCGAACTGCCCGGTGATATCCACCACGAAGGTGGGGCGGACGGTGGGCACGTATTGCGAGGCGTAAATGATCTTGAAAGGGCGATGGGGCTTGCCCGCCAGCGGCAGCTTGGCGAGACCTGCCAGGAAGCATGCCTCATAACCCAGGAGGCCGGTAGTGTAGTGGTCGGGATGACGGCCCTTCCAATAGGGGAGAATCACCGTGTGAGGCTTCAGATCGCGGATTTTCTGCGCCACCTTCAGCTTGTTCTCGCGGTTGTTCTCGACACCGGCGTCGGGAATGCCGAGGTTCTCGCGATGGACCACGCCCAACACTGCTGCAGCACGGCGCGCTTCTTTTTCGCGCAGCGCGGCGTTGCCTCGCGTGCCACTTTCGCCGGCAGTCAGGTCGAGCATCCCCACGCGATAGCCTGCCTCCGCCATCTTGATGACCGTCCCGCCGCAGGTGATTTCCACGTCGTCCGGATGTGCCGCAATGGTCAGGATATCAACTTCCATATGGCGCTGCCTCTCCTTCTGCCGGCCGAGATTGGAGCCGCCGCAAGAACTTCTTCTCATCCAAGTGGTACTTGAACGCCTTCCGCCCGTCGATGAAGACTACCGGAATCTCCTCGTGAAACTTCGCATAGGCGTCGCTGTCTTCGAGAATGTTTACCTCTCGCAAATCGAAGGATCGCACGCCGCGCAGCCGGCGGAGTTGCCCTTTGACCGTGTCGCACAAGCAGCACCCGGGCTTGGTATAGAGTATGACCTCAGTCATCGTGTATAGGTGGATTTTAAGAGCAAGCAGAGAAGAGCGTCAAGCCGTGGTAACCAGCAACGGGCCTAAAAAAGATCGGAGTGGGTTCCGGTGCGCACGAGGTAGAGTTCTTCGTTATCGACTTTGTAGATGAGGAGCCAATCCGGTTCGATAGGTCAGTCGCGGTAGCGCATCCACTCGCCCGACAACGGATGATCCTTGTAGCGGGATGGAAGCGGAGTCCTCTCGGCCAGGACCAGGATCAACTCGCGCCGCTTCGACATATCTTTGCCCCGCCGCTATGCCCGCTTGACATCACGCCGAAACTGGGCGCCGCTGATGATGTTTCGCGCGCTCAAACCCCTATTTCCTTGAACAGCGCGGCCGCAGACTTGTACCGCTTCCCTCTGCCCCGATCCGCCGCTTCCATGGCCTTTGCGGTCGCTCGGTTCGGAACCTTGATCTCGAAAGGCAGGGCCTGTTCTGCCGCCACACGAACCAGCAATATACGGAACGCCTCAGACACCGACATGCCCATATCGGACAAGGTCTTGGCGGCTCTTTCCTTCACCTTCTCATCCAATCGAACGTGGATCATGGTCGTCGCCATATAATCAAAACCTCAATGAGATACGTTGTATCTCAATCTGGGATCCCTGTCTAAGAGCTTCGAAAATCTGCCCGGGCCCCACGCCAAAAATTGAACTTTTGCTCCCGGATGCTGAGGCAACGGGGTTTTTCGGGCATAATACAACCCACCTTCTGAACTTTCGCCCAAGGAGTGTCATATGCCCATCCGCACCATCATCGAGCCTTTCCGGATCAAAAGTGTCGAACCGCTGCGCTGGACCACGCGGGAAGATAGAGAGAGG
>DATJVT010000526.1:0-11566 GCA_035501695.1 Terriglobia bacterium | reverse complement strand
AGCGACATCAATGCTTGCGCATTCGGTTGTAGCGGCGGTCTCAGACCGCCGCCGTCGATCGGAGATCGACGCTACAACCCGGGCGCGCAGAGAGCGCCGCTACAACCGATTGCGCAGGAACTTATGTCGTCCTGTATAGCGGGCCGGACGCGGATCAAACCGAAAAGGAATGGGCTTGCCAACGGCAAATTTTGAGGAATCACGGTGGCGAGGATTAAGCAGGAAATCATCCTCCGACGGAACGACTGCACTGCGTGCCTGGAGGGCCACAGATGCTCCGGCTTCCGCCCAGGCATCCCTGATCGCTTGGATCTTCGCAGGTGGAGGCTCAGCTCTCCAGCTGCGTGGCAGATCGGACGGCTATATCGTGCTCTGCCACATTGTTAAGAAAATATCTGACAGATGGCAATACCGAGGTTCACTCCTGTGCACGCGACGCACGCTCCGAAATCAGACTATCCGGCTGAACGTTGCGCGGGCTGACAGCAATGGATATACTGCCCGTCAACCGCCGAAGTTAAAATGAGAACTGCGGCTATGGAAGGAGCAGTGCTTGCTCAGCTCCCGGAAGAGCGATGGCGTCTGGCTGATTGCTTCGGTTGTTCTAATGCAGCTTTTCACCCTCAAGCTGGGCGCCGCGGAGTCCCCGCCCGCGCCTACGGTCCATATCCCCCACGTGACCCGGGCCCCCAAAATCACGGACTTCATCAATGGCACGCCACGGGAGGCTGAAGAGATCGTCACGGAATTCCGGCAATACGATCCCGGCGATGGCGCCGCGGCGAGTGAGCCAACCACGGCGTACCTTTCCTACGACGATAAGAACATCTATATCGCCTTCATCTGCAAAGACGATCCGATGCTGATCCGGGCGCACATGGCGAAGCGGGACAATATACTCGACGACGACCGCATAACGATAAGTCTCGACACCTTTCACGACCACCGTCGGGTGTTCTGGTTTGACGCGAACCTCTATGGCATCCAGATGGATGGGATCAACACGGACGGAGTGGATGACCTCAGCTTCGACGCCGTGTGGTACGCACAAGGCCGCCGCCTTCCCGATGGCTACATGGTCTTTGCCACGATTCCCTTCCACAGTTTGCGGTTCCCTGACACCGGTGAGCAAACCTGGGGCATTATCATCGGGCGCCTCATCCAGCGCAACAACGAATTCGACACGTGGCCCTACGTCACTCACCGTAAGGGTCCGAGTTGGGCGAGTCAAGGGGGTAATCTGGAAGGGATAAGCCACGTGACGCCGGGTCGAAACATGCAATTTATTCCTTATGGCCTTTTTTCGACTTCACGCTTTCTCGACTCGGTTGCGGAGGGAAACCCGCAGATGGTTCGCCAGAACGATGTCCGCGTGGGAGTGGACTCGAAGGTGGTCTTGCGCCACGCCTTCACTCTGGACGCAGCCGTCAATCCGGATTTCAGCCAGATAGAATCCGATGAACCCCAGGTTACGGTGAACCAGCGTTTCGAAGTTTACTTTCCGGAAAGGCGGCCCCTCTTCACGGAGAATGCCCAGTTTTTCGTCACGCCCGAGAACCTGTTCTTTTCGCGTCGCATCGCCGACCCGCAATTTGGCGCGCGCCTGACCGGCAAGCAGGGCCGTTGGGCATTGGGAGTGCTTGCCGTGGACGACCGCGCTCCGGGGGAGGGGCTTCCACTCACGGATCCCAACTTCGGTCGCCGTGCCAATGCGGAGGTATTTCGGCTGCAAAGGGAATTCGGCCAGGAGTCTTACCTGGGGGTGCTGGTTTCGAACCTGGACTTTGCCGGCAGCTGGAATCGCGTCTACTCCCTGGATTCAAGGGTGAGAATCAAGCCGGCCTGGTTTGTTCAAGCCCAGGCCATCGGTAGCAACACACGGCAATTGGACGGGGAACGACTCTCCGGCCCGGCCTACGCCGGGGGACTGCTTCACGACGGGCGCAATTTTATCCTGCACTCGTTATACACGGACCTCAGTCCGGATTTCCGTTCCGAACTGGGATATATCCCACGTGTGGACATTCGCCAGTCAGAGAATCAGGTGGGGTACCGCTGGCGCCCGGAAGGCCGGGGCATCGTCAGCTTCGGCCCCACCTTGACCGCGTTGGCCAACTGGGACCACCAGGGACGGCTACAGGACTGGCAGACCCTGCCGTCGTTCGTCATGGAACTGCCTCGCTTGACTACCTTTGGTTTCGACCGGTACGACGCCTACGAGCTCTACCAGAACCTTGGTTTCCGCCAGTATCAAAATCACGGGTATTTTGCCACGCAGTGGCTGAAGTGGCTGGCCATCACTTCCGCCTACAGCTGGGGTACGGGCGTCAACTACTACCCGGCGCCGGGTCTCAAACCCTTCCTGGCTGACTCTTCCGAGGGTTCGCTCGGTTTCACGTTCCGGCCCACGCCGCGAATCCGGCTGGACCAGACCTACCTCTACAGCCGCCTGGCGACCCGGAATACCGATGTGCCGCCGGGCTTTACCCGCCAGCCCGTGATCTACAACAATCACGTCTTGCGGTGCAAGGTGAATTACCAGTTCACTCGGGAGTTTTCCCTCCGCTTGATTCTCGACTACAATGCGGTGCTTCCCAACTCCTCCCTTGTTGCCCTGGACCAAAGCAAGCGATTCGCGCCCGATATCTTGTTTACCTACCTGTTTCAACCCGGCACTGCGGTTTACGTTGGGTACACAGATGCCTATGAGAATTCCCGGCTAAACCCGGCTTTGCCGCCCAATCTCCGGCCCACGGCATGGCCGGGAACCTCCATCGGAAGAGAATTCTTCATGAAGGTCAGCTATCTGTTCAAGCCGTAGCCCCTCGCCGCTTATGGAACCGGAAGCTCGCTTCCGGTCGTTGTGGCACGGCCTTCCAGGCCGCGCCTCCTTCACGGGCAGGATTCCCGTGCCACAGGGCATTTCCTCAACCGGATGGTCGGGAATAGTGCTGCGCGACCTTGCAGACCCCCTGCGGACAATTGCATTCCCGGGTGCTTCCCGCCTAAACCGCAGAGCCAACGAGCCCTCTGCAAATGTCTCAATACACTCGCGCCGTGTTTTGCCCATTGACCTCTGCCAGATCCTGCAGAAATCGCTTGCACACCCCGCGCTGAAGTGGATCTCGATTCGGCTGGCACTCCACTTGGCTGGCACCCCTTAACCACTTTCAATTCAATTGCTCCCCGCAATCGGGGGATGGCCAACGCCCCTCCGTGGAAGCAAAACCGCGGAGCGGGCGTGCGATTGCATCAAGCAGGGCACCGACAAGCGGGGCGTCACAAACTGTTCGCGAGGAGTTAACCAACGGACGAAGGGGCGCAAGTTCTTTTTCGGATTTCTGACGTGTTCCTGCCGGACCCGGAGGAGGTTTCTACCGGGTCATCTGCCGGCACGGAAATGGCAGGTGTAATTGTGGAGTTTTCCGATTCGGGCCCCAAACGCCGCGCCTTTGCGGTAGTCGTGTTGGACGACGGGCAAAAAGTAATCATTCCCGTGGAAAAGCTGAAGCCGGTCAATCCGAGTTATCATGAAAGATGATTGAGCAAAACAGATCGCACCAGGCTTCAGGTAGAGTTCGCGGATTCTGCCCCCGTTGGAACGTATCCAATTGCCGGGTTGCAGATTACACCGAGAAAATCTCGTGGTCTTCTCCGCGTGCTCTGCGCCTCAACTCTTGCGGTACCGGCAAGGAGTGCATTCTCTATTCCATTGTGAGGTGATGATATGCCTTTCCCCATGGGCGCGGTTCCCGGTATCGATGTTTCTCACTACCAAGGTCACGTGGATTGGGCTACGGTGGCGGGGGGTGGCGAACGATTTGGCTTTGCCAAGGCAAGCGAAGGGGCGAGCGTCCCTGACCCATACTTCTCAGACAACTGGTCGGGGATGAAAGCCGCAGGCCTCTTGCGCGGGGCATACCACTTCTTCCATCCCAGTGCGGATCCACAAGCGCAAGCGAACAACTTTCTTAGCCGCTTGGCCGCGGCGAATGGAGGCACCCCCTCGCTGGCGCCGGGCGATCTGCCCCCTGCCCTCGATATGGAAGTGACCGATGGCGTGGCCGCTGCCGCGTTGCTTGCTTCAGCGACGGCCTGGCTGCAAACGGTTGGCACCGCCACCGGCCGGCGCCCCATCGTTTACTCTTACCCCAGTTTCTGGAGGAACACGCTGGGGAATCCCAAGGACCTCGCCGGCTTCCCCCTTTGGATTGCCCATTACAACGTGGCCAGTCCCATTGTGCCCGGAGGATGGACTAATTGGGTGATCTGGCAGTTCGATAAACAGCCGGTGGCGGGCGTATCCTCGCAGCCCACTGACCTGGATGCCTTCAGCGGGACGATTGACGACCTCCAGAAACTGGCGGGTTTCTAAGAAAGCGGCGCCCTCACCTTTTGCACCTTCACGGGCATCCTTCGCCCCGATGCGCTTCGCCCGGGGCGGGGGCCCGCCTTATATTCCGCGTGTTATGATAATCACTGTATTTTAGCGCAGGATTGCAGGCACGGAGGGAGCAGCGGCTCTGGGCACGGAGACCATTCTGGAAAAACGCGCATTGCGGCTGCCGGTGATGTTCCGCGGCCTGCGGCACCGCAATTTCCGGCTATTCTTCTGCGGCCAGATCATCTCCTTGATCGGCACGTGGATGCAGTCCATTGCGCAGGCGTGGCTGGTCTACCGGCTTACCAAGTCAGCGCTGCTGTTGGGGCTGGTAGGATTTGCCGGCCAGATCCCTGTTCTTCTTTTCGCCCCGCTGGGGGGATTGTGCGCCGACCGGTACAGCCGGCACCGGACGGTGATTGCCACGCAGACCGCCGCCATGATTCTCGCCTTTGTCCTCGCGGCGCTGACCTTGCTGGAACACATCCGGGTCTGGGAGATTCTGCTCTTGGCGGCCCTCCTGGGTGTGGTAAACGCCTTTGACATCCCCGCGCGCCAGGCCTTCATTATCGAGATGGTGGTGCCGGAAGACCTGATCAACGCCATCGCGCTGAATTCCGCCATGTTCAACGGGGCTCGCATCCTGGGGCCGGCGGTGGCCGGCATTACGGTGGCGGCCATCGGCGAAGGCTGGTGCTTTTTTGCCAACGGCGTGAGTTACATCGCGGTGATCGCGGGATTGCTGCTGATGGTTGTCACCCCTCGCCAGCGCACCCGGCAGATGGTTTCGGGGCTGGAGAGCGTGCTGGAGGGATTTCGCTTTGTCGCGCGCACCGGACCCATTCGCGCCATCCTGTTGCTGCTCGGCCTGGTCAGTCTGACCGGTATGCCCTACGCGGTGTTGATGCCTATCTTCGCGGACAAGATTCTGCATTCCGACGCGCGCGGCCTGGGGTGGCTGATGGGTTCGACCGGCGTGGGCGCGCTTGCCGCCACCCTGGTTATAGCGGCCCGGCGCGAGGTCCGTGGCCTGGGGCGGTGGGTCAACTATGCTTCCATGGGATTCGGCGCCAGCCTGATCCTTTTCTCCTTTTCGCGTTCGCTGTTGCTTTCCCTCGCCTTGCTGCTGCCGGCGGGGTTCTGCATGTTGATCCAGATGGCGAGTTCCAACACCCTCATTCAGACCATGGTGCCCGACGACCTGCGGGGGCGAGTGATGTCCGTCTATTCGATGATGTTCATGGGCATGGCCCCCTTCGGCGCCCTGCTGGCGGGAGCCATCGCCAAAGGGCTTGGCGCGCCCCTCACCGTGGCTATCGGCGGCGCCACCTGCATTGCCGGGTCCGTGGTGTTCGGCACCAAATGGCCGGGCCTGCGGGGCGAGGCACGCCAGCTTATCGTCGCCCAGGGCATGCGGAGCGGCGAACCAGCGGAAGAGATGACCGGCCAGATGGACGCGCTGGGGAACCGCAAAGCCCCGAGGGACTGATCCCGCTCCGGCGACGGCAAGCTGATAAACAACCGGAACACGTTTGTTGGCTTTATCGTTTCCGCCGGAGAAAAGCCCCCGCCCCTAAGGATTGGGTGGTAAAATCCGTCCGCCTCTTACGCAGCTTCAGGTCACCGCCCATGGGGTGAACACAGGATACGCGCCCCCCATTTTCAAGCTGGTATTGGCTATGGGATTGGAAAACCTTCGGCGGTGCGAAGCCTGTCACGCCACTCTTAAGGAGAATCTATACATGCGCGCTTCGAGAAAGGGTACGACATGGATGGGCGCCTTGCTCTGTTTTGCGGTGATCGCCGCAAACGTTTCCTGGGCAAGCGCCAGCTCATTAGTCGGAAAGTGGGCAACTTCCGAGGCTTTCGGAAATGTTGTGGACGCCGGCACGGGGGCCACTCTGCGGTCCGCATACAACGGCGAGGCTTATCATTTTCGGAAGGATGGAACTTTCACCTATGTTTTGGTTGCATCGGGGACCCTCATCACGGGTGTCTACACAGAACGCGGCGAGTACAAGGTGAAAGATAACCGCTTGTACGTGAACCCCAAAACCAAGGACTGGGCTCCCAACCCCACCCACGGAGGACAGCAACCCGCCTACAAAAACAGGCCTGCCTTGCCGGATGATGCACGCAAATTCGAGTTCACCTTCCACGGCAACAACAGCGTGACGTTGCTCGAATTGAAAACGAAGATCAAAACCACCCTGCACCGCGGCCAATGACCACCGCTGGCGTCGCGTCACGAACTCCTTTGCCCTCCCAGTTCGTGATTGCGGATTTTATAGTAGAGCGTGCGCTCGCTGGTGCGCAGGCGGTGGGCAATCTCCCGGCGGGTATAATTCCCGTCGCTCAACGCGGCTTGCAGGACTCTTCGCTCCAGTTGCTGGATGGCTTGGGCGTAAGGGATGTTCTGGGCGGCAATCGCGTTCCAGACTCTCACCGCCGCTTCGCCCAGGAGATCGGGATGCTCCTCCACCGGAATGTCGGCTGGGCGGCGGTAACAATCGGCCATACCCAGAGAGGTGCCGCCCGTCTTGGCAAAGAGCATCGCGCGCACGTAATTCTCCAACTCCCGCACGTTGCCGGGAAAGGGCTGCGACTGGAGAAAGCTCAGGAACTCAGGTTCCAGTTTCTCGATGGGCTGGTAGATGTCACGATGGCGACGGGCGAAGGCGAGCACCAGCCGGGGCAGGTCCTGCTTTCGTTCCCGCAAGGGAGGCAGCCGGAAGCGCACCACGTTCAGCCGGTGGTATAGATCCGCGCGGAAGCGGTTCTGCGTCACCAACGGCTTCAGCGGCTCATTGGAGGCGGCAATGATCCGCACATCCACCGGGGTTTCCTGGTCCGACCCTACGGTTCGCACCGCGCTGCGCTGGAGGACGTCCAACATCTTGACCTGGAGGTGGCTAGGAAGATCATTGACGTCATCGAGAAAGAGCGTTCCGCCCTGCGCCGCCTGAAAAAGTCCCTTGCGATGGCTCACGGCCCCGGTGAAAGCGCCCTTGAGATGGCCAAATAACTCGCTCTCTACCAGTGCCTCGCTCAGGGAGCCGCAGTGCATGGTAATGAAGGGGTAGGCGCGGCGTTTTTGGTCAAGGCAATGAATGGCGAAAGCCAGAACCTGTTTGCCGGTGCCGGTTTCACCTTCCAGGAGCACGGTGATGTCGCTGACGCGCGCAGCTTTGTAAACCTGGCGCAGCAAGGGCAGGAGCGCGTCGGACCCCGTGATGAACCCCAGTTCGTCGAAATGGCGGCGCAGTTCATCGTCGGTCATGGCAGGAACAAAGGGTCCCATGAATATGCCTCCGGGACAAATTCAACGATCTGTCTGTCAGCTTGCTTCTTGATGCTGCGGTTATGTAGCGACATGTAATCAGGCTGAGCGTGCCTGACCTCTCGCCACTTCGACACGAACCACCGCCAAATTTAAGCTGAGCAGCCCCGCAAACATCGTACCACACTGGGCAGGGGAGGGAAGTGGAAAGTAGATTCTCACTGACCTGTAGTATGATGTTTTTTTCACATTGCCGCTTCGAAACGGGGTGGGAAGAAGCGCCGTGTGCATTGGCCCCCCCCGTGTTCATGGACTGCGAGGAAAGCGAGCATGGCTCTCGACGATAGAATCCAGCAGGCTTTGGCGCGCATCGCCAAGGCTCCCATCCCCACGGACCGCGAGGCATCGTTGTTTGATGCCGGTGTCATCGACTCCTTCGACCTGGTCGATTTCGTCGCCGACCTGGAAAAGGAGTTCAATGTCAAAGTGCCGGACAACGACCTGCACCCCTCTAAATTCGAGTCCCTCTCCAGGATTTCCGCCTACTTGAGCAGCCAGGGTGCCGCCTAGATGGCCGCCTTGGTGGGATTCGGGCACTACCTCCCTGCCGGCATGTTGACGAACGAAGCGCTGGCGTCGGAATTCCACGTCGCTCCGGAATGGATCGTCAGCATGTGCGGCATCCAGACTCGGCGCGTGGCCGCGCCGGAGGAAACCGTCTGCGATCTCGCCGAGCACGCGGCGCTGGCCTGCTTGCAGGATGCTGGAATCAGCGCGGACAAATTGGGTGCGATCATCGCCTGCACGGGCACGCCGCACCGGCAGTTTCCCGGCGTCTCGGCGGAAGTGCAGAAACGCCTGAACGTCCCGGGAATTCCGGCGTTTGATTTGCACCTGGCCAGCATCTCGGGATTGTTCGGCCTGGCGCTGGCTAACCGGATGTGCGAAACGTGGGGGCCGACGCTGGTGGTCGCGGCGGAAACCATGACGCGGGTCATGGCGCAGCCGCCACGCGTCAAGGAATCCGCCATCCTGTTTGGCGATGGGGCAGGCGCATGCCTGGTGGCGTCCGGCCCTGGCCCCCTTGCCATTCAAGACATTCGCATCGCGAGCGATGCGACCTTCTCCGAAGCTCTCAAGCTGGATTTCGGTTCGACGCTTCAGATGGATGGCCGCACCATCATCATGCACGCGGTGCGCAAACTGGCCCGCGCCGTGGCGGAACTGTTGGAGAAGTATTCCCTGCGGGTGAATGACGTCGGCCTGTTTCTCTTTCACCAGGCCAACCTGCGCCTGCTCGAGAGGCTGATGCAGGAACTCAAGATCGACCGCCGCCAGTGTTTTGTAAATGTCGACAAGTATGGAAACACGTCGTCGGCGTCGTGGCTGATCGCCGCGTCGGAAGCGCGCGCGGCGGGCTTATTGCGCCCCGGAATGAAAGTTGTAATCGCCGCTTTCGGTGCGGGGTTGAGCTGGGGCGCGGCTCTGGTGGAAGTCCGTTAGCGGGTGTCAATCCTGGAGTGCGGTAGCAGCAGCTACCGCCCTCCTCCTTGGGTTTATACCGCCATCGTCCCATCCCGAAGCAGCCAAGGCGGTATCTGCTGCTACCGCACTCCAAGGTCCGCGCTGACAACGGCTCACGCTGCGAAGAGCGTACTCAATCCCTCCAGCGCATCGTCTTCCGCGGCGGCATTGATAGCGGCCCGCACCAGCCGGCTGACTTCGCGCTCCACGGACCACGCGTCGGCCTCCTCGGGAAGATTGATGTAGGGCTGGAATTGCTTTCCCCCTCGATCGAGGTGGGCAAGCGTCTGGCCACGGGCTCGACCCCCTCGCCCGAAGACCGAATCCACCCAGGAGTGGGTGAGGGCAATTAGGCCGTGGGGAAAGTTCTTCTTCGCCTGGTCCGCCTTGATCACGATGATCTGCTGGTAGCCCAACTGCTCGATCCCATGGGCGCGCGAGTTTATGGTGCCAAACGGCAGCACGGAGCGTCCGCGCGGGCCCGTGGGAATGGAAACCCCTCCCGTCAGCATGGCCTGCGCCATCAGGAAGAACTGCTCGCAATGGCGCAACTCGTGGTAAGGCATGGTGGCGTAGTAAAGCCATCTGCGGATGGGTACCCCGTGGGGGTTCATAGTGACCGCGTTGTTGTCGAGTTCCAAGTACCAGTCCGAGTAGCGGAAGAACCCGCCACCGTCGCCCCAGCCGATGCGCGGCATGGGCAGGTTGGCAGTGGTCGCCACAATGCGAATCGCGCCTTCGAACTGCAACTTCCGATTCGCTTCGTTGAACTCTGAAAAGTGCTTATGGATGTCAGCAAGGTAAGCCACGTAGGTCTGCTCCTGGCCGATATCACTGAGATAAGGCATGGTATTGGTCCTTTCCGGGACGAAGATTTCTCCGATCGGCACCCAGGGGAGGAGGGATTTACGGGCGGATGTTTTCCGCCCCCGGGGGCGGGTGAAGAGGGCAGTGACTGGTCCGACCTGAACCAATCCACCGACTGAAGCCCGGGGGATTCATCCCCCTAAACATCGGAGCGAACGTACCACTATTTCTCTATGATGACAATCTTTTGTGAGATTGGGAGAGTGAGCACACTTCCCCCTCGGCGCTCTCCTGCAAGCGCGGCGCTGAGGGCACGATTAGCAGAAATGGGGCGCCCCGCTTATTGCCCCGGGGCGCGATAAGTGACGCTCTTCTTCCCGGCCTCATCGATTTCAGCGGGCGTGAGAAGCACGGTGGTATGCGTGGTGACCGCGCCGCTGGCATTGATAGCCAGTGAGGCTGCCGCGGCGCTCACGTTGTCGGGAAAGTCGACAACCACCACGACATCGGACTTCCCAAAAGAAAAGTAAAACGCTTCCACTTTGCCGCCCGCTGCCTTCACGGCTTTCACCGCGGCATCGCGGCGCTTGGTGCCGCCTTCGGCCAACAGACCCTTCACGCCTTCAGAAGTATACGACGCTTCAATCAGGTACTTGGGCATAGCTCTCACCTCAATTGTCCGGATTAGATGGGTGTTTCCCCGCTGATAATTAGGATAGCCACCTGCGGGCGCGAAGGCAATGAAAAGTCTCCGCGGAGCGGACGGCGAGACCTCTCAGACCCTGGTCAAGAGAAGGGGCGCTGCCGGTTCGGGATGCCGTTTCGCCGCGCGGCGGCCCCCCCCCGCCGCCGAGGTTCGTACGCCGAGGTTCGTACTATTGTATTCAGGGAAGATAGGGTGTACATTCCCAATCGCCTTATACGCCGATCATATTGACAAGGGAGGAATCATGCCACTGAGCGCATTTGTTGAGAATGGAATCAGGGGCGCGGAAGAACTCGTCCCTGGCACGGGGACGGCAATTCGCACCTGGGCAAACGCCAATTTGGTGCACCTGCCCCCCGACGCTGACCTGGCGATCGGGCCGCCCCACAGTCCCGCCCGTGTCAAGCAGGTTTGCGGGGTTTTGCTGGGATACATGGCGTTCGGCAAACGCCCCAAAGCCGTTGTTGTCCCGTTCCGGGATATCATCAAGACCTGGCAGGAAGCCGAACTTAAGGCGGAACTGAAGGCCTACTATGAATTCTCGACCACCCCGAAAAGGGGCGTCATACTGATGCCGAGCTTTCATCACGCGACGACCGGGAATAAAGAGAACGCCAAGTCTACTCTGACCGCGGCCAGTATGGCCATGATGAAAGCCTATCTGGCTGCCTATAACGGAAAACAGGGGGCTGGCGCCGAACGCACTCGCATGAAGACGTGGTTCGGAGACTTCAACGACGCCAATTACGCCACGGTCGTTGCCAATCTGAAGAAACTCAGCGATGTCCTGGGCACCAAGCCGATTTGTGTTTACTATCGCGGCAGCAACCTTAAGGGCCCGTCCGACGAGGCGGGTGAAAACACCGTC
>DATJVT010000525.1:0-3144 GCA_035501695.1 Terriglobia bacterium | reverse complement strand
TCCTGCACCTGCTCGGGCGAGAGGGCGGAGGGGGCGGCCAGCGCCGGCGCGCTCTTGTACTGGAAGTGATCGTCGAGCTTCAGCACGAAACCGTTGATCTTGTAGAACGCGGCCTGCCGCAGCGCCTCCTTCAGCACGTCCACATGCTCGACATGGAACAGGTCTTCCCACAGGATGTTCCGCAACTCGAGGTCGGGCCAATCGGTGATTACGCCGGCGGGCAGGCATAATCGGCCCGAGGCCGGCTTGACCAATTGCACCAGCGTTTCGACCCCGTAGAACAATCCAGCGTCAGCGTTGGCTGTAATGCGAATGGCGCGGCTGGCGAGTTCGAGCTTATAAGCCTGCTCCTCCAGTGCTCTCCGGTTGCGGTCTGTTGCCAAACCGATGGGGACTCCCCCGGGCTGAATCGTCAGGGTTATCGTTCCGCCGGCATCGTGCTCCTCCCCGGCCTTTTCAAGCGTGACTCCGAAGCGGGAAGAGAGCCCGTCTCTCAAGCTCTCGATTGCCACATCATCCGGCTTGACTCCCGGGCCCAGGTCCAGCCGCCAGCCGCTACCAAACTCGAAATCGCCTCCGTTGAGTTCCACTTTTTGCGGTACCGGAATCACGGTGTAGCCGCGTGCGAAGAGCGGGGTCTGCGCCAGGGTTGGCGGTGTTCCGAGCAACCACACAAGTGCTATCCCCAGAAGTACAGGGGGGGCTTGTTTTGGGATTGTTCTCATCCTTGCAGCCTCCCGAGGTGCAATGAGCCATGCAGGATCGAGGCGACTCACAAAGTCACGGCTTGTGGCAAACGGTAGGATTGAAGTCGTCTCTTCGGATGCTAGCTTTACTCCCCACCCTCCCCGAGGTACGTCCTCACCCGCGGCGGGGTGGTGTCTTTCCAATCAAATCGCATCTCCCTCGTCTCCAAATGGTGCGCTTGCGCGTACTGATTCCGGGCGGCCAGCGTTTGGGCGGCCCAATCGCCCAGAGGGTACAGGAGCTGCCGGTAAATCAGGTAGGTCATGTCCACGGTCCGCACCGGCAGGTGGTCTTTTACGTCGTCAACCTTGTCCAGGAAGCGGCGCCCGTTGGCCTCCGGCACGCGCGGGAACCAGGTTTCGTACCAGGCGGCAGTGACGTCGTGCAAGGCCACGTTCCGCTCCTCTCCGATGTGTTGCGCCAGGTCCAGCGCGGCGTCAATCGCTTGCAGGGCAGCCGGCCCATCCGCCCTCCCGGCCGCCGCTTTGGCAGATTGCAGGTCTTGGCTGATGCGGCCCAGATCGCGCAGCATCTCGAGATTCTGACGGTAGACCCTGGCGATGGATTCGTACAATTGCAGGTTGTAACGGTTGAATTGCACGCGGGATTGATTGTCGTGAAGCAGGCCGAGCAGTTCGTCGTTCTGGGGCCGCAAGTGTGACGCGAGCTCAAGGCGCCGAGTATTCAGGGCCGACCAATCGTACCCCACGCGCAGCAGGTCGGAGCTGGGCACCGGCAGTAGTGGTAACGTCTGGTCCTGCGCAGGATGAGGCGGATTGAATACGTCACGCGGGTAGTCACCCCAAATGGGAGTGCGCGCCAGGGAAGCGACGGTTTCCCAGCTTTCCTTCCAGAATTGCGCCTGCGTACTCATGAGCTGATAGAGACGGGCCATGTTGGCGGCGCCAGGGCCGTAGAAGAGCCGGTAAAAGCAGCTCATCGACTCCGCCGGGTCCGGGGAACCCGGATGCCACGCGGCGGCTGAACCGGTGGCATAACCCAGCCAGAAGGTTTCCGGATGCAGGCCCGTATCAGCCCATCCCGCCACAAACGTCCCCATCAAATCCGCCTGAGAGCGCGCGGGCGATAAAGAAATCAGGTCGAACATCGCCTGGACGGTTCCACGGCTCTCCGGCGCCGGCTCATATTGGCCGTCGGCGGGCCCGGGAAGAGCGTCGGTGGCGGGCCTGACGTAGTAGTCGGGAAAGAAGAACTCTTTCCACCCCACTGTCGACGTGAAAAGCATCTGTCGGATGCCGTGGGCTTTGAACGCGGGATCGAATTTAGGGCCGTAGACCTCGCCATTGATCAGGTAATTTGGCAACGCCGGGATGTCCTCCGGCACCAGGGGGTATTCACCCCAGAACAGCACTTGGCGGCCCCGGGTGTGCAGGTAGTCCGCGGTCTTGGTGATGAACTCCGCCAGTAGCTTGCCATTGCTGCCCAACTGCCGGGCCCGAGTCACCTCATCGCACTGGGAGTTTTGGGCCGTACCTACAAAATAGGGTTCGTCCGTCGACAGCACAAAGTATTTGCTTCCCTTGTTGGCGGCAAGCAAATCGTCGTACATCCCGTAGAACAGTTTGTAGGTGTCCGGGTTTGTGGTGCAAAACTCATAGTTGCTTTCCGGATATTCCCTCAGGGCCGTATACTCCGGATGCTTCAGAATGAAAGCGTCGTGGGCGGGACCATCAAGGTAAGGGATGAGTTGAATATGGTAGCGCAAGGCATAATCCGTGAGTTCCTGCAATTCCGCCGGTGACAGTGCATAGGGCTCAACAATGGCTGGGGCGCTCTTGTACTGGAAGTGGCCTTCCAATTTGATGGAGAATCCGTTGATCTTGTAGAACGCCGCTTGACGAAGAGCCGCCTTCAAGACATCGACTGGTTCGAGATGATGCGCGTCATCCCAGTAGATGGTGCGAAGTTCAAGGTCCGGCCAATCGATAATCTCACCCTCGGGCAACCAGAAACTCCCGCCTTCCGGTTTGAGCAATTGCAGCAAAGTCTGGACCCCGTAGAAGAGACCGGGGAGTGCATTGGCTTCAATGTTCACGGCGTCGCGAGCGAGCGTCAGCTTGTAAGCCTGCTCGGTCAGGCTCTCTTTATTCCGGTCCGCCGCTTCCCCGATGGCAACGGAGTTCGGGGAAATCGACAGGCGGAGGACCTTGCCGGTCTTGCCTTGTTCATGCAAGGTTATGCCGAACCTCGATTCCAATCCATCCTTCAAGCTCTGGATGGCAATGTCATTAGGTGTGATGCTCGACCCCACATCCAATCGCCAATCCTGCCCGAACTGAAAATCCTGCGCCTTCAGCGTGACCTTTTGCGGCGAGGGAAGGACCGTGTAGCCGCGGTCAAAGAGCTGCGAGGCCATAGCAACTCGGGCGTGTGCCG
>DATJVT010000524.1:0-10619 GCA_035501695.1 Terriglobia bacterium | reverse complement strand
TCGAAGTTCGCGTCTCGAGTTTCTACATTTTGCGATGCCAGTCCCACGGTAAGCTTAGTTCGCGAACCGCCCCTACGGCCCAATCGAGTCGCGCGACCGGGTTGATGCCCTTGCTACTCCAGCGATTTGTGGAAGCGCAGGACGCTGAACCCCAGCAGGACCACGGCGAATGCGGCCAGCGCGGCAATCTGCGGCCAGAGGATATCGAGCCCTACTCCCTTCAGGTAAACACTGCGCAAAACCACCATGATGTATCGCATGGGGTTAATGAAGGTCAACTTTTGAAAGAAGGGAGGCATGCTGGGGATGGGCGTGGCAAATCCCGACAGCGTGATCATGGGCATGATGAAGAACATGGAAGTAATCATGGCCTGCTGCTGCGTGGACGAGATGGTGGAGAGTAAGAGACCAATTCCCAACGCCGCAAAAATGAACACCACCAGCCCGAGGGCCAGTACCCCCAGTTCGCCGCGAAAAGGAACCTCGAACCAGAGGGTCCCGACCAGGGCGATAATGCCCGCGTCAAAGCACCCAATGAGGAAGAAGGGGACCGTTTTCCCCACGATGAATTCCCAGCGGCGGATGGGGGTGACCATGATCTGTTCCAGCGTGCCGATCTCCCGTTCGCGCACCACGGCAAAGGCCGTCAGCATCATCACCATGATCATCGTGACATTCCCGATGACCGCGGGAACAAAGTACCAGCGGCTCTCCAGGCCCTCGTTGAACCAGGGCCGCGTCTCGAGGTCCACCCGGGGCATGGAAAAGGCGATCTGGGGCGCCACGCGCTGCGCCAGGTCAAGTTGGTAATCGCGGGCGAACTGCGCGCCAATCTGGTTCAGATAACCAAGCGCCACCAGGCCCGTGTTGGAGTTCGCACAATCCACCAGCACCTGGACGGTGGCTCCCTGGCCGTTGCGCAGACGCCGGGCGAAGCCGGAGTCGATTTCCAGCGCCACCAGGAAACCCCCACGGTCAATACCCTCGCGAAGGTCCTCCCGCCGCTCGACATATTTCTGCAGGTGGAAGTAGCGGCTGCCGGAAAAGTGCCCCACCAATTCCCGGCTCTCCTGCGTGTTATCGAGGTCCAGCACTGCCAGCGTGACGTTCTTCACATCCAGGGTTGCAGCGTAACCGAATACCAGCATTTGGATCAGGGGAGGTCCGATCAGCAGGAAGCGCGTGCGGGGGTCGCGCAAAGTCTGGATGAACTCCTTGCGGAGCATGTGGCGGATGCGCGTGAGGGCAGCGAGAAATTTCATCCCAGCCTCTTTTGAAATGCCCGGGTGGCAAGGGTGATCGATATGGCGGCGATGAGGGCCAGGGCGGTGACATCCCCGGTCATCAGCCGCACGGGCGTCCCTTTCAGGAAAACGTTGCGCAGGATGGCGACGTAGTACCGCGCAGGCAGGACGCGCGTGATCCACTGCACGACCGTGGGCATCTGGTCAATCGGGAAGATGAAACCCGACAGGAGAAAAGCCGGGAGAAACGTGGTGAGCAGGGCAGCCTGGCTGGCGGCGAGCTGTGATTTGGCCACCACCGAAATCAAATAGCCGAGCGACAAGACGACGATCAGAAAGAGCACCGAACAGCCGAACATAACGGTCCAACTCCCCCGGAAGGGGACATCAAACCATCTCACCGCCGCCCAAGCGCAGAGTGCGGTGTCCGTGATCCCAATGAAGAAGTAGGGAACCAGTTTGCCGATTTCGATTTCCAGCTTGCTCACGGGGGTGGAGATCAGTTGCTCCATGGTGCCCCGTTCCCACTCGCGTGCAATCGTCAGGGAGGTGAGGAATGCCCCCACTACGGCCATGACGAGGGCCACCACCCCAGGCACAATGTTGGCCATGCTTTCCAGATCTTCGTTGAACCAGGTGCGGGATTGAAAGGTGACGACCGGGACCGCGGGAGGCAGGCCCATGCGCTCCTGCCAATCCACCTGAACTCGCGCGGCGTAGGCCAACGCAATGCCCAGAGCATATCCCATCCCGATATTGGCAGTGTTGCTGTCGCTGGCATCGAGCAGCGCCTGCGCGCTCGCTTTGCCGTCGGAATTAAGATGCTCGGTAAACCGGGGCGGCACCACCACTGCCACCCGGCACGTTCCCTGGTCGATGTTGCGCACCAGGTCGCGGTAGCTTTCCAATACCCGCGTGATATCGAAATACTCTGTCGCTTGAAACTGCTTGAGCAGATCCTGGCTGGTTTGGGTGCCATCGCGGTCATAGACGCACAAAGGAATGTGTTTGATATCCAGGTTCACAGCATAGCCGAAGATGAAAAGCTGGAAGATCGGCATAGCGAAGATGACCATCAGGCTGCGCGGGTCGCGCCGAATCTGGATAACTTCCTTGCGCGCCACGGCCAGGACACGACGCAGATTCATGCGGTTCCTCCCGGTTTGGGTTCGCGCCCGGCAGTGAGGCTCACAAAGACATCCTCCAGACTGGGCGGAATGGGTTCAATCCGCCGCAGCCTGAGACCTTGGACTTCCAGAGCTTGTCTGATTTGGGGCATTGCCGCTTGCGCGTCGGTAACCCTGGCGTGCAGGCTGCTTCCAAAGACCGCGGCATCGAGCAAGCCGTGAGCATGTTGCAAGGCTTCCAGGGCCGGCCCCAGCGGCTCGCAATCGACAAGAAGGATCTGACCCCGCATGGATCGGGTCTTCAGTTCCGTGGGCGTACCCATGGCCACGATGCGCCCGCGATCGATCAGCACGAGGCGATTGCAGTATTCGGCCTCGTCCATGTAATGCGTAGTGACGAACACGGTGATCCCTTCGGCCACCATCTCCTGGATCAATTCCCAGAATTGGCGGCGCGAGATGGGGTCGACGCCGGAGGTGGGCTCGTCGAGAAACACAATGGGGGGGCGATGAAGCACGGCGCATCCCAATGCCAGCCGCTGTTTCCAGCCCACGGCGAGTTCCCGTGTATAGGATTGATCGCGGCCTTCCAGTCCCGCCATGCGCAGAGCCCACTCCAGCCGCCCGGAAAGATCTGCGGACGGCACGTTGTAGAGCCCCGCGAAAAACCGCAGGTTCTCAATCACCTTCAGGTCGTTATAGAGTGAAAATTTCTGCGACATGTAGCCGATCTGCTGGCGCACCGCCTCGGGTTCCGCCGCCACGTCAATGCCGGCAACCCGCGCCTTGCCGGAAGTGGGAGTGAGGAGGCCACAGAGAATCCGGATGGTGGTGGATTTGCCCGCGCCGTTGGGGCCCAGAAAGCCGAAGATTTCGCCGCGGTGGGCCTCGAAGCTGACATTGTTGACCGCTACGAAGCTGCCAAATCGTTTCGTAAGGTTCTCCACGGCCACCGATATTTCGTTCGCGCTCATGGCGCCTTCGCTTCCGCCTGTTCCCCCGCCACCGCGGAGACAAACAAGTCTTCCATGGTTGGTGGGACCGCCTGGATCGAGTCGTAGGGAACCTGGGCGGCCTCCAGGCGAGCCTGCAAGTCAGCTAACCTCAGTGCCACACGGTCCACGAAAAGGTGTACGCGGTCCCCGACCAGCAGTGCGCTGCTGACCCCGGGGGCCCGAGCCAGAACCTCGCGTACCCGTCCCGGCTGCGTCGAGAACGCCGCCAGAATCTCCCCGGGGAACTTCTCCTTGAGTCTTGCCGGGGTGTCGCAGTAGAGCATGTGGCCCTGATAGATCAGGCCCACGCGATGACAGCGCTCCGCCTCGTCGAGATAGGATGTCGACGTAAGGATCGCCACGCCTTCCGAGACCAGGGAATAAAGAATCCGCCAGAAATCGCGCCTTGAGACCGGGTCCACGCCGTTGGTGGGTTCGTCCAGCAGGATCACCTGGGGCGTGTGGATCAGGGAACAGACCAAGCCGAGTTTCTGCTTCATTCCCCCGGAGAGGTTTCCTGCCAGCCGTTCGCGGAATTCGCTGAGGCCCGCGGCCGCCAGCAATTCGCGGGAACGCAACTCCCGCTGCTTGCGGCGTACCCCGAAGAGATCGGCGTAGAAGCGGAGATTCTCATCCACCGTCAGGTCTTCGTACAGGCCGAAGCGCTGCGACATATAGCTCAGGTGATGCTTGGCGCCTTCCGGGTTTTGCACAACGTCGTACCCCGCTACTCTGGCATCTCCGGAATCGACGGCCAGCACACCGGCGAGCATCCGCAGTGTGGTGGTTTTCCCGGCTCCGTCCGGCCCGACCAATCCGAAGATCTCGCCAGGATGGACTTCGAAGCTCAGAGCGTCGACGGCACGCTCTTCGCCGAAGTGCTTGCTAAGGCCGGAAACGACAATGGCTGGAGGTTGGCCCATGACGCGCTCGTTACTTCAAACTGATGTAAGCATCGGCAGGCATGCCGGGCTTCAACTCGTGGTTGGGGTTTTCGACTTCCACTTTGACGCGATACACGAGGGTTACGCGCTCCTTTTCCGTCTGTACGCTCTTGGGCGTGAATTCAGCCTCGGAGGAGATAAACGAGATCCGTCCGCGGTAGACCTTGTCCGGATAAGTATCGGTCCTCACATCCACAGCCTGGTCCCAATGCACCTTTCCTAGATCTGTCTCCGGCACGTAAACGCGCACCCAAAGGTGATCGAGATCCGCCAGGGTTATGATCGGAGTGCCGGGCACGACCACCTCGCCCAACTCCGCCTGCCGTACCAGGATCACACCGTCAAAGGGCGCAGTCAGCGTCGTGTATGAGAGTCGGATGCGGGCCATGCGAAGGTTTTGATCGGAGTACTTGACGTTGGCGCGTTGCACGGCGAGTTCTTCGGGGCGGGTCCCCTCTTCTAGTTTTTGAAGATTCTGCTCCGCCTGAGCGTAGACCGCCTGGGCGCGGGTAACGTTGGTGGCTGCCTGGTCGCGCGTCTGCGCGGGGATCTCGTCTTTTTCAAAGAGGGCCTGATAACGCGCGTAGTCGCTCTTCTTCTGTTCCAGGTCAGCCAGCGCCTCCAGCGCTACTTGCTTGGCGGCCTCGATGTCCTGCGCGCGGCTGCCCGCCAGACCCAGGGTGAGCTGCTTCTGCCACACGTGTGAGGCGGCTTCGTCCACGACAACCTGCTGCTGATAGTCATCCCGATCCAGGCGGGCAACCAGATCGCCCGACTTCAGCGTCATGCCCTCTTTGATCGGCAAAGCAATGATGCGCCCGCTTACCTTGAAACTGACCAGGCTCTCATGCGCTTCGATGTTGCCGGAGAGCTTGAGCGCGGTCACCGGCGGCGGCTTTCGGAACCACTCCGGATGGAAGTACACCACTGCGCCGCCGATGCCCAGAAGCAGCAGAACCGGAATTAGTCGTTTCATGATTCGTTAACCTCTCGTCCGAAGCTGACAGCTGACAGCTTACAGATCTCACCTCCGTGGTTCCTGTCGACTGTGAGCTGTCGGCTGTCAGCTCCCTTTACGGTTCCCCGAGATACGATTGATACGTCTTCTCCGTACCTCCCAGTGAGCGCGCCAGGGCCATGATGGCGTCGGCGTGCCGCGCCAGGGCCATGATGCGGTCGTCCTGGGCACTGGCCAGCGTGGCCTGCGCGTTTACGACCTCGATGTTGTCGGTGACCCCGTTGCGGAAGCGGTCCTGCGCCAGGCTCAACTCGCGCTCCGCGAGGTGAAGGGCGGCCTCAGTGACGGTTACCTGGTTCTCGCTCGATTCGAGGTCCAGCACCGCCTTGCGGAGTTCCTGTTCGATCTCGCGCTTGAGGTCGTCGATCTGCAGGTTGACGCGTTCCAATCGGCTCTGGATTTCCGTCTTCTCCCCAGCGCGATCGCGGTCATAAAAGGTGTAAGTGAGGGTGCCCGCTATCTGGCCGGTCCCCGCAAAGGAGGTGCCTGCCCCGGCGATTGCTCCATAGTTGCCGTTGACGGAAAGGGTGGGGAGGTTGCGCGCGCGCACGGCTTTAAGCTGCTCGGCCAGCGACTCCTGTTGTTTCAGCAGCGCGGCATAGTCCGGGCGCGCCGCAACGGCGTTCGGCAACGCCTGGTCCGGGTCGGTTGATTCCGCGTGATGGAAGTGCAAGGCTTCGGCCAACTCCAGTGGCGTGCCGGGACTCAATCCGAGGAAACGGGCAAGGACGAGCAGGGAAGACTCATAGGTATTGCGCGCTACCAGAAGGTTCTGCTGGTCCCGCGCCAATTGCACCTGTGCCCGCACTTCGTCAACCGCCGTGGCCAGGCCCTGAACGTGCTGGTCGCGAGCCAGCTTCTCCAGGGTTTGCGAAGTGGTCACGCGGGATCCCGCTGCTTCCACCTCCGCCGACGCAGCCTGGGCATCGAGATAAAGCCCGGCGGTCTGGCGGATCACCAGGTCTCGCTGGTCCTGGTAATCGAGGTGGGCGGCTTCCTCCTGCTTTTCACTGGCTTTCCAGTTGTGGTAGGAGCGCCGGTCGATAACGGATTGGGTGGCTGACGCGCGGAAATCGTAAGTTCCGAAGGGACCGACGACTTTGGGAACATTGGGAAAGGTAATTCCCATGGCCGCCAAGTCGATATTTTGATAGTTGACGAGGGCGGTTCCATTGACGTGAGGGAGCAGGAAAGCGCGCCGCCGCTCGCGCGTCCCTTCCAATTCCTCCGCCTGGGTATTTGCCACGCGCACGCTCAGGTTCTGTTTCAGCGCTAGTTCAATGGCATCGCGCAAAGTCAGCCGCCGTGGGACGGTCTGTTGCGCGCCCAGTCGCGCGGCGCCTGCCAGTGACAACCCCACCAGCAACATGACCTTTCCAGCCTTCAACCCCATGAACTGTCTCCCTTGTCGCGCTTCCCGACGCCCTCGCGAACCTCAAACGGGTCTCTTCCTCAGCCTTTCTAATACGAATTCTGCGTGTGCCTTTTGATAAGCCTCAAGATCTAGCCGGTGCCGTTCGCCGTGTAACAACCTCCAGACAATGGCCAGCACACCCGGCGCGACGAGGAGTTGGGGAAACTCCAGGGCGGCGGTTTCCCGGAACTCGCCGGAGGCGATTCCTTGCTGGAGTGCCTGACGGAGCGCCTTGATGCCTGGGGCGATAATCTCGTGGTGGTAAATCTCCACGAGTTGAGGGAACCTGCCGCCTTCGGCAATGAGCAGCCGCACGATGGAGCGAACCTTTTCGTTCTTTACGACCTGGCTATACATGCGCGACTGAAGCTCGCGCAGCAACTGCTCTGCCGTTCCCTCGAAATTTCCCGCCACGGCATCAAACCGCCTCTGCACCAGGCTCCGCACCATGGCGCGGAAAAGGTGCTCCTTGTCCCGGAAGTAGAGATAGATGGTCCCCTTGGCAATGCCCGCTCGGCGAGCGATCTCGTCAATTCGAGTGGCTTCAAATCCGTGGTCGGCAAAAACTTTGAAGGCAGCTGCCAGGATCTCTTCCTGTCGTTTCGATTTCTGCTTCTGCCGTCGGGGAAAAGATCGGGCGGGCTTCTCACGTTTGTTGTTTAGGGCCATCTGGGCCTTCCTAATAAATGACTGAACGGTCAGTCATATTTCAGCGAATCGGATAATATCCCTGCAATTCGGCGTCTGTCAAGGTGATTTTTTGAAGCTTGCGTCCTCGATGCGCCTTATGTGACGAGTCTCGGATTCAAGGTGCCGCCCGGTCCGCCATCTTGCGAGGCGAATCCATCATGGCGCCGGCGATGAACAACGCCATCCCCAAACCTTGCAGGATCATTTCCGGCTGGACGCGGAGGTGGACCTCCGGCGTTATAAAAGGCCGCAAGTAAACCATGCCTTCAATGGTGCCCGGGGAGGGGCCGCCCGCCCCCCAGAAGCTGAGGACCAGGTCGAGGCTGGCAATATA
Organism: Terriglobia bacterium; assembly: GCA_035501695.1. Lineage (GTDB taxonomy): Bacteria > Acidobacteriota > Terriglobia > UBA7540 > UBA7540 > Bog-366. The sequence goes on along the minus strand of DATJVT010000524.1, from coordinate 2,853 downwards.
GAGGAACCGTCTCACGAAGGGCCACGGCCCAAGAGTGTCGTACAGGGGGTAGAAGACGAGGGCGAATAGTGTTCCGCGTAGAATCTCCGCCGGCAGGAACCAATTCACCACGTGCGGCCATAGGGCATGATCCAATTCGGTACGCAGGAAGACCGCAAAGACGGGATTCGGTCCGACATAGTAGGGTTTGGTGAGGAATTGATAGAAGACCGCGCCGGCCACGAAGTAGGTGGTCACTTGTGCGGCCACTACTCTTGCCAGGAACATGAGGAAGCGCCTGCTGTTCACCTCGAAGCTCCTTTCCCGGAGATATGGAGCGATGGTGGAGCAGATCCAGTCAAAGGCGCCGACGACGGCTCACGCCCTCCTAAGAAAAGCGGCATGACTGCTGCGGACCGCGGGGCGATCCACCAGCTTGAACCCAGCCGCGACTGCCGCCGCCACTTCGGCGTCAAATTCCGTCGGCTTGACGTGGCCGGTTGGCTCCGCAAAGAGGAGCCCTGCATCCGGCTTGGAAGCTTCGGCAACTTCGTGGAAGAATGATTCCGGGGCGGGAATTTCATGCACAAGCGCAAATGCCAGGGTGAAGTCCACATTGCCCATGAGGTCTTTGATCCCCATTGTGTCCGATGCGGCCAGGCGGACATCCACTCGCTCCAGCAGTCCCGCCCGGCCCAGGCGGCGCTTGAGGCTGGAGAGCATGCGCGGCTGAAGATCGACCGCGACCGCGCGGCCACAGGGGCCCACCAGGCGAGCGATTTCGAGCGTGAAGAATCCCATCCCCGGCCCCGGTTCCAGCACGGTCATGCCTTCTCGTACATAAGGCGCCAACACCTTGCGCGGATCCTGCATCAGCCGCCGCAGCGGGCTGGCCAGCAAATAACCTAACCACCAGGGACAAACACGTTGAGCCATGGGTTTCTCCGGAATTAAGCCTTGGGCGACTCCGCCGTCGTTCCAAAGGGACCGCAGCCGCCGCGCATGCCGGCGCGGAATTTTTCACGTTCTTCGGGGGTCATCTGTTCCCAGCGATCTCTCATGCGATGGCGCCAGTGCAGTCCAAAGGCCGGCGCCCAACCCCGGAAAAGAATCTTACTAAGAATCAGGAGACCCAGAGCTTGCCAGAAGCGGAGGGTGTGCAGGCCGAAAAGAGCGGGCATCAGCCAGTTCCAGAGCGCCATCACTATGAAGCTCAGGACTGTCGCCGCCAGCAGTACGAATATCACGAATTTCCCCCCGCGTAAAATCCAATGCCTTTTCATTCTTGTTCACCTCACTTGGTCTTGAATTCGTTGTATATGTCCCGCAATCGGCGCCGCAAGTGGAGCACGGCATAGTGTTTCCGAGATAGCAGGGTATTCACGCTGAGGCCCGTGGCCGCCGCCAGTTCGTTGAAACTCTTCCCCTCGAGTTCATGGGCGACAAAGACCTCGCGTTGTTCCTCCGGGAGTTCCTCCAGCGCCGCGTCGAGTTCCTCCAAGAGGACCTCGCGCGCGTAGGTTGCTTCCGGTCCGGCTTCCCCCGAGGGAAGCAGGTCCTCCCAGGGGAAGGGATCACCCTCCTGCTCTGCGGCGGGGGGATCGGCACTGATCGTCTCCGGCCGGCGTTTGCGGAATCGGTCGATGATGCGATTCCTCGCCACGCGGAACATCCACGCGCCCGCCTTTTCAATGGGCCGCATCAGCCGGTAAGCGAGCACGAACTCGTAGAAAACCTCCTGCAGAATATCCTCCGCATCGCCTTCGTCCAGGATGCGCTTGCGGATGAAGTTGCGCAGGCGGGATTGCTCCCGCTCGACGGTCTCCGCGATGTGGCGGTTCTGCTCGTCGGTCATGAAGAAGATGTTGAGCGCCTCGTCCATCCATTAGTGTAGACGATACGGGTGCCCGGATATTTTAAGGGTTTCTCGCCAAAAAGAACTCAACACCGGTATGCTCATATGAGGCATCTAAGTCATAGTGAAAGTGACGGATGGATTAAAAGGAGGGGTTTCCTTCGCCCATTCCAACAACTGATGCGAGGCCCCACGCGCCGCGCGTTCGGGGGTCTCCAGGAGGCAAATATGAAACGGCTCTGTGGAGTTCTTGTGATGATTCTGGCGTTCGCGGTTGGTGCATGGGCCCAGCACGGTGAAGAGCATGGAGGGGGACAGGGAGGCAAAGGTGGCCAACACGGGCCCAGCCCCGTAGCGCACACCCCTCCCCCGCATGGTCCGGCTAAAACCCATGGCGAATCCCACCCCCAACCGGAAACCAAGGAGCGCAATTACTCGGATGCGCCTCAGCACCCTAAGGCTCCCCACGTTCACGCCGATGGCAAATGGGTGGGGCATGACTCCGGCCATGGAGACCCGCACTACCATCTGGATCACCCTTGGGAGCACGGGCACTTTACGGGAGGATTTGGACCACATCACGTTTGGCGCCTGGCGGGCGGAGGGCGTGACCGTTTCTGGTTCGGCGGGTTCTACTTCAGCGTTGCTCCCTATGATTATGACTATTGCAACGACTGGCTGTGGAACAGCGACCAGATCGTGATCTACGAAGACCCGGACCATGTGGGCTGGTATCTGGCCTTCAACATCCGGCTGGGCACCTACATTCACGTCATGTTCCTGGGGAACCATTAGGCAGCCATGTATAATGACGCCGCTCGATTTTAAACCCGATGTGGGGGGGTAGGATCATGGCGGCTGCATTGCGTTGTCGGTGGGAATGTGTGTCCGGACTTCGCTTTTTCTCCTGGTTCGCCTCGTCGGCCCTGGGCTTGCTCCTGCTGGGAACCGTCTCCACGCAGGCTTGGGCGCCTACTTCGCCGGGTGGAGGCCAGGTACCCTCCGCGAATTACGACGAA
>DATJVT010000523.1:0-7765 GCA_035501695.1 Terriglobia bacterium | reverse complement strand
TCCACTCCTGACACCCTCCCGGGGGAAGCGACACCTTTTAGCAGATGAAGTAGGCGCCTCGGCGGCCACGGACCAGCCTCTCTTCCGCGATTTCATGTCCCCACCGGAAATGGTCAAGCTGCTCGGCACAGAGCAGCCTAGACGCGGAGGCAATCCCCTGTGCCCAGACCGTGGTGGCACGCAAGGCCTCGCTCGGCTCAGGCCGGTCGCCCGGGATCGAGCTGAGCTTAAAAAGCCCGAGACCGGTGGCCGGCTCCAGTTCGTTCTCTTTGTACCCGTCCGCCAGCGTGCTGTACTCCAGCTGGAAGCGGCGCGTGAGGCCGGCGGGCAGCAGGTTTTGGAGGCCATCCAGGAACTCAACTTCCACGAGCTCCGGCGCAGTGTTTACCAGGGCGGCGCGCCGCACGAAGCCGAAGCGGTCGCTCGTCATCCAGGCGGACGAGAAGGACAGGCCCAGATCGTGGTTGACCTCTTCGAAGAGAAGCTTGTTGCCATAGACGCTCTTCGCGAGGCTGCGCGTGAGGCGGTACAGGCCCGCGTAGCGCTCGGAAAAAGGTTCCCAGAGCGCCGTGCGTTCGCCGCGCGTAACCCGGAAGATCGTCTTGCTGCCGGTCTGTTCGCGGCTGTCGTGGATGCGATCGTCGGTGTAGTAAGGGAACAAGGCATGGTCGGGATCGCGGCGTCCGGCGGTAAGCGCTCCCGTGCTGGAAACGAACAGCCAGTGGTCCGAGTCGCTGACCAGGCTCATGAAGAAGGGCGGCATGGCATCGTGGTTCACGATGCGGTAGAAGCGCTCGCCCCCGATGTCGAGGTGCTGGCCCTCAACCCGGGACTGTTGCCAGTTTAATGCTGTTTCCCCTACAAAGACCTTGTTCATGCTAGCCCTTGTTCCGCCGCGACTTGAGATCCGCCTCAATCCTCACCATCAGCACTTCGTTGAGGGGATAAAGCTGCATGAGGGCGGTGGCGACCAGCATCAGGCCACAGGGAATCCAACTCATGGAGATAATAATCCCGTGCAGGGAGCGGGCCGACTGCTCGACGTTTGCCACGTAGCCATAGAAATTGAACACAACGCCGAACATCCAGGCTCCAATCGCCACGCCCGCCTTGGTGCTGAAGATCGCCGAGGCGAAGACCAGTCCGGTGGTGCGGCGGCCAGTGCGCCATTCGGCATCGTCCGCCGCGTCCGCGAACATGGCGAAGACCAGGGGTGAATTGAACCCGATTACGAAGCTGGAGACGATCTGGAGTACGAACATCATCACGATGTCCGAGGGTCTGGGGAGCCAGAATCCTGCCACCACCAGGCCGCCGATTCCGATGGCCATCATGAAGAGGCGCTTCTTGCCGAAAATCTTTGCCAGGTAGGTGGCCACGGAGACGGCCGCCAGGAAGGCCAGCCCGTTCGACACCAGAAAGAGTCCCAGCAAGTCCTCCCGCTTTACGAAATATTTGAAGTAGTACGCCGCGGCAGAGCCTTTGATGACAAACGCGGCCAGAATCAGGAGCAGCACGCCAACCAGCACCAGCCACGGACGGCTGGTGAAAAGATCCCCGAGGTCGCGCCAAAGGTCCGACTTCTGCTGCGGAGGGGGGGCGACACGTTCCCGCGTGCTGCCGAAACAGACCACCAGCATGACCACCGCGAGAACACCGTACAGAATCATGGTGAGCTGCCAGCCCCGCGTGTCATTCCCGTGCCCAAAGAACCGGACGAAGCGTAACGTGAAATACTGGACAAAGACTCCGGCGGTGAAGGCGCCGATAAAGCGAATCGATGAAATGGAGGTGCGTTCCTGCGAGCTCGCCGTCATGACGCCCATGAGAGCCGTATAAGGGATATTGACCGCCGTGTAGAGGAACATCAGGAGGCAATAGGTGATGTAGGCGTAGACCAGCTTGGAGCCGCTGCCCAGGTTGGGAGTGGTGAAGGTCAACACCCCCGCCACGGCCAGCGGCAGGGCGAACCACACGACATAAGGCCGGAAGTGTCCCCAGCGCGTCTGGGTCCGATCGGCGATAGCTCCCATTACCGGATCGGCTACCGCATCGGCGAGTCGTGTGACCAGCAGCATGGTGCCCACGGCTGCGGCCGAGATGCCGAAAACATCGGTGTAAAAGATCATCAGGTAGAACTCGAAGGTCTTCCAGTAGAGGTTTGAAGCCGCGTCCCCCAGGGAATATCCCACCTTCTCTTTGAGTGAAATCCGGCCCGTCAAAGGTAGACTTTCTGTCGCTAGGCTCACCCGGTCCTCCCCGCCGGCTCGCCTTCGGATGCCGGCACCTTCGGAGGTTTGTGTATACACTCATCGTGACGGAAAGGCAAATCCGTTATGGAGATTTGAGATAAAGTATCGACCGTGATTACCCGGCGAGAATTCCTGCATTGTTCGACTTTGGCGACGACGGCGCTGCTGTCGCGCCAGCGCTATTCTGAAGCTGAGTCTGAGCAGGCTTCGGACATGCTCAAGAAGCATCTGGCCGCTGATCCTCAACGGCCGCAATATCACTTCCTCCCTCCCGCCAATTGGGTGAACGATCCTAACGGGCCCATCTTCTGGAAGGGGTATTGCCATCTCTTTTACCAGTACAGTTCGACGATCTTCCCGCAGGGGCCCAAGTATTGGGGACATGCCCGCAGCAAGGACCTGGTACATTGGGAGCACCTGCCGATGGCTTTGTCTCCCACCCCTGGCGGGCCGGACAAGGACGGATGCTGGTCGGGGTCAGCCTTCGTGAACGAGGGGTTGCCGACGCTGGTCTATACGGGCGTATTTCCCCAAGTGCAGTGCCTGGCTACCAGTAGCGACGACTTGGCCACGTGGAAGAAACTCGCCCGAAATCCCGTTAACGCCGCGCCGCCTGCCGAGATGAGAGTGACGGGCTTTCGCGATCCTTCCATCTGGCGGGAAGGCGATTCCTGGCTGATGACAGTGGGCGCCGGTTCGCAGGGCCAAGGGGGGACCGTACTCCTTTATGCTTCAAAAGATCTGGCGCATTGGGACTACCTCCACCCGTTATTCAGTGGCCCTGCCTTCGAGCGGCGCAATCCCACTTCCTCCGGCCAATACGATGCGGTGGAAGCCGGTGATATGTGGGAGTGCCCCGACTTCTTTCCGCTGGGGGATAAGCATGTTCTGCTGGTTTCCACGCAAGGGCGGGTTCATTACTTCGTGGGGGCGTATTCCGATCGCATATTTAAGGCGGAGCGGCAAGGCCTGATCGATGATTCCGCGCTGCACTATGCCTCCAAAACCTGCCAGGATCCTCAGGGCCGAAGAATCCTCTGGGGGTGGGTGAGGGAGGCGCGGTCCGACGCGGCTCAGAATGCGGCCGGCTGGTCCGGAGCCATATCCCTGCCGCGCGTTTTGAGTATCGACTCGTTGGGGAGACTGCGCGTGGATCCGCTACCGGAATTGGCGCGCTTGCGCGGACGCCATTCCCAGTTTGGGGGTTCTGATGTCAACGGCATCGTTCCCTACCCCCAAATCCAGGGGAGCACCCTGGAGATTCAGTTAGTGATTGACCTTGGCGGAACGAAAGAGGCCGGCATGATTGTGCGCCGGTCACCCTACGAGGCGGAAGAAACTACGATTTCCTACGATGCTGGGACGGAATATGTTGTCGTCGCCACGGGACGTTCCAGTCAGAGTCCCGATGTAAGCCGCAAGTCTTACCTGGGGGGCCTGAAGCTGAGCCCCGGTGAACTCTTACGCCTTACGGTCTTTCTGGATGGGTCGGTGATCGAGGTATTCGCCAACGGCCGCACCTGCTTGACCGGGCGAATCTATCCCGCCAGGGCCGACAGCTTGGGAATGGGCCTCTTCGCCCGGGACGGCCGGGCACGGGTAAAATCCCTCGACGTTTACGAAATGCGAGCCATTTCGCGCGACCGGCTCACCACCTGAAGGTTACTAAAGCATATGCGCGGAATGCAGGCCCAAGGCCGCGCCGCCCACGATCATTACTGCGCCAATAAGAATCAACAGAATGGATTGGAGGCGCAAGCTGCCCTCCAGTTTTTCCTCGGACTTGGTCGAGATGAGACAGGTCTTTTCGTTCTGTCCCTTCCTAATCAGGTTGCGGTCGCCTTCATCGGCAGGGTTGGGATTTTCCGTGCAGGTTCCTAGTACATGGGTTGGGCGCCCCGCAACCAGGCAGGTCTCAGTGAAACGGTACTCATGATTGCCAAAATCCATGCTGATACCGCCCCCGCCGATCGATACCCCGAGGGCCTGCATCTTCTGGGCGATTGCCAAACCTTTGTCCATCATCTTGGCTCCGGGGATGTTGGAGGCTTGCACCGCCGCCCGCGCTTGGCTGAATTGGCCGTTCAAATAGGCCCGCAAGTGTTCGTCGGTGGGAGGAGGGACCCCCAACGACTCATCCACCTTGCGGGGTGCATGCCCGAAAGACAGCAAGGCGGGCGGCCGCAGTTCGCCCCAGAAGGAGCGCGGCAGGTTGTACTCGGCTTGTTGCGGATTCACCAAGACTTTCCCCGTATCGTCCTGCAAGTAGAAGGGAACTTCTGCTTTCTCGCGGTGCGTCTCTTCCCACTCCTCCTTGTCGTCCTTCTTGACTTTCTTTTCGACCCTGACTTCGTAGTAATAACAGGCAACTTGCGTCAGCGGGCTGGCCAATGGTTCGCCGCCGGTGCTGGTTCCCGAGACGTGGACCAGTCCCATGGGAGCGCTGCGGATGGAGACCCTCGGGGTATCTGCCAGCACGCGGTACTCCCGGTACTTCATAAAGCCCACTATAAACAGAATCACCCCGAAAACCACCAGGGCGATTGGGAAGATAGAGGAAATATGACTGCTGGTAGCGGCAAGCGCCAACATTGGGGTGGACATGAATCTGGATCCCTTCTGAGTTAGGTCGACTTTGTTTCGTTCAAGAAGCGTGCACGTATCCTACAAGTGCTTCCCGGAATTGTCCATACCTTCTACTTTCTTCTACTTTCTTCCCAGCAACCGCACGCGGGCAATGAAGGATCGACCCTGCGCTGCCGAATAGGAGAGGAAGTAAGGCGAGTCAATATTGGAGTTCACGGAGGAATAGTTGGGGTGCTTGGTGACGTTATTCACCCCCGCCCGCAACGCCCACTGAAAACCGAAGATGGTGAAGCGCCGTTCAAGGCTGACGTCCAGAGCGAAGAAGTTGGGGAAGCGCCAGGAGTTGGGCGCACCCACCACTTCCTGCGAATCATTCTGAACGCTGAACGGGAAGCCGTTGCGCCAATCGAGCGTGTAGCCTGCCTCTATTTTTCGAGTGAGGGGAAGCCAGCCCCAGGAAAGTAAGCGATTCGGCGTATCCCAGGGCAGAGGGCCTCCGGCCTGGGGACTGAAGAGGACGTTATCGAGGTTGTAGTTAAAGACGGCATTGGAGAGCGTCCGCGAACGGGTGTAAGAGATGAAGACCACATGATTCTGTTTGAAGACGTGCTTCAAGCTCAAGGTGCCGGAGTCGTAGTGGTCACGACGGTAATTGGTGAGGATGAACTGCCCGGAGAACGGGCCCTCGGGTTGAGTGGAGGCGCCGGGATTAAGGAAGCTCCAGATATTGCTGGCGCGGCGGTCAAGAAGTTCCACATGAAGATATGTCGTCCGCGGAAGTTTCTGTTCCCACGCCACGCTGGAGTTGGTGACAAAAGAGAAACGCAACAGATCCGGGTTGATGGTGAAGGTACTGAGCACGGGAGGCTGAACCAGATTCTCTCCGCTCAGGTCGTAGAAGGAATCCGTTCGCGTTCCCGACTGGGAGCGAGTTAGGATGTCAAGATTACTGGCGTCGCGGTAGATGCCCACGCCCGCTGAAATCTTTGTGTCGCCATTGCGTTTCACCATGTAGGTGGAGGCCAGTCGGGGTGAAGATGCCACGCCGTTGACGATCGTATCCGCGTCAAAGCGCACCCCCGGTTCCAACAGCCACCGGGGCGTGACCGACCAGCGGTCCTGCAGGTATCCGCCCGCCTCGCTGTCGTAGCGCGTAAACGGCGGGGCGCCGGTAAAGCTTACCGAGCGTGAGAGCGTGCCATCCACCCGCTCCACCCGGTAGGGTTGCCGGGAGTATTCCTGGTGATCGCTGACGCGGTCGATGTCGGTTCCCAGTTTGATCTCATGCTTTCCGGCGGCTTTGAGGGGCGGAAGAAACAGGTTGGCCATGACCGCCGTGCGGCTGCCCTGGCCGCGATTGGAAAGGTAGTAGTTACCGCTGGTTCCGTTGGGGGTGATGACATAGGTCTGGGTTCCCATGGGCAGGACTCGGCTGTAGAAACGGCTGGCACTCACTCCGGCTTCCAGCAACATGCCGTTCTTGAAGAGATGTTGATCCCGGGCGGAGATCAGGAAAGCGTTGGTGGAGTAATTTTGCGTGGTGGATATCGGGTCGAGCGGATCCAAGCCCGAGTGCGGGGAAAGCAGGGCATTCACCAAGAGACTGAATGTGAGGTTGTTGTTCGGTGCGAGATTGATTTGGGCCTTGGCGAGGTTGCTGCCCCTCCAAACACTGTAGCGATCGGCCCCTGGGGGCAACTCGAGGAAAATGGTCTGGTCGTACTCGCCCTCCAAGGCATCCATGAACCAGGCCTTGCCCGTGCGAAGGGGGCCTGAAACCAGCACACGGGGCGTCCAATTATTGATGTTAAGTCCTTTCCGGCTCTCCACTCCAGGTATGAAATCCGTCCCCGTCACGCGGAAATGGTCATCGCCCATACCTGTCCGCAGGCTGACGCCGCCGCCGGAACCTTTGCCGAACTCCGTGGAGTAGCGGCTGCTCGCCACGTCCGCCGAGCGAATGGCATCCACGCTGATGCGCGTCAGGAACTGGCCGGTGGCGGGGTCGGAGACGTTGAAGCCGTCGATCCGATCATACACCTGGCGAGTGCTCGCTCCACTGACATGCAACTGCCCCGTGGAGTCCTGGAGCACTCCCGGGATCAGCGGCAGCGCGTAGCGGATGTCGCGCGTGACCGGGAACGGCAGATCGATGATCTGCTCGCTACTCAGGGTTTCGCTGGCCTGGGTTTTGGCGGGATCAATGGCAGGGGGGGAGTAGACCACGTCGACCTGCTCGGAAAACTCCCGGATGTGGTTCAACGTAACCTCCACGCTGGCCACTTCTCCCACGGGGATATCCAGTTGCGAAACCGCGAAGAATCCTTCCTTTTCGACGTGTAGAGAGTATCCACCCCGTGGGAGGCGGTAGAATCCCTTATGGCCGGCATAGTCGGATTCGCCGCGCACCGGCGTTCCCTGCTTGGGGGTCAGAGTAATGCGCGCGGAAGGGACCGCCGTGCCGTTCTCGTCCACTACGACTACCTGCAATTCCACGCCAGCCTGGTCGCTCGCCGCTCGTTGTGCCCGGGGCGCGGCGCGCATCGCTCCCCGTGCGAGCAACAGGAGCAGCACGACGGCAGTTGCCCGGGCGGCGAATCCCGAGTTGTGCTGCCGTACTGGGATTCTTCCCCGCATGGTGGCTATTCTCTCGCACTGCCGTGCTTTGTGGTAGTGCCGCGCGTAAATTCAACGGAGGAAATGCCGACTCCGCAGGTTTCCGAATACGGGAGCCCATGTGGCGCGATGCTGGATGTAAGATTGTGGCCTTCAGGAAGTGAGGGGAGGGATCTCTTTGAGTGCTCCTGCTCCATGGAAGAGCAGATCCAGGGTTTCGAGCGATACGGCCTCAAAGTCGGGAAGAATCAGGTCGGCGTGAGTTTCCCGCCGCAGATCTTCCAGCGGAAAGGTGGAGGCAATGGCGACGC
>DATJVT010000522.1:0-5858 GCA_035501695.1 Terriglobia bacterium | reverse complement strand
TGCAATTTTTCGAAGCATGACGGCCACCCGCGGACGCTTACGACCATCGCAACCTGCTGTTGAGTTCTTACCTGTTCCCTTGCTACCGTTCCAGGCTAAGGTGTTCTATCTCGCAGCCCGGTATGGGTTGGAATTTCTGTTTCTTAACCCACCTCACCAGCGCGGCATCTCGAGCCGGCCTTTTGCTCGGCTTCGCTACTTCCACTTGAGAAACATCTCCCCGTGCATCAATGTCGAAGTCAATTAAGGTGCTATGGGGTGACCAATACGCCATGCGATCGTTCCATATCGGTGCAGGCTTCAGTAAGCCTGAGTAAAGTTCCTTCCGTTCACACGGAGAAGTCCAGTCAAGCCATGGGTTTTCCTTCTTCATGCTCGGAGTTACCAGAACGATGTTGGCGCGGGTGGCTCCCTGGATCTCGTCAACCGCCTCAATGACTGTCCCAGCGCCCACGTCCGGGTCCGCGTCCAGATAGACCGTCCGGTAACCATACCTGCTCCATTGCGCCCGAAGGCGTGTGTATACATCCGCAACCGGCACAGGCTCCCGGTTCAGGTAGGTATGGCCAGAGGCATCGATGCGCACCATCAGCGGTGCGTTCAATAGGTCGCGCGATGGGGAGAGCGTTCCAATTCTCGGAATGCGAACCCAGAGCCCCATGGGCGTAAGCGGTGTGATAATGACGAAGAGGATCCACGGAACCAAAAGAACGTATATCGAAAGGTACGAGTATGCTCGCAGATTGGAGAGGGGTGGTAACAGTTGCGGCCGACGGTCCCGAGGTTGGCGGGTACTATAAAATGTAATGGCAATTCCGCGGAGGCGTGCGCCACGGTCGGGGTTTATGGAAATGTCCTCGAGTCTGTCCGGCCTTGTACGATAGATCACGAATAGGCCGGCGACGAACAAGACGAAAGAGAGTATGGAGGTAAGAGTATTGAGCGGCCCGGTTTCAAAGCCACAAACCTCTCCCCAGTCTGGGGAGGTTTCGATTTCAACTTCGGTGTTCCCTTCGATGATCCGAGAGTCGCGGGGCAGCACCTCCAGATCCAGATGGTAGACACCGCTTTCTGCTGGGTAGTAGCCTTCGATTAGACACGCATTGCCCTCGCCCTCCGCAACGACCCGGCGTGACCTCATAAGCCGCCAATGGATTCGAGGGCCACCGGTTGGTTCCATGCGGCATTTGGCTGCGTCGAACGCTATTCGCAGAAAGTAATATGCGTGGAAGTTCAACACGAACTCCGGCGTGCGGGTGTGACCGGGTCTCAAGGAGACCGTGCCCAGGAATAGGGAACAATTCCGCGAGTTGCGCCACCACTGCATTCCCACGAACATCGACACCGATAAAAGGATTAAGGCATACCCAAACCGCCTGAACGGCCGGCGGTTCGGCGAAGCCGCGGGGAGAGACGGAGCGTTAGACAGATCCATCTTGTCCATGGTCGGGGCGGGAGGCGGAACTCAGGGCATCTTCAATGACGGAGAGGACAGGGTACGCGGCGTTGTAGTGCTTGTGCAGGAACAGTGGATTGCGCTCGCGGTAGAGCTTGCGGCCGATATGGTCGGCGAGCGGCATCAGCATCTGCTCATAACGGCAGAGCACCGGTGAGACTTGATCCAGCGAGCCCGTGGTCTGCCAGTTCAGGCAGCCGCAGGTGTTATTGCAGCGTTCCTTGACCGCGCATTTTTCGCAGAAGGCCTTCTCGCGGGAGGAGAGATCATAAAGGTGCTGCCGGGCGGCTTCGTCGATGCCGGTATCCACGTGGCCGATACACCAGTCGCTCGCCGGGCCGGCCTTGGTGAACTGCACACATGGGTACAAGTACCCGGCCGGATCGACGGAGATCTGCCGTTGCGCCAGTTCGCAGCGCTCTTTATGAAAGCAATGTCGGTTGATATGGGAGGAGAGTTTGACTTCAAACGGGCTTAAATAGAACTTGCGCCCTTCACGAATCCATCGGACGTAGGATTTCGCCAGCTTCTTGCATTCGCGGGTGAGCACGCGAAACTCGCGTTCCTCCCAGGGAGCGGCGTAGTTGAGGGAGACAAGGATGTAGCGGCAGCCGGCATCCAGCAGGAAGCCCACCGACTCCGCCAGATAGGGTGCGGTTTCAGGGTTCACCACCATCAGGACGCTGGAGTAGGGCCGCGCGGCGAGCAGTAGTTTGAGGCGCGGATAGAGAAGGTCAAATGTGGGTCCGCCATCCGGCAGACAGCGAAAGCGGTCGTGCGCGGGCTTGACGCCGTCAAAGCTCATGGCGATCAGCACGTCTTCGCGCAGCGAGAAGTCAAGAAACTCGTGATCGAGCAGCAGTCCGTTGGTAGTCAGCTTGAAGTGGAAACGGCCCGCCTGGTAGCGCTCCTGCTCACGGCCAAATGCCACCAGCCTGCGAATCAGGTCCCTGTGCAGTAGAGGCTCACCACCAAAGAAAACGATGCCGCAGGAGCCGCCGGTAAGACGCGCACCGAGTTGCATCGCCTTGCGGCCGATCTCCTCGGTCATTGCCGCACCCGGCCGCGGCGGGGAATAGCAGTAGGAGCAGTTCATGTTGCAGGCGGTGGTGAGGTGGAGAGTGAAGTGCACGGCTAAATCACCCCTTGCCCTTTCAGCCAATCGATAAAATCCCTCACCTGCAGGCGCAGCAGGCGCTTTGACTCCTCCTGTGCGATCGCGCGCTGCTGTTTATCGTAAGCGCACTCCTTCTTCCAAAGTGCAGTCATTCTGTCAGGATCGTCCAACTTGGGGAACCTCTGGCTAAGCGCCTGCATCTCGCTTCGAAATGCCGGATCGTTAAAGAAGCGCTTCGGAAATGTGACGGGATCATAGAAGGCGCCGAAACTGACCTCGTGACCCTTTCGCTCGACCGCGTCTCGATCGGCCTGCGCAATGGCTTTGAAGTCAAAGTCTTGCCAAGTCGAGGCGGAGCGTACTCCCCCAAGGTCAAAGTAATCGGCGTAATCGACAAATGCGACGCCCACTCGCTTTTGCGCGTCAAAGGCATTCATGGTGAGGAGCTTCGGCCGCCAACTTTGGACCACCCGTGGTCCCTTGTCAGGGGACCATTCCTGCCGGCGCTGCGCGATCCTTACTCCTTTAAGTGGAACGTTGGTTTCAGACAGGCGTACGCCGGCCCTGCCAAGCTCTTCTCGAATGGCCTGCATCGCGTCCTGCTCCGAAAGGAAGACAGGAGGGTTTGTTGCCATACATCCGGTGCCGCCTCTTCCCTCGCCATGCCCAAAGATGGGGGCGACCACTGCGGGTTTGCCGTAGAAGGCCGTGTCGATCTTTTGCGCGACTTTGGTGCAACCGTTGGCAGCGAGCATCAGGGCGACTACGCCGGCCATCTCTGCCGTTGACTTCCAAGCGGCGGGCTGGTGTCTTTCAAGCAGAGTGCAGTCACCAAGAACTTCCAGGCGGGTTGGGTAGCGAGGGCTCTTGTATCGGATTACGGGTGAGGCATTCATTAATCTTCCCTGCCGGGGCTGGAGCATAGCAGACATTTCGTCTGTGGCTTTCAGATCCGAGCGCCGCGGCACGCTAACTCAATTGACACCGCAAGTCTGCATTCCGTTCCAGAACCTGCGCTCGTAAAAGGGCTCAGATTGCGCCCTGGCCTTTCAGCCAGTTGATAAAGTCATGCACTTGCATCCGCAGAAGGCGCGTGGAGTGGGCGCGTACAGCATCGCCTAACTCGCGGAATGCCGCATTCTCAGCATCGAAATTCCGTTGCCTCTGGAGGGCATCCGCTCTTTTTTCGATGGCGCGAGTGCTGCGAGTACTGAATCCGTTGCAGGCGGGATCGTAAAAGGCGCCGAAGTACAAGTCGTGACCGCTTGCGCGCACGCTATCGTTGACGAACCCTGCGAGCCCCTTCAGGTCGTAATTACGGATCAACCCCCCGGTGAAAGCCATCCGCTCATTCTTCTCATCGGAAACAAACTCGACACCCACCTTCGTCTGTGGATCAAAAGCGTCCAGGGTAAGACGCGTCGGCTTTCCCTCAGGAAAAACCTGCAACACCATTCCACGTTCGGCGTTCCACATCTCGGCGAGGTACGGAACCGACACACCTTCCAACGGCACAGAAGCCTGAGAAAGATTCACGCCCGCTTTGCCAAGCTCTTCCCTGATCACCTGCATGGCGTCCTGCTCGGAAAGAAAAACGGGAGGGCTGACGACGACACATCCGATAACGCCGCGTCCCTGTCCGTGCACGAAGATGGGAGCCACGACGGCGGGCTTGCCCGAGGCGCGTGGTGCGGGGGATTCGCCGCCGCGCATGCCCGTGTTCGTAAGCAGGAGGAATGACACCGCCCCCGCCATTTCCGCGCATGCCTTCCAGTGTGGCGGCATATGCCTCTTTAGAAGGTCCGGATCATCGAGAACCTCCATGCGCGTGGGGTAGCGAGGTGGGCGCGAGCGGATTGCGGGCTTTGCTTTCATTTTCCCCTCCCAAGCTCGGGGGGCAGCGTGGGAGAACTCGAACGTCAAGAAATCGCCATCACGATATCGCGCGGGAGGTCAACTATCAAATGTAAAAGTGTGGACACGATAAATTGTCCATTCGAGCTTAGCCAGGCACATAGTAGCTCGCGGGCGGGCAGTCACGCCATTTCGCCCGATCGCCTTGACCCGGTCCCCCGGCCCGCCGGGGGGCTTCCCCTCCGCTCCGCAGAGCTTCGCTCCGGGCAAGCCCCCCCCAACCCAAAGTGAAGGAGGGACGTTCAAGGGACGCCATGCGTGGAAGCCGCCGCGCGCTCTTGACGACAAATTCCACATAACATACAGGTACACGATAAAATCCTCCGTTTTCTGCTCCCGCTTCTCGCGGGGCACCCAAAAAAGCGAGAGGGTTCTGTCTCCCAAGGCGGCTTTTGCAGAGGGACCAAAAGAATCTGGCCAGTGGCTTAAACGATTGTTTGGCCGCTGGATTGTTTTGGAGGGGCCGCAAACCGTGGGGACAGCGAAGCTGGAAGCCGAGCGTGCGTCCGCTGAGCGGAGTGCACTGCCAGTAGTCCAGGGGGCGGCCCATGGGATCGTACCTGGAATCTTGTGCGAGAGGCGGGGCCGAAGAACCTCTGGCGGTGTGTAGGGCCGAACAGCGTTCGGGCCAGGCCGAGCTGCCCCCAAAGGGCGCCGCCCCAGCGCCATAAGGGGACGGCATGCCGTCCCCGGCCGGCGGGCCCACCGGCTGCGCGGCTAGGGCGAGCCAACGCCTGCGGACCGCGCGCCAGGCGCCGCCGATCCAGATTCTCCTCTCCCCGGCGGCCCACACTCCCCCGCTTCGCTCATCGGCGTTTCTTAGGATCAAGGTGAGGCGATTCATCACTTGTCGGTCCCGCCGTGGTGGCTTCGGGGACAAGTTCGGGCCGCCCGTGAGTTGGCGAACGGCAAAGCGGCGGCATAATTGTGGCACGGCCATCCTGGCCGTGGCTCCTGCATGGGCAGGATACCCAGGCCCCAAGACCGCCGCCAGCGTGCGGGCGAACGGCCAGGGGGCAACGCTGCTCCGCGCGCTGCAAAGACCCTTTCCCCCTCGGCAGGAGATTCCGGCGCCAAGGTGTAAGATCTCCTCCTGCGGGTCGGGAATTGCGCGAGAATACGCTTGACAAGGCATGTGGGCTCCAAGCTGGCCGGGGGTGAGGCCGCAGGGACATAGACCGCAGGAGGCTCGCGCCCATGTCTTTGCATGGATTAATCATAAGGGGCTGGGGCCGATGGAGCCGGGCAGAGAATCTCCCCCCGTGGCCGCCAATATGCATTACGGAGATTTAGCTTCATGAGAGAATGGCCGGCAATCAAAAAAAGATGTTAAAAATGGAGGATGAACCGACTATGTCTATGAAAACACAG